>JAZRTE010000054.1:0-25177 GCA_045651785.1 Eubacteriales bacterium | reverse complement strand
ATGGCTACGATCCCACTTAGGTCGTCTGGGTGGGCGCTTCGTGGTAGGAAAAGCTCAACCGTCAAAACGTTGGCAGCTTTGAAGCGGTTTTGAGCATTATAGCCGAATATACACCCCACCTTATTGCCGACATCACTCTTGCGCTTACCGATATGAAGGTGGCTATCACGTCGCTCGCAACCCGTGAAAATGCAGGCGAAATGATAACGCTTGTCGGTATCAAGTGCAGCGGTGTCGACCATTTAAAGAACATTATTTCCAGCCTCCACCGCATAAAAGGCGTGCGTGAGGTTTCCAGAGGAAGCTTATGAGAGCAGTTGTACAACGTGTCCACAGCGCGCAATGTGTTGTGGACGGTGAAGTAGTTTCAAAAATCGAAAAGGGTCTGGTAGCTTATATCGGCGTGTTTGACGACGATACCGAGGAAGACCTTTTGAAAATGGCAAATAAAATTTCGGGCTTGCGCGTTTTTATCGACGAGCAGGGAAAATTATCGCTTAACGCATCTGCAGTAGGCGGAAGCGTTATGCTCATTTCCAATTTTGTGCTTGCGGGCAGAGTAACTCGCGGCTTCCGTCCCGATTGCACCCACGCCGCAAAATATGATGACGGCAAAAAAATGTTTGATGCGCTCGCTTCGGAAATCGGCAAGGTTTTGCCGACGGTTACGGGCGTTTTCGGCGCACATATGGATATTTCGGTGCATAACGACGGCCCTATTAATGTAATAATAGATACACGGGAGCTTCGTAAATGAAACTTATCATAGATAACCGCACCCCGTATCTTAACGATTATTATTTTCAAACGCTTTGTCTGCTTTATTTCCCCGGCGAAAAGTTTAAGGATGGCTTTGAAAGCGAAAATTACGCGCGTTTTTACCTTGAAGAAACCGAAAAGAATTGCTTTACCGCCCGTGTAACGCTGGGCAGCGGCAATCTTTCCGCCGAAGGAAGCTTTTCGGGCGCATACACTCCGTCGATTCCTATGAATGACGATTTTTATGCGATGAACGCGCTCGGAAAGGCATTTCTCGAAGCAGGCGAAAAGCTTTTCGGCTTCGGTCTGCCTTGGGGCTATATTACGGGCTTGCGCCCCGTAAAGCGCGCAAAATATTATCTCGACCGCGGCTATACCGCCGAGCAGGTGATAACCCTTTTCAACCGCGATTACGAGGTGTCGAACGAAAAATCGACGCTTTCGGTCGAAACGGCGCTTCTTCAGCAAAAAATGCTTGCGGATATCAAGCCCAACGATTGCGGACTTTACGTTTCTATCCCGTTTTGTCCCACAAGGTGCGATTATTGCTCGTTTGTGTCCTACAGCAACGCGCGTCTTTTCTCGTTGATACCCGAATATCTTGAAAAGCTTATGCGCGATATTCGCGAAACGGGTGAGATGATAAAAAAATTGGGTATGCGTGTGCGCTCGGTATATATCGGCGGCGGCACACCCTCGATTCTCGATGAATTTCAAATCAACCGTCTTTTATCCACCATCAACCAAAGTGTGGATATTAATGCAAATACCGAATATACTTTTGAAGCAGGAAGACCCGATACGGTAACCTATGAAAAGCTTAAAGCCGTAAAGGAAAACGGCGTTAAAAGAATAAGCATAAATCCCCAAACGACAAGCGATTTCGTTTTGGAGCAGATAGGAAGAAAGCATTCGAGCAAGCAATTCTTCGATGCCGCCGAAATTGCAATGAATATCGGCTTTGACACGGTAAATGCCGACCTTATCGCAGGCTTGCCGGGCGATACCGAGGAAAGCTTTAAAAAGAGCGTTGACGACGTTATTGATCTCGGATTCCAAAATATTACGGTACATACTCTTTCCATCAAAAACGCGGCGACGATTCGTTTCGTCGGCGACGGATTTTACGATCCGCAGGGCGATTTTGCGAGGAGCTCGGTTGAATATGCGCGCTCGCGCTTGAAATCGTTCGGTTATGCGCCTTATTATCTTTACCGTCAAAAAAACACCGTCGGCAACGCCGAAAATACGGGATATACCTTGCCCGGTAAGGAAAACCTTTATAACGTGCTGATGATGGAGGAGCATTCGACGGTATTCGCTTGCGGCGCAGGCTCGATAACCAAGCTTGTAAGCGAGGATCGCAACGATATTTTAAGACACGCCTTCCCGAAATATCCTTATGAATACTTAAGCATGGAAAAAAGCTTGGGATACGAGGAGGCAAAGGCGTTCTTTGCTCAACACCGAAAGGATGAAATTTAATTGAATCAAGAACTTATTAAGAAAATCCGCGAAGACGAGCATAATTACGAAACAACGCTTATCAACACGGCAAAGCGCATAACCGACGACGAACGCATAAAGCTCGTGCTTATAACGGGCGGCTCTTGCGCAGGCAAGACAACGACAACGCGCAAGCTGTCGGAGCTTATCAACGCATCGGGCAGGAGGGCGCATACCGTTTCGCTCGACGATTATTACCGCAACCTTGACGAAAGCGTTTATCTTCCCGACGGCACGCGTGATATCGAATCGATAAACAGCTTGCGTGCCGATTTGATACGTCAAACCTTTAAGGATCTGCTTGAAGGCAACGAAGCGGCGATTCCGTTTTTTGACTTCAAAACCAAAAAGAGAATAGACGATTACCGCCGCATCAAGCTCATCAAGGGCGACTTGGTGATAATCGAGGGCTTGCACGCTTTGAATTTGGAGCTTTTTGAAAAGGCTCCCGAAAGTCACGAAATTTTCCGCATTTATCTTTATGCGGATGCAAATGACGGAACCGATTGCCGTTTCGTTCGCCGAATGGTGCGTGATTCGCGTCACCGTGCGGCAAGCGCCGAGCACACCTATACGCTTTGGGATAACGTGAAATTGAACGAGGTCGAGGCAATCGAGCCCTTCCGCAAATATGCCGACGTTGAGATAAACACCTTTTTCCCGTATGAAAGAAGCATCCTCAACGATGATGCGATTGCGCTTTTAAGCACTGTTAAGAGCGACAGCGCTCATTACGAAAACGCGCAGGGGCTTATTAAGGTGCTTGAACCGTTCCAACAGATTTCAGATGAATATATCCCCGAAAATTCGCTTTTAAGAGAGTTTATTTAAAGCAATGAACGAAGAAGTAAAAAACACTTCCGCCCAAAAGGGCAGAAGCTTTCTTCGCGAGGCGGTAATTCTGACTATTGCCAGCTTTGCGGTAAAAATAATCGGGGTGGTTTATAAGATACCGCTCACGAACATAATGGGCGAAAGCATCGGCGTTTTCAATGCCGCCTATTCGATCTATGCAATGCTGTTTATGCTTTCTACCAGCGGACTTCCCGTTGCGGTGAGCAAATTGGTTGCCGCAAGTAACGAAAAGGGCAGAGGTATCGAGGCGAATCGCATTGCTAAGCTTGCGATACTCGTGTTTGGTGTCATCGGCTTTGTTTTTGCGGCGGCGCTTATCATTTTTGCACCCGATATTGCAAAATTGACGGGGCATTCCGACAGCGCGTTGGCAATGCAAACGATCGCTCCCGCTTTGTTTTTTATATGCATCTGTGCGGCGGTGCGCGGTTATTTTCAGGGGTTGCGAAATATGTACCCGACCGCGATATCGCAGTTTATCGAGGCGTTTTTCAAGCTGACCGCAGGTCTTGGCGCGGTTATTTATGCAAACCATTGCGGTGCAAGCATTCCCGTTCAGGCGGCGTGTGCGATTTGCGGTGTTACCGTCGGTACGTTTTTTGCAATGGTGTTCATACTCATATATCGCACCTTTACCAAAAAATGCAAGCCGAACACAAGCGATCCTACCGTTGACAGCGACAAAAAATTGATGAAGCTTATCGTGCTTGTTGCACTCCCCGTAACGCTTACCGCGGCAGCGCTTTACTTTTCGCAGTTTTTGGATACGGTTATTATCGTCAACTGTCTTGTCGATTCGGGCGAAAGCGTTTCGGTTGCAAAAACGCTTTATTCGGCTTATACCGGACTTTCGGTCCCGATTTACGACCTTCTTCCCGCAACGCTCGTCTTTCCGATCGCGACAAGCATCCTGCCTGCAATTTCGGGCGCGCTTGCTGTTAAAAGGAAAGCGACCGCCGCAAATCTTACAAAGCAGGCGATACGCGTTTCGGGCATAATCGCCGTACCCTGCGGTGTTTTTCTGCTCGTTACAGGCAGACATTGCATCTCGCTTCTTTACGGCGCGGGCAAGTGGTCTGTACCTCTGACGATGGCAAACGGAAGCGTTATAACAGCGCTCGATGCGGCTTCGACGTCGCTTTGCGTGCTTGCGTTTGCGGTGTTCTTTATTTCAATCGTTTCAACAACAAATTCGCTTCTCAATGCCTATGGCAAGCCCCATCTTCCTTTCTTCGCCGTGCTTATCGGTATCGGTGTGCTTACGGGTGTTGAGTATGCGCTTCTTTACAGTCCGCTCGGAATCTATGCAGCGCCGTTGTCCTCGCTCGTTTGCTATTGCATCGTAATGCTTATCGATATCTTCTTCCTCAGAAGAAGATGCGGTGTCGAGCTTAAAATGGCTTCTATGTTTGCGCGTCCTTTGCTTTGCGGCGCAATCTCTGCGGTCGCTACATACGGAGCGTATATAGGTGCGAAGGCGCTTTGGAGCGTGATCGACGGCGGAAGCAACGAAACGAGAATGGCTTCGCTCGTTATACTTCTTGTTTCCGGCATCGCACTCGTCGTTTCCTATGTGGTATCGGTGCTTGTGTTGCGTGCCATTAAAGAGGATGAGGTCAGATTGTTGCCCTTCGGCAACAGAATTGCAAATAAGCTTATCGCAACGGGCTTGCTGAAAAAGCAGGATGCGATCATTGAGGAATAAATATGTCAAAAGAAACCTTGCTTCAAAAACAAAACTATAGCTTCGACGATCTTGTCGAAATAATGCAAATATTGCGCGCACCGGGCGGCTGTCCTTGGGATGCGGAGCAAACTCATTCGACCATCCGTCGCGATCTTTTGGAGGAGACCTATGAGCTTATCGAGGGTATCGACAAAAACGATCCCGAAATAATGCGCGAGGAGCTTGGCGACGTTTTGCTTCAGGTGGTCTTTCATTCGGATATTGCAAAAGCAAACGGCAACTTTTCGATTGACGACGTTTGTACCGATATATGCAAAAAGCTTATCGTCCGCCATCCACACGTCTTTGGCGATGTTGTTGTAAGCGGAAGCGAAAACGTGCTTGCAAATTGGGATAAGATAAAGCGCGAAACCAAGGAGCAAAAAAGCGATACCGAGGTCTTGCGCTCGATAACACCTTCGTTGCCCGCGCTTATGCGTGCCGAAAAATTGGGCAAAAAAGCTCGTAAAATGGGATTCGATTTCGACGATGCAAGCGAAGCTCTTCAAAAGGTTTACGAGGAAGTCGACGAGGTAAAGGAAGCCCTTTCGGGAAAAGACCAAGCACAAATCGAGGAGGAATTCGGCGATCTTTTGCTTTCGATCGTCAATGCCGCGAGATTGGCAGGTGTCGATTCCGAGCAAGCGCTTTACAATGCAAACGAAAAGTTCTTAAAGCGTTTTGAAAAGGTCGAGGCGCTTTGTCTTGCCTCGGGAAAGACGGTTACCGAAGCCTCGCGCGAGGAAAAAGAGTCGTTTTGGCAGGAAGCAAAGAAAAATTGACAAAAAATAGTCACATAAGAGCGTAATTTGGCGAAAAAAGTGCAAAAAACCCTTGCGAACAGGGAAAAATGATGATATAATAAGCGCATATAATATATTTTTGAAAGGAATTTATCAATTATGAACAAGTCCACACTCGTAGAATTTGTAGCAACTAACGCTAATCTTAAAAAGAAAGATGCTGAAGCAGCAGTAAACGCAGTATTTAAGGCAATCGAATCCGAACTCGCTACCGGCGGTAAGGTTCAGATCGCAGGCTTCGGTTCCTTTAAGGTTAAGGAAAGAGCTGCAAGAGTTGGCCGTAACCCCCACACTCAGGATGAAATCAGCATCCCTGCTTCCAAGGCTCCCGTATTCGTCGCAGGTAAGGATCTTAAGAGCGTAGTTAATAAATAAATATAAATTGACCAAGGCAGGGTGACCCCCTGCCTTGTTGGTCGTTTTGGTTTGTTATATGAGATTGGATAAATATCTTAAAGTATCGCGCATAATCAAGCGTCGCACCGTTGCAAACGAAGCGTGCGGCGAAAATCTCGTTTCGGTAAACGGCAAGGTTGTAAAGCCTTCTTATGACGTTAAGATAGGCGATATTATCGAGGTCAAATACGGCAGTCGTGCAACGAAATTCCGCGTTGTTGCCATTTCCGAAACAACAAAAAAAGCCGAAGCCTCGGAAATGTATGAGGTTTTGGAATAAATTATCTTTATCCGTCATACTCTTTAAACGGAGGGACGGAAAATGAATCAAAAAAAGCATACCCTTACACTCGATTCGAGAAATATTTTAAACATCACCGCCGTTGACGAAGTGCTCAGCTTTGACGAAAATCTTGTAAGTCTTTCGGTGGGTGAAAATCTGCTTAACATCAGCGGCGAGGGTCTTACGATCAAAAACCTTTCGCTTGAAAACGGCGACGTTTCGGTCGACGGAAATATTCAGGCGATCGTTTATTTTGACGATTCGCCTAAGAAAAAGCGTTTTTCATTCGGCAGAAAATAGGTGAACAACGAATATCTTCTTCACACGGCTCTTGCCGCGTGGGCATTTGTGCTCGGTGCGTTTCTCTGCGCTGTGTATGATGTTTTCCGCCTGTTTCGTCTGAACCGTAAGCAAAATGCGATTCTGATTTTCTTTTCGGACATTCTGTTTTGCGTTTTTTCAACGGTTTGTCTGCTTATTCTTTTCTTCAATCTGTCCTATGGCAGAGTGCGGTTTTACGCTCTTGCCCTTGCCTTTATCGGCTTTTTGACATGGCGACTTACCGTAAGCCGCTTGGTGATGATGCTTGTCGTCAAATTGCTCAGACGGATCGAAAAATTATTCACCTCGATAAAAATGCGCATAAGCGTTAAATTAAAACGTCTTTCGCGCCGGATATATACAAAAAACTACTGCAAAAAAGCGGTATTAATACCGAAAGGACTGTTAAAATGACAAATAAAAAGCCGGTACGCGCTAATTTAATCATTCGCGCCGCGTTTGTGTTTATATTCATATTTCTTTTCGTTTCGGTCATCAATCTTCAAGTCACAATGAACGAACTTCGTGCCGAACGCGATGCTCTTGTCGAAAAGATGGAGCAAAAGCAGGACGAGATCGATGAGCTTGAGCTTCGTATCAACACGCCTGTTGACGAAGCATTTATCGAACGTATTGCAAGAGAACGCGGTTTCAGAAAGCCCAACGAAATAATCTTTAAATACGACATCGGTGAATAGGAGCTGATTATATGGAATACAAGGTCGGTCAATCTGTTTCGGGAACCGTTAGCGGCGTTACCGATTATGGCGTATTCGTTCAATTGGAGGACGGAAGCGTCGGTATGATCCATATATCAAAGCTTTCAAATTCATTCGTCAACGATATCCGCGCGTTTATCAAAAAGGGCGAAAGCGTGACCGCGACGGTTATTTCGACCGATAACGGCAAGATTGCACTTTCGCTTATCGAAAACCTGCGCGAAAAGAAAAAGCCCGATTTTGAATCGATGCTTTCATCCTTTAAATCGGTAAGCGATGAAAAGCTGTCAACGCTTAACCGCGACAAAAAACGAAGAAAATAAGCATTTAAAGAAGACTGCGAAAAGCGTCTTCTTTTTCTTTTTTGTGCAATCTGTTATAAAATTGTAAATAATCCACAAAATTAATCTGCTATAATGAAAATTACTTGACAGATACGCTTGTGTGTGTTAGAATTTATACAGACAGGATGACTGTCTTAGATATATATTGAATAAGGAGATGGCGTTATGAAAACCAGAATCATCACAAAGAAGTTTACCCTCACCGATGACGTACGCGAATGGATCGAGAAGAAGCTTTCCAAGCTCGATAAATTCTTCTCGCCCGAAACCGAGGCAACTGTCGCCTTAAGCAGTACAAAGATCGGCGAAAGGATCGAACTGACCATCTACCGTAACGGCTCGATATTCCGTTCCGAAATTTCGGATAAGGACTATAAATGCGCCCTTGATACCGCAATGGAAAATATCGAGCGTCAGATAAGAAAAAACCGCACCCGTTTGGAAAAGAAGGTTCACGTCAAGAAGGAGTATTTTGCCGAAGCAGACCTTGTTGAAGCCGAAGAGGAAATTGCGGTTGCAAAGGTAAAACGCTTTGAAATGCACGCTATGACGGTTGAAGAAGCGATTTTGCAAATGAACCTTTTGCAGCATAACTTTTATATGTTCCTTAATTCCGATACAGGACGGTACAACGTCGTTTATAAGAGAGACGATAACCAATACGGTGTTATCGAACCGATCGAATAATTCAAAAAGCCCGTATTATGCGGGCTTTTTCTGTTGGAGATAAGATTATGAAACCGTTTAAAACAGTTATATCGCTCGTATTGATACTTTCGTTTTTGTTATTGCCGTCCTGTGATTTCTTTAAGCCCGAAGACAAAACCTTTATTGTGGAGTCGGGCGGCGGACAGATGGGTGACCGTTATTTTCATGAAATTACCGTATCTGCCGAAAGCGATTCGTTTGATATAAGAAATTCGCGCACAATAAAATTTAAGGTTGGCATCGGAAGCAATTTAAGCGAGTTAGAACGGTCGCGGCTTGCAGGTAAGCCGATATATATCATAGTGGAGGGCGAGGGCTGCGAAATAATGAACCTGCCCGATAAATATACAAAGGAATATCCCGATTATTATGATAACGATAAATATATTGCAAATGTCGAGGACGTTTTTTTCGGTTATGACGCTATAACGCCGAATTATTTTGAGGATATCTATATTACGTTTCCCGAGGGGGAATGCAAGGGGTGGATCAAAGTGTATATGTACAGAGATTTTGATCTTCCTCTGACTTCTCAACCGTGGTTGGAATTCTGCTACGGCAAAAACGATTCTGTTTTGCTGTTGAGCAAAAACGGATGGCGTTGACCAAATTCAAATAAAAATAAATACCGCAGGCTTATAAGAGTCTGCGGTATTTTATATATTACTCGTTAGGGCCGCTTACCTCGTAAATATAGTCCTTATAGGAATCGGGGAAATCTGCCTTTTCCATTTCCTCGGGAAGGTGAAGCGTAAGCTCGATATCCGATTTGCCGATATCGTTAACAACGTTGCAAATCATTTCTTCGTCGTCATAAATTACGTCGATGCCGTTGATATAGTTTTCAACAAGTAAAACGGGGATAAGATAATCGCCGTTTTCATAAAGTATGGGTGCGGAAATACGGATAGGATTATCGTTGATCACCACAAGCGAGGAATTTTTCATGCATTTGATTCGGTTATCGCTGCCGATTATAAACATAGTAACGTCGTCGCCGTCGCCGGCAAGACCGATGTTTGCTATGGATGAAAGTGATTCAAACGGAATGTAAAGACCGTATTCGTTATTGACGGCGCTTGCACTTGCCTTGAAAACTACTGTTTCGTCATAAATCACGTTAAGCGAGTAGATTTCGGTGTTTTTTGCGGTGGAATTGAAGGAATAATAGATAGAACCGGCAATGAAAAGACTAATTGCCAGATAAAAAGCCAAGAATACAATTAAGACAGCTAAAAATGCTGTGAAGGAAAACGAGCTTCTTCTGCGTTTCCTTGCCGCTTTTTTTACGATCTTTCTGTTTGCGTTTTGCGGTCTTGCGGGTTGCTGTGTCGGTTGGTTTTCATATTCGTAATCGCCGTTCATATCCTTACCTCCTTTCCGTTTACAGTATAACACAAGCAAACGTAAAATGGAAGAGGGAAGTATAACCTTTTTGTATTTTTTTACATATTATAAAATAACGATATTTTGGAGGATATATTTGCAGTGGGTGAACTTACAAAACGTTTTTCGGAGGAGGCCAAGCGGGTCATAACCGCCGCTCTGCTTGCGGCAAAGGAGCTTGGTCATTCCTACGTCGGAAGCGAGCATCTGCTTTTGGGAGTGCTTAAGGATGACGGAAGCGTGCCCTGCCGAATGTTGGCTGAGCGCGGTGTTGAATACGCCGAAACGCAAAAACGCATTGTCGGCATCGTCGGTATGGGCTGTAAAACGACCCTTTCGGGTGACGATATGACGCCTATATGCCGCAGAATTATTCTGCGTGCTTCTCTTTCGGCAGGCGCGTGCGGTGCGCAGAGCGTCGGCGTTGAGCATCTTTTCATTTCGATGCTTCGCGAGGAATGCGTTGCTACACGTTTGCTTCGGGAAAGCAGGGTGGATGTAAATGAATTGCTCGAAATACTCGAGGAATATTACGACGATGCTTGTACACCCGACGAAGATGACGTTTCGGTCTCACAGTCCTTTTACGTGAAGAAGCCGAAGCCCACGCCGCTTTTGGATGCAAATTCCACTAACCTTACCGAAAAGGCAAAAAAGGCTTGTGTTGATCCTGTTATCGGCAGAAGAAACGAGGAAGAACGGCTTATTTCGATCTTGTTAAGACGCTCGAAAAACAATCCCTGCTTGGTTGGGGAGGCAGGCGTCGGCAAGACGGCGATAGTAGAATCGGTTGCGTCTCGCATTGCAAACGGCGACGTACCCGACGGATTAAAGGATAAGCGGATAATGAGCATCGAGCTGTCCTCAATCGTTGCAGGCACGAAATACCGCGGCGAGTTTGAGGAAAAAATAAAAAATATTCTTGACGAGGTCAAAAGTGCAGGTGACGTTATTCTGTTTATCGACGAGCTTCACACGATCGTCGGTGCAGGCGGTGCCGAGGGCGCGATAGATGCGTCGAATATCCTCAAACCCGCACTTGCGAGGGGAGAGATACGCATTATTGGAGCAACAACCTTTAAGGAATACCGCGAAACGATCGAGCGCGACCGCGCGCTTGAGCGCAGATTCCAATCGATCGGTGTCGATGAGCCGAATAATGCCGATTGCGAAAAAATGCTTTTGGGACTGAAGGAACGCTACGAAAAATTTCACAACGTGATAATAACCGATAAGGCGATAAAAAGCGCGATCGCTTTATCCTCACGCTATATTCCTGACAGAATGCTTCCCGATAAGGCTATCGATCTTATAGATGAAGCATCAGCAAGCAAAAGGATGCATGGCAGCAAGTCGGGTAAGAAGCAAAGAGTTACCGAAAGCGATATTGAAGCCGTTATCGAAAAAAATACGGGGATACCGATAACCAATCCCGATATGTCCGAAAAAAACAGGCTCGTCGGTCTTGAAGCACGCCTTAAAGAGCGTATCGTAGGGCAGGATGCGGCAATCGATTCGCTTTGCAACGCGGTGCGCCGTGCAAGAGTCGGGGCGCGAAACGGCGGCAGACCGAACGCATCGTTTCTTTTTGTCGGAAGTCCGGGGGTAGGTAAGACTGAATGTGCGAAGGCTCTTGCCGAAGCGGTGTTTTGCGGAAGCAATTCCTTTATACGGCTTGATATGTCGGAGTTTTCAGAGCCTCACAGCGTTTCAAAGCTGATCGGCTCGCCTCCCGGCTACGTCGGCTGCGATACCGGCGGTGCACTGACCGAAAGGGTGAGGAGAAATCCCTATTCGCTTTTGCTTTTCGATGAGATAGAAAAGGCGGACGTATCCGTTCGCGCGTTATTGCTTCAGCTGCTTGACGAGGGCGTGCTGACCGATTCAATGGGGCAAACGGTGCGGTTTGACAATACGATAGTTATTATGACCGCAAACGTCAAAGGAACGCTTGGCGGCATCGGCTTCGGCGACAATACCGCTTCTGCGGGTGCTTTGAAGGAGCTTTCGCCCGAATTTGCAGACAGAGTTGATGAAACGGTCTTCTTTTCACAGCTCGGTAAAAACGAGCTTTTGGAGGTCGCGGGCCGAAAGCTTGACGAGCTTTCGCAAAGGCTTGCCTATATGGGTGTAAGCGGCGAATTTGCCGAGGACTTTGCATTAAATGCACTCGATTTAACAAAAACGAAAACTGCCCGTGCGGTAGCGCGAATGACCCAGCGCCTTGCCGAGGAGGCGGTAGCATCACTTATGCTCGGTGAAAATGACAAAAATTGCAAAAATGTAACATTTTGCATAGAAAATAACCGAGGAACGGCGAAAATAAAGCAAAATATGTATTGACAAAGCGGTTTACTGCGTGTATAATACGGTCTGTAAAGAAAATTACTTTACAGACCTTTGAGCTTTTTTGGGGGTGTTTACCGTGAATCAGGACCGCGCATACATCTGCCGTCTTATTGATATCTACGGTAAGGTGCTTTCCGAAAGGCAAAGGGACGTGATCGATCTTTATTATAACGAAGATCTTTCACTTGCCGAAATAAGCGAAAATTGCGGCATTACGCGTCAAGGTGTGCGCGATGCGATAAAGCATGCGCTCGAAACCTTAAATTCACTTGAGGCTTCGCTTGGCTTTTGTGCCAGATCGGAAAGCATTTCGCAACTCGCAACCGAAATAAGCGCAAGCAACGACGTGGAGCATATCCACCGTCTTGCCGAATCGATAATAGGAGAGCTGTAATGTTTCAAAGTCTTGTAGATAAGATGCAAAACGCCTTTTCGAAGTTCCGCAACAAAGGCAAGCTTACCGAAGCCGACGTTAAGGCAGGTATGCGCGAAATCAAGCTCGCCTTGCTCGAAGCGGACGTTAACTTCAAGGTCGTTAAGGAATTCGTTGCTCGCGTTTCCGAACGCGCTGTCGGCAACGACGTGCTGGAAAGTCTTCTTCCCGCACAGCAGATCGTTAAAATCGTTAACGAAGAATTGGTCACCCTTATGGGAGGCACCAATCAAAAAATAAACGTTTCTCCCAAGCCCCCGACAGTAATTCTTATGTGCGGCCTTCAGGGCTCGGGTAAAACCACCCATTGCGGTAAGCTGGCAAAAATGTTCAAAAAGCAGGGTAAGAACCCCTTGCTCGTCGCTTGCGACATCTATCGCCCTGCCGCAATAACTCAGCTTCAGGTCGTCGGTGAGCAGGTCGGCGCCACCGTTTTCGAACGCGGCACCAACGATCCTGCCGAAACTACCAAGGAGGCAATAAAGCACGCGATAAAATACGGCTTTGATACCGTTATTATCGATACTGCGGGCCGTCTTCACGTTGATGAAGAGCTTATGCAGGAGCTCAAGCGTGTTAAAGAGGTTGCCGAACCTACCGAAATCTTGCTCGTTGTCGATGCAATGACCGGTCAGGATGCGGTCAACGTCGCAAAGAGCTTCAACGATCTTTTGGATATTACCGGCGTCATCCTCACAAAGATGGACGGCGACACGCGCGGCGGTGCGGCGCTTTCGGTTAAGTATATCACCGGCAAGCCGATAAAGCTTATCGGTACGGGAGAAAAGCTCGATTGCATCGAGCCGTTCCACCCCGACAGAATGGCATCGCGTATACTCGGTATGGGTGACGTGCTTACCCTTATCGAAAAGGCCGAACAGCAGATCGATGAAAAGAAGGCTGCTGAAATGGAACGCAAGTTCCGCGAGCAAAGCTTTACGCTTACCGATTTTCTCGATCAGCTTGCAAGCATTAAAAATATGGGTTCGATGGAATCTCTGCTCGGTATGATGCCCGGCGTTAAGCCCTCGGCATTGAACAACGCCAAAATCGATGAAAAGGCGTTGGCTCATACCGAAGCGATAATTCTTTCGATGACACCTTACGAGCGCAATCACCCCGACGTTTTAAATTCCTCGCGCAAGCGCAGGATCGCGGCGGGAAGCGGTCGCTCGGTCGAGGAGGTCAACCGCTTGCTCAAGCAATATGAGCAAACAAAGCAAATGATGAAGCAATTCATGGGTAAAAAAGGTAAAAAGGGAAGATTTAAATTCCCATTTTAATAAATAAGTATTAAATTTTTTGGAGGAAACTCAAAATGGCAGTTAAGATGAGACTCAGAAGAATGGGTGCAAAGAAGGCTCCCCACTACAGAATCGTTGTTGCGGATTCCCGTTATCCTCGCGATGGCAGATTCATCGAAGAAGTAGGCTACTACAATCCTATGACCAACCCTGCAGAGGTTAAGATCGACGCAGAAAAGGCAAAGAAGTGGATCAGCAACGGCGCACAACCCACCGACACCGTAAGAGATCTTCTTAAGAAGAGCGGAGTATTAGATTAATGAAACAGATTCTTCTCGATATCACAAAAGCTATCGTCGAGGATCCCGATTCGGTTTTGGTGACCGAAAAGGTTAGCGGTGACACCGTAGTTCTCGAACTTTCGGTGGCGAAGCACGATATGGGCAGAGTCATCGGAAAAGAAGGCAAGATCGCAAAAAGCATTCGTACAGTAATGCGTGCGGCGGCCGCAAAAGAGAACAAACGCGTTATCGTTGATATTATCTGATGAAGCGTTTTCTTGAAGCAGGAAGGCTGAACTCTCCGCGCGGACTCAAGGGCGAGCTTCGATTTGAATGTTGGTGCGACAGCATCGAATTCCTGTCGGGCGTAAAGTACCTGTACCTCGATCCCGAGGGAAAGCGTCCGTTGGAGGTAAAGGCCTTCCGCGAAACGGTTTCTACCGTAATATTTGTCGGATACGAGGATAGGAACTCCGCATCCGCCCTCACCGGCAGAACGGTATACTTCGACCGTGAGGATATCACACTTCCCGACGGCGTTTTTTATAACGATGACCTTATCGGTGTTGACGTTATTGACGAAAGCACCGGCGGCGTTATCGGAAAGCTGAAGCGCATCGAAGAGGGAATGGCGTCGGATATCTATTTTGTCGAAGGTGAAAAAAATTACATAATCCCTGCGGTTTCGGAATTTATTGTAAGTGCCGATCCGCAGTCGGGTGTAGTTATCCGTTTGATTGACGGATTTGAAGCGTAGGAGGCTAAGATGAATTTCGAAGTGCTTACGCTTTTTCCCCATTCTCTTGAACCGATATTCGAAGCGAGTATTTTAGGCAGAGCATCCGCCAAGGGTGTTATTTCTGTCAAATGTACCGACATCCGCGATTATACTAAGGACAAGCACCGTAAGGTTGACGATGCACCCTACGGCGGCGGATACGGTATGGTCATGATGTGCCAGCCGGTCGTCGATTGCATCCGCGCCGTCAAAGGCCGCCTTTCGGGTACGACCAGGGTTATCTATATGTCGCCCCAAGGCTCGCTTTTCGATCAAAAGAAGGCGGAAGAGCTTACAAAGTATGATAACCTTATATTGCTTTGCGGACATTACGAGGGCATCGATGAGCGTATTATCGAGCTTGAGGTCGACGAGGAGCTTTCGGTAGGTGACTACGTGCTTACGGGCGGAGAATTGCCTGCCGCAATAGTTGTCGACTGCGTTTCGCGTCTTATCGACGGTGTTCTTCCTTCTTCGGAATGCTATTCCGAGGAAAGCCTGCAAAACGGACTTCTTGAGCACGCTCAGTACACACGTCCCCGCGTTTTCGAAGGCTTGGAGGTCCCCGAGGTGCTTATCAACGGCGACCATGCAAAGCAACGCCGCTGGAAGGAAGAGCAAAGCCGTGCGCGAACCGAATCGAAGCGCCCTGACTTGATAGCCAAGTTAGAGGGCGAAAATAACGGAGAATAAAGATGAGTAAAGCGAGGAAAAAGAACTATAAGCAGGGCACTGCAAAACGGCTCGTACAGGAGAGCTGTATTTTGTCGTGCACCCGTTTTCTTTCCTCGCGCTTTGTTCGTTTTTTTGAAAGCGGATTTGCATCGCCGCTTATTACTTCGACCGAAACGGTTGATGACTTCGCGCGTGAAAGGGTAACCGGCCCGTTGTATAAAAGGGTGGGTATGAAAAAGAACTTTTCAATGCCCGCGCGCAATGCGGTTGCTTCGTTTATCAATAACAGCGGTGTTTCGAAGCTGTTTTCGGCTTTCAGAGTAGCGTTTTTAAACGCCACCTTCCGTTCGTTCGGTATATTTTTGCTAACCTTCGGTATATATGCCGCGGCGGTGTTTTTGCTCAAAAGCTACGTTTCTCTGAATCTCGGCACGAGCGCAAGCGTTACCGATATGTGCGTTGCCGCGATTGCCGCAATAGCAGGATCGTTTTTAACGCTTTTCGGCGATAAAGGATTGCTTGCGGTCGTTGGTAAAAGCCGAATTGTCGGCAGATTGCTTTTGGGTAATTTGGGTGTTAACGATTCGTCGGTAACACGTTATATTTCAAGTCAGCCGAAAACCTATGCGGGCTTTGGGTTCCTGCTCGGTTCACTGTTCGGCATAATCACTTTGTTTTATTCGCCTGCAAGCGTGCTGCTGTTTCTTTTGTCGGTCACGGTTGCGGTTGTCATTCTTCATATTCCCGAATTCGGTTTGCTGCTTGCGGCATCGATATTTTCATTCGTTCCCGCAGTGCTTACGGCTTTTGTCGTTTGTATCACTGTACTTTCTTATTTGTTAAAATGCATACGTCTGAAGCGGAATTTCCGTTTTGGCACCGGCGATGCGGTAATGCTGCTTATGTTCGCCGTAATGTATTTGACAAGCTTTGTATTCGGGGGTGTTACCTCGGGTGAGTATTATATTTTGATATTCACCGCGGTGTATTTCCTCGCGAAAAACCTTTTGTGCTCGAAAACTCTCGTCGTTCAGGCGTTTAATGCGCTTTGTACGGGCATAACGCTCGGCTTAGTGCTGTATACAGTCGGCGATTTTGCATCGCTTATTTCGCATAATCATCTTCGTAACGCGGCACTTGTGTTGACCGAAAACGTACTTAGACCCGACGTTTTGGCGATGCTTACGGTATGTACTCTGCCGGTCGCTATGTCCTCGTATTCATCCACCTTCGGAAATGCGACCCGAAACCGCTTTGTGCTTTGTGCGCTTATCGGCGCTTTTGCTATCGACAGTAAGCTGTTTTATGTTTTGCTTGCCGTGTCCTTACTCGTTTATATTACGTTTTCGCACAAGGCACCCTTCGGCGCGTTGCTTTGCGCCGCAATAATTATCCCGCCTATTCTTGTGTTTACCACCGACTATTCGTTATCGACAGCCGTATCTGTCGGAAGAACGGGCTATGACGGCTCGCTCGCTTTGGAAACAGGCGGCGTATTTTCAAACTTCTGGTCAGGTATGTACGAGATAAGCAACGGCGCAACCGTTTGCCTGTTTATTTTGGCACTGCTTCTTATATTTCAGCGTGCGTTTCGTGCATCGGCGCTGAACGATGTGAAAAGCAATTTGCCGTTCGGCGGTGCGATAGCCGCGGCGGCGGTCATGGTGCTTGTATGCTCATTGCTTTTCAATCCCTTTTCGGACCTTCGTTCTCTCGTTGCCGTTTGGTTTGTTTTAGGACTTGTCGGCGCGGTGTACGGAGTGTGTTTAAAGGAAACCAACGAATATACGGAGGTGTAAGCAATGGAAAAAAGAAAATTTAAAATAAATATTCTCGACGTTGTCATTTTCGTTGTAATACTCTGCTCCGTGGCAGTGTTGGTATTCCGCGATACCGTCAACGAGGTATTCACCAAGCCTGAGGTCACCACGCTCGAGGCAGTGATCTTCATTAACGATGCCGATGGCTGTGCCGCTTTGCAAGCATCGGTCGATCAAAGCGTTTCCTTTGAACCCGACGTCAGAAACGATTTGAAGATCAGTGCGCGCATAACTGAGTTCAAGGCCATGTCCAATCTTTTTGCCGAAACGAAAAAGGGTGAGGTCAAGGTCATACTCACGGGTTATAAACGCTTCGGCAGATTCTACACCGAGGACGGAACGCGGATATATTCCGATGCGGAATGCGCGATAACTGTCGGTGAGAACAGAATCGTCGGAACACTGCTTGCCGTGGAAATTTTCGGATGATTTTGTGTACAATAGATATTATTGACAAAAAAGTCAAACGATGAAAATGGTATTTCGTTGAATCGTCCATTATTTTCCTATTGATTTGAAGCATCCCGTTTGGTATAATGTCTGTATATGGGGGTATTTTTGTATGACTACTAAAAATATAGAAATCCAAAACGCTGTCGGTCTTCACGCAAGACCTGCGACATATTTTATTCAAAAGGCCAACTCCTTCCGTAGCTCTATCTGGGTTGAAAACAGCGACCGCAGAGCAAACGCGAAGAGCTTGTTGGGCGTTCTTTCGCTTGGCATCTCCAAGGGCGACATTATCACGATCCTTGCTGACGGTTCCGATGAAGAAGCGGCTGTCGACGCTCTTGTTGCGCTTATTCTCGGCGGCTTTAACGAATAATAAACAAAACCAACGCCTTGAGCTATTGCTTCAGGGCATTTTTTGTAGGTATATGTTATGACACGCGAAGAACTTTTTGAAAAAGCGCGGCTTCTTCCTGCCACCCCCGGAGTTTATATAATGAAAAACAAATCGGGCAGGATAATTTACGTCGGTAAATCAAAAGCGCTTAAAAACCGTGTTTCAAGCTATTTCTCCCCCTATTCCGACCACCGCGGAAAAACGAAGCGCATGGTCGAATCGGTCAACGATTTTGAAGTGTATTATACCTTGACCGAGCTTGAAGCATTATTGCAGGAAAACCAATTTATAAAGCAATTTCAGCCACGGTACAATATCAAATTAAAGGACGGCGGCGGATATCCGTATATCAAGCTTACCAATGCGGCATATCCCACATTCTCGATAGTTTATAAGCGTACCGCAGGTAACGATAAATATTTCGGGCCCTATTCTTCATATCACGTTGCCCGTGATATTCTGGAAACAGTCAAAAAGGCGTTTTCGCTTCCCGATTGCAACAAGGAATTTCCGAAGGATATCGGCAAGGGCAGACCTTGCCTTAATTATCATATCGGACGTTGCTGTGCCCCCTGTGTTAAGGGAAATTTAACGTCAGAGGACTATCGTGAGCTTGTAAACCGCGCGTCTGCCTTGCTTAAGGGCGACGGCAAAAAGCTTATTGCCCAGCTTGAGGAGGGAATGGAGCTTGCCTCGGAGGGCCTTAATTTTGAGCTTGCGGCGAAGCTTCGCGATTGCATTTACGCCGTTAAGAAGCTGAACGACCGCCAACAGATAGTCTGCTCGCCCAACGTCGAAGCGGACGTTATCGGTATCTATGCCGACGATCTGGGAAGCGCGCTTTCGCTTTTGTTTGTCCGCGGAGGTGCGATAGTCGACCGCGAAAATTTCTTTTTCTCGGCAGATGAGATAATTAACAGCGCGGCGCTTGTTTCGTTTTTCCAAAGATATTACGAATTAAGAGGTTATATCCCGAAAAAGATATATATCGATTACGAGCTTGAGGAAGCCGATTCGGAGCTTTTGTGCGATTGGCTGTGCGAAAAGGCAGGCTTTAAGGTTTCGCTGATATATCCCGAAAGGGGAGATATGCGCGCGATTACGACAAGGGCTTCCGAAAATGCAAAGCAGCTTATGCTTCACAAGCGCAAAAGTGAGGACAAAAAGAAGGATTTTCTTGCTTCTATCGCAAAGCTTCTCGGGTTGGAGATTTTGCCCGACCGGATCGAATCCTATGACGTTTCGCATTCAAGCGGCGAATATACAAGCTGCGGTATGATCGTGCTTGAGCACGGCGTTTTTGCAAAACGCAAGTATCGCGGATTCAATATCCGCACCGTCGACGACGGCAACGACCTTGCCGCGCTTGAGGAATGCATCCGCCGAAGATTTTCGCACGATTCGGACGAAGCAGGTTGGGAATATCCCGATTTGATGCTTATCGACGGCGGCGAAAATCAAGTGCGCCGCGTTAAAAGCGTAATGAACGAAATGGGAATATATATTCCTGTTTTCGGAATGATAAAGGATGAACACCACAAAACACGAACACTCACCGACGGTGAAAACGAAATTTCGCTTATAACCCGTCAGGACGCGTTTGTGTTTATCTATAAAATTCAAGAGGAAGTACACCGCTATTCGCTTTCGCTTATGGACGCAAAGCGCCGTAATGCCGTCAAAAAGAGCTCGCTGACCGAAATCAAGGGTGTCGGCGAGAAAAAGGCAAACGACCTTATGCTTCATTTCGGCACTCTTTCAAGGCTGAAAGCCGCCACAAAGGAGGAGCTGACCGAGGTTAAGGGCGTTACCGAACCGATTGCGGAAGCGATTATCGAATACTTCAGAGAGGAACAAAATGAGAATAATAACAGGAACAGCGAGAGGAACCAAGCTTAAAACCCTTGAGGGATTAAATACACGCCCGACCACCGAAATGTGCAAGGAAGGCGTTTTTTCGGCAATTCAGTTTGAACTGCACGACAGAAACGTGCTTGACCTGTTCGGCGGATGCGGTCAAATGGCGCTCGAAGCACTTTCCCGCGGGGCGGAACGCGCCGTTATAGTCGACTCGTCGCGTGCCGCTTGTGAGGTAATAAAGGAAAACGCGCAAAAGACCAAATTGATGAAGCAATGCCGCGTCGTTACCTCCGATTGGAAGGAATATTTAAGAGGCGCATCGGGCAGAGAAAAATTTGACCTCATTTTCCTCGATCCGCCCTATCAGGAAGGCGTTCTTGACGACGTGCTTCACCGTTTGCAGTATTCGGGCGTTGTCGCAAAGGGCGCGATAATCATTTGCGAATCGGATAAGGACGGCATTCCCAACCCTGTCGAGGGCTGGCAGAGCAAGCTTTATCGCTATGGCAAGACCTATGTAACTATCGTTCGCGTACCCGAAGACGAGGAAACAGCCGTATCCGAGGAGGCGTAAGATTATGAGAACCGCGATAATTTCGGGCTCCTTCGACCCGATAACCGTCGGCCATATGGATATTATCGTTCGCGCAAGCAGACTTTTCGACAAGGTTGTTATTGCCATTTCGCCCAATAGCGAAAAGAAGGGCTTCCTCCCGTTTGACGTACAGCTTGAAGCCGTAAGGACGAGTGTTAAGGATTTATCAAACGTGTCGGCAGTGCAAATCGAAGGACTTCTTGCCGAATTTTGCAAAAATTACGAAAACCCCGTTATCGTGCGCGGTGCACGTACGGGAAGCGATTTTGATTACGAACGCAGTCTTTTCGTGATAAACAAGGGACTTAGCGATATCGAAACGGTCATTCTCCCTGCCGAAAGTGGAATGGACCATATCAGCTCGACTTATGTGCGCGAGCTTATCAAATACCAAAAACCGATTGATGAAGTTGTTCCGAACGGAGCAAAAAAAGTAATCGAGGAATATTTAAACAAATGAAAAATATAAGGATAAAAAAAGCCGACCTTCGCTTTGTGCGCGAGCCGTTGCTTGCGCCGTTCGGATTCAAGGGTAAATATTTAACCGAGCTTTGGCAGACGGTTGTTTATATCGAAAGCGATAATTTTTCAGCCGCTTGTCCGGGCACGATTTCGGTGCTTTGGTCGGATGCAAACGTTTTTAGCGAACATTCGCCCGAAAAGTCAAGCGCACTTATGCGTGACGTAACGAAACACGCGCTTGAAATGATTAACGGCGAAAGCTTTGTGTCGCCTATCGAGCTTATTAATTCCATCCTCCCCGAGCTTAAAAATTATGCCGACAAAATTTGCAACCGCAACGTTGCCGAAACCTTTGTCCTTAATTCGCTCGTCGGCTTGGATTATGCGCTTTGGTCGGTTTACGCGCTTGAAAACGGGGTAACCGATTTCGACAATATCATTCCCGACCACGCAAAGAACGCTCTTTCCTACCGCCACGAAAGATTGGCGCATATTCCCTTGGTAAGCTATGCCGTTGATGAAAACGGATTGAAAAATCTGCTCGATTCGGGCACAGGCCTTTTGAAAATAAAGATAGGCAAAGCCTGCGGCGAGGGCTTGACTCATTCCGAGGATATGAAAACGATGCTCGAATGGGACAAGGAGCGCCTTACACAAATACATAATATCGCAAAGAACTATCAAACACCTCTTTCCAAGGATAGAAACATCCGTTACTATCTCGATGCAAACGGCAGATACGATAACCTTGACCGTCTTGAAGCGTTGCTTTGCCACGCGGATAAGATAGGCGCGCTTGAATGCATCGAGCTTATCGAAGAACCCTTCGCGCCCGAAAACGAAGTTTTTGTCGGCAACCTTCCCGTAACCATAAATGCCGACGAATCGGCGCATTCGCTTGCAGACGTTGAAAAACGTCTATCGCTCGGCTATAAAGCGGTTGCGCTTAAGCCGATTGCAAAAACAATGTCGGTCTCCTTTGATATGGCGGCGGCGATTCACAAAGCGGGCGGTCAATGCCTTTGTGCAGACCTTACTGTCGTGCCTCTGCTTGCCGAATGGAACAAGCAATTCGCATCGCGTATCGGCGCATTGAACGGAATGGCTTGCGGCTGTATTGAAATCAACGGCAACCAGAATTACGTTAATTGGCAAGAGCTTTGCGGAATGCTTCCCGATGGGTTGGAATACGTTCCCGAAAAGAACGGCTGCTTTGCTCTGAACGAACAAAGCTATAGTGACGGCGCAAAGCTGTTTAATAAAAACAAATATATTGAATTATTCAAATAAAGAAAGGCAGAAAGCTATGAAAATCGCTCTTCTTCTCGACCCCGGCACAAGAAATATGGTGTTCAACCAAAAATGTCTTAAAAGATTGGAAAACAGCGGAGCTGTAGTTATCAACGAGGGCAACACCGAATTTGATTCGGTTGCACCGCTTGTTAAGGATGCCGACGTTGTCGTTACCTCGTGGGGAAACAAGCCTATCGATGAGCAGTATTTGGGTCTTTGCCCTAATTTGAAGCTTCTTATTCACGCGGCAGGCAGCGTTAAGCCTGTCGTTTCCGACGCACTTTGGAAGAAGGGCGTGCGAGTTACCGCAAGTGCGAACGTGCTTAGTATGGGCGTTTCCGAAACCGCGCTCGGCTTTACCATCGCCGCATCCAAGAATTTCTTTGCCCATAACGAAAATATCCACAACGGCGGCTGGGCAGAGGGTAAGGAAAACATCCGCGAGCTTTATGATCTCACCATCGGCGTTATCGGCGGCGGTTGGGCAGGCAGACACTATATCGAGCTTATGCAAGCGTTTGACGTAGATATCGTTCTTTATGACCCCTTCATTTCGGATGAACGTGCAAAAGAGCTTGGCGTTCGCAAGGCGGATTTCGAAACCGTACTTAAGGAAAGCGATATAATCTCTATCCACGCACCTCAAATTCCCGAAACCTATCATATGTTTAACGAAGAAACTCTTAAGCTTATGAAAAAGGATGCAGTCCTTATCAATACCGCGCGCGGCACTATTATCGATGAAACTGCGCTTTACAACCATATGGCGGCAGGCAACCTTAAATACGCTTGTCTTGACGTTACCGACCCCGAACCCCCTGCAGTCGATAACCCCCTTCGCACCCTTAAGAACTGCATAATGACTCCTCACCTTGCAGGCCTTGCAAACAACGGTCTTAAAAAGATCGGTCAGCACGTTTGCGAGGAATTGGAGCTTTTCCTTTCCGAAGGCAAGCTCGAAACCGAGGTTACCGAGGAAATGCTCGCCAGAATGGCGTAGTATTTGACAAACGCGATAAAGTGTGTTAATATGTGTGTAATCTATTAACACGGAGGAAATTATGAAAAAAATATCTGTTCTTGTACTCGCATTAGCTTTGTGTATGTCCTTCGCGCTTGTTGCTCATGCAGGAAGCTACACCATTCAAGGAGACGGCAATGCAGTTTATGATACTGCTGTCGGCTACGTTTTTGATATAAGAGCCGTTAACGATAAAATCACCGGTGAAGATGCAGTTATTATGACAAGCAATGATTTTACCGGTCAGATCGGTAGCTGGTCGATTTGGACTATCGCCGAAGAGCTGGATGATAGCGGCATTTACAAAGCAATCAAAGATGCAGAGCCGTCACAGGGTACTCCTCCCGCGGTTCAGCTTGATGAAAATCAAATTCTTATCGCGGTTCATTCCTCTACCTCTAACCCCGATAAAGCCGCTGAAAACAATTGGCATAACTGGGAAGATAAGGTTGCATTCCTCGCGGTAAAGAGCGGCGATTGCTTCGTATTTGACGGTGTTGACCTTGAAAACGGCACCTGCACCAACGGTAAAATGCTTTGCGTAAGCGAAGAAGATGTTTTAGCAGGCATAATCCAATGGCCCGACGGCACCGAAACGAGCGAACCCGAAACGAGCGAACCCGAAATTAGCGAACCCGAAACAAGCACTCCCACAGAAAACACTCCCGATGAAAGCGAGCCTACCGACGCAAGCGCTGAAGAAGAAAACAAGAGCGATTCCGAAAACGTGACCGGTAATGCAAGCACCGCTGAATCCTCGACCACCGATATTATCGATGATTCCGAAGTGATTTCTTCCACCATCGAAATCGACGGCGACAGCCAAGGTCTTGGTGTATGGCTTTGGGTCATCATCGGCGCTGTTGCGGTTGTTGTAGTTATCGTTGTTGTAATGGTTATTAAGAAGAAATAATTAAGCCTTAAAACAAAAAATCCCGACATTCGTCGGGATTTTCTTTTTTAAAATTAATGCAATTTCGCGCCTGCGGGGATGCGGTTGCTTACCATAATAAGATTAAGCTTTTCTTCATCCTCTTCGGTGTGGATTGCAGAAAGAAGCATACCGCAGGATTCGATACCCATCATTGCTCGGGGAGGAAGGTTGGTGATTGCAATAAGCGTTTTGCCGACCAATTCCTCGGGCTCATAGAATGCGTGGATGCCGCTCAAAATAGTTCTGTCGGTGCCTGTGCCGTCGTCGAGGGTGAACTTAAGAAGCTTCTTCGACTTCGGTACTGCTTCACACGCTTTAACCTTAACGGCTCTGAAATCCGATTTAACGAAGGTTTCGAAATCAACGTTTTCCTCGTAAAGCGGTTCGATAACTACCTTGGAGAAATCGATGACTTCTTCAACGATTTCTTCCTTTTCGGTTGCTTTTGCTTCCTTCTTGCTTCCCGAATTGAGCGATTTAAGGGTGGGGAAGAGCAAAACGTCGCGGATTGCTTGCGAATCGGTAAGGAGCATACACATTCTGTCGATGCCGTAGCCGATACCGCCTGTGGGAGGCATACCGATTTCGAGAGCGTTGAGGAAGTCCTCGTCGGTGGTGTTCGCTTCGTCATCGCCTTGGGCGAGCTGTTCTTCCTGCGCCTTGAAGCGTTCTCTCTGGTCGATCGGGTCGTTAAGCTCGGAATATGCATTCGCCATTTCCCAGCCGTTCATAAAGAACTCGAAACGTTCGACGTAATCGGGATTTTCGGGCTTGCGCTT
>JAZRTE010000053.1:0-4344 GCA_045651785.1 Eubacteriales bacterium | reverse complement strand
AGGTAAGGGTTTTAAGGAAGGCATCGTTTGATTCCTCGGTAGCAACTTCGTTTTTGATATACACATATCTTGCAACGGCATTTGAAAGCGCGATGCCGGTTGCATTGGCAACGGTATTCCAGTTTGAATAGCCGAGAAGCTTTGCGATATCGTAATTCGTATCGAGAACCTTATAAGGCAGGTCACGGTTGGCGCTTGATGCATCGATTATACAGGTCGGGATGCCTTTTGCGAGGTTGTCGACCGCTTTTTTTATCAATTCATCGGCATATTTCGCGGTGTTGTTCGAGCGTGTAAGCACGAGCACCTGAAGCGCATCGCTTTTTGTACTGTTCATCGATGCACCGATCGACACGAAATGCTTTTCGATACAGTCGGAAAGCGTTGAGGTATCAAAGCTGTCTGCCGACCAATTTTTGCCCTCTCCGAAATAGGTGACCTTGCATTCGGCTTCGCCGTAAACGTCGGTTGCAACGGCGGCGATACCCATAAGTCCAAGCTCATCAGCGCCTGCGAAAAGCGTCATATTGTCGCCGCCGAGCGAGGTTATATAATTAATTTCGTTGGTTTGAATAGTGGTTTCGGGCGAAGAATCGTCAACGCCGATATAAATTCTTTCAATATCGTCAACCGCGCGATCGAGCAGATAATCGATGATCTTAAGCTTACGGGTACGCGACGCGAGATATTGATCGAGCTTTGCAGAGCTTACCGAAACGCTTATTTCGCGTCCGTTCGTATCATAGCGGTAGCCCGCGATGATATTATCGACTGTAAGCTGATTTCCGCTTAAGGTCTTACGGGCTTTCTTACCGTATTCTCTTAATGCGTTATATTCTTCCATTTTATAGCCTTGATAATCGACCGTCGATGCAAGGCGCATAACGGTATCGAAAAGGATTACGTGCTTTTTCTCGGCAAGCTGTATTAAATAATCGGCAACCTCCGTTTCGAACGAAAGGTCGGTGTTGGAAAGGTATCGCGAGCCGACAAGTCCACCCGAAATAAGCTGGTCGAGCGAGATGACGAAATATTCGCATTCGTTTTCGACCGATTTAAGCCAGTTAAGCAATTCCTTGCGATTACCGATGGTTGAGCCGTCGGGGTTGGGAGTCATATTATCAAGCGCGGTGCGGTAAAGCGATTCCTCGGGAATGAGAAGCTCGAAGCCTGCGGCTGCGGCAAGATATTCGACGCGATCCTTGTTTACGGGACGGTTGTCCAAGGGGATATAAGCGATCTTAACGCTATCGCCCGCAATGCTTTCACGGTGAGGCATTACCGAAAGGTCGATAGACTTCATAACGTGGCGCTTTACGAGGATATAATCGTAAACGGTCACTTCTTCCCCGCGCTTAGCTGCCTCAAACGGTGCGCCCGTAAGCTTAAGTGTGCCCATACAATGACGCTTAAGCGCTATATAGTCGTATTTATCGATTATACCGTTTGCCGAAACGTCACCGTATATTATCACAGTATGCTTATTTCCGTTTTTATCGGTAGCGACGTCGCCCGTTTTGACGTATTCGCCGCTTGAAGCGACAGATTCAAGTCTTTTGCCTTGATTTATAAGCTCCTCGGGAGTAGTTTTTTCGGTTACATTATAAACGAAACCATCGGTCATAACGTAATTAACAGCTGCTTTTGCGAAGCTGCCTTCCGCTTGCGCGCATGACGGCAGCATAGAAAACATCAGCAAGCCGCAAAGTAAAATTGCCAAAAATCGTTTCAAAGCTTTTATCCTCCAAACAACTCGTTTTAAAAAAGTATAGCATCCCGCCTTTAACAAGTCAAGAAACAAAATATTAACAACTTGTTGAATATAACACCGCTTGACAATTATAGGATTTAGTTGTAAAATAGAATGTAAAAATTTGATCGGAGAGTTATTTTATGAGCGCATTGGATGCACTTAGAAATAAATTCAAGTTCGACCGCGAAAGTCCTTGGTATTTTTACCGCAAGGTGATTTGGTGGTCGTTTATCGTGTCGGTATGCATCACCGTCCCGTTCGTTATCGTCGAATGGGTCAAGACCGGATCGCCCGTATTTTTGTATTACGGCGATTATAACGCTCAACAGATTTGCTTTTACGAAAACTGTGTGAGAATGGTGCAAGACGGCGCATTCGGTTGGGACTGGGTCACCGATATGGGCTCGAACTTTATCGGCAGCTATTCGTATTATATGCTCGGAAGCCCCTTTTTCTGGATAATGTGCGCCTTCCCGTCATCTTGGGCGCCTTACCTTATGGCTCCTATTTATATCGTTAAATACATCGTTGCCGCAGTTATCGCTTATGCATATCTGCAAAGGTTTGTTAAAAACAAGAATTATGCGGTTATCGGCGCGTTGCTTTATTCCTTCTCGGGATTCCAAATTTATAACACGTTTTTCAACCAATTCCACGAAGTTGTTGCCTTCTTCCCCTTGCTTTTGATCGGTATGGAGGAGCTTGTACAGAATGACCGCAAGGGTATTTTTGCGGTTGCCGTTGCAATAAACGCGGTTATTAACTACTTTATGTTTGCAGGTCAGGTTGTATTTTGCATTATTTACTTCCTGTTCAGAATGTCGACCCGTTCGTTCAAGATTACTTTGGGCAAGTTAGGTCTGCTTGCACTTGAGGCGGTCATCGGATTTGCGATGTCGATGTTTATGTTCCTGCCTGCCGCGGCGGCACTGATGGGCAACAGCCGAATCTCAAGCTCTTATATGGACACGTTAAGCAAGATGTTTGAGCAGCTTGGCGAGGATGACACCGATGGAGCTTGGAACAGCTTTAAATCGCTTTCCTATTGGCGCAAGAGCGGTGAATTTTACTGGCAGAGATACGGTCAGATATTTGAATCCTACTTCTTCCCGCCCGATATTCCCTCACGCGTGAACTTCTTCAGCGGTCACGAAACGAGATGGGCATCGATTTCGATGTATCTCCCGATGTTTGCGCTTTCGGGTGTATTCGCTTTGTTTACCGTTAAGAAGCGCAGATGGCTTAAGGGCTTGATGATATTCCTCGTTATCTGCTCGTTCGTGCCGTTGCTTAACAGCATGTTCTTCCTTTTCAATTCATCGTATTACGCAAGATGGCTTTATATGATGATCCTTATGTTCACCTTGGCAACGGTTATCGCCTTGGAGGACAAGCGCACGAAATGGAAGGTACCGACGGCGTTGATGACCTTCTTCTGCACCGCTGTAGCATTGCCGCTCGGCCTTATCTGGCACGAAAATGAGGATGACGTTATGAGTCTCGGTTATCCTCCCTATTACTTCAGATTCTGGCTTTACGTCGGCATTGCCTTCCTCGGCATTATGCTCACCGCATTTATTATCCGAAGATTCCGCGGAACAAGGGTATTCGAGCGTGCCGTGCTTTACGGCGTTTGCGGTATGACGGTGCTTTACGGCTGTGTTCACATTACGAACGGCAAGCAGTATTCGCACAACAGTAATTTTATGGTAGACCAGTGTATTGAGGGCGAGGTCATACTTCCCGACCCGCACGAGGAATTTTACCGTATTGACTTTTTCCGTAATTCGAGCATATCGACTATTGACAACCTCGGTATTTATTGGAATTATCCGACTATCGAATGCTTCCACACGGTCGTACCGCCCTCGATAATGGAATTTTATCCTATCATCGGTGTTACAAGAAGCGTCGGATCGAGAGCCGAAAGCTCGCTTTACGGCTTAAGAGCGTTTACCTCGACGAAGTATTCGTTTATTGAAACCTCTAAAAACAAGAGAAAAGAAAAAGTTGATTCCAAAACGGGCGAGATCGTCTTAACCGAAACGGGCGAAACGGTCTATACCGAAAAGCACGATGCTTTCGGATTTAAATATCTCGAATCGCAAAACGGCTTTGATATTTACGTTAACGAAAATTATCTCCCCATGGGCTTTGCTTACGATGAGTTTATGACTCAAACCGACTTTGAAAAGAAGTACAGCAAGGCCGACCGCGACAAGATGCTTTGTAAATATCTTGTAGTTCCCGATGATATGGTTGCGTATTATTCGCAGTTTATGACCCGTGTAACCGTTACTGAGGCTATTAAGGCAAGCAAGGAGGCATTTACCGATTCTGTTTCCGACAGACGTGAAATGAGCTGTGACAGCTTTGAATACGACTCCTACGGCTTTAACGCGAAAATCACTCTTGACGAGCCGAAAATCGTTTACTTCAGCGTACCTTACGAGGAAAACGGCTGGCACGCGAAGGTTAACGGTAAGGATACCGACGTTTTGCGCGTTACCTACGGCTTTGTCGGCGTTGAATGTCAGGCAGGCGAAAACGAAATTGCGTTCAATTACACCACTCCCGGACTCGTTGTTTCG
>JAZRTE010000052.1:0-2637 GCA_045651785.1 Eubacteriales bacterium | reverse complement strand
ACTCCGTTCGACTTGAATGTGTTAGGCACGCCGCCAGCGTTCATCCTGAGCCAGGATCAAACTCTCTAATGAGTTGTAATATTCACCTTACCTTGCGATAAGCTAAATTTCCTGTTTTGCTCTTTACTTTTTTAAAGAATTAACGAGTCTTGTTCTACTTCACATTTCTTGCTTTGTAGTACAATTGTTGTTCAATTTTCAATGTCCGTTCGCACCGTGAGCTCGCTTCGCCGCTTGGCTCTCTCGCCGACAGCTTGGCTATTCTATCACATACTTTTCCCTTTGTCAATACCTTTTTTCAACTTTTTTTCGTTTTTTTGAAAAAAGTTTTCAGAATCCCCGAAACCCGTTGGGCCACAACGAGTTTCGGAGGTCGCTTTTTTGAAAAGTTTTTGATATGCGACGTTTTACGCGTAAAAAGTCTGTTATTCAGCCTTTTTTATCTTAAAGCGTAGGTTCCCTTGAACTCTTCGGGCTTTTCGAGGCATTCTACCCATCTGCCGGAGGTAAAGTCGGGAATTGCAACAGGTGCGCCGCCCATCGCGATGGATTGTTCGGACAGGCAGGAGATGCACATAAGGGTTGCGGTATCGTAAGTATCGATGGGAGGAGTGAAGCCTTCTCTTACCGATTCGATAAACGCGTTATATACGAGCCAGTCGATACCGTCGTGTCCGCCGATGGGATTCTTGCGGTATTCCTTCCAGATGGGGTGCTCATATTCTTCTTCATATTTTTCAGCGCAGTTCAATTTGGTAGCAACGGTATCGAATTCGCTTTCACCGTCGAGATGTACATAGTCGCCGTCTGCGCAGTACATACCCTTTGTACCGCGAACGGTAAAGCCGCGGGAGTAGATTCTGGGAAGCGAGGTATCGAGAGTGATAACGGCGGTTCTGCCGTCAGCGCACTTAAGAACGGTGGTTACGATATCGCCCTGAGCGAAGTTTGCTTTTGCGATGGGATCATCAGGACGGTGTTCAACCGCATATTCGTGCAAGCCGACAGAAGCGGATGCGATCGAATTAAGAGTAACGAAGCGGTTACCGTGGTTGATATCGAGAACCTGCATAATAGGTCCGAGCTCGTGGGTGGGATAGTTTTCGCAGTTGCGAAGCATATAGTTGCGTTGACGGTAGTGACGGTTGACGTCGCCGTTAACGATTTCTTCGCGAAGATCGTGCATATAACCGCCCGAGCAGTGAACAACTTTGCCGAACAAGCCCTTGCGAGCCATATTGAGAGCCATAAGCTCACGTCTGCCGTAGCAGCAGTTTTCGAGCATCATGCAATGGATGCCGGTTTCTTCATAGGTTCTGATAAGACGGAAGCAATCTTCGATATTATAAGCGCCGCCGACTTCGGTACCGACGGGCTTGCCCGCCTTCATAGCGTAGATGCACATTTCGACGTGCGATTCCCACGCGGTAAGTACCAAAACAGCTTCAACCTCGGGATGGTCGACAACCTCTTTCCAATTAGTTGTACAGAAAGGACGGGTTCCGGTTCTTTCTTCAACCGTTTGAGCGCCCTTTTCAGCGCGGTCCTGATAATAATCACAGACAGCGGTGATTTCAACAAGGCCGTTTTCCCACATGGGAAGGAAGCAGCCGTTAACAAGAGGAAGTCCGCGCGCACCGAGGCCGATGACGCCGATCTTTACTTTTTTTACGTTTTCCATTATATAGCACTCCTGCTTTTTAAATATTTTTTTGATATTATATGATGATATGAAAGAAAAGTCAATGTTTTTTTGCTTTATCGCTTTACAAATGTTAGATTTTGTTGTATTATAAGCGGTAGATATAAAATCACGGAGGTTTATTTTATGACATTATTGGTTATGGCTGCCGGCATGGGTAGCAGATACGGCGGCTTGAAGCAGCTTGATCCCGTTGGCCCCAACGGCGAATTCATTCTCGACTACACCGTATACGATGCTTTGCAGGCAGGGTTTGACAACGTTGTATTTATTATAAAGGAAGAAAACCTTGAGATCTTCAAGGAAACCGTTGGCAACCGAATCGGCACCACCTGCAAGACCGAATATTGCTTCCAGCGTCTTGACGATATGCCCGAGGGATATAAGGTTCCCGAAGGACGCGTTAAGCAATGGGGTACCGGCCACGCAGTGCTTGCGGCACGCGACGTTATCAAAGGCCCGTTTGCGGCAGTAAACGCAGATGACTTTTACGGCAGAGAAAGCTTTGAGATCATCGCTAAATATATGAAGGAAAATCCCGACTCCCCCACTTGCATGGCAGGCTTCGTTCTTAAGAACACCTTAACCGAAAACGGCACCGTTGCAAGAGGCCATTGCACCGTTGATGAAAACGGAGTGCTTGTTGACATTACCGAGCGCACCAAGATCATGCGTCTTGAAAACGGTCAGACCGCTTACCTTGAAGACGATGTTTGGCACGACATTGACGAAAACGCTATCGTTTCGATGAACTGCTGGGGTATTCCCGCCGATTTCTTCGGTGTTGCTATGGACGAATTCGTTAAGTTCCTTAACAACGGCGGCGATGAAATGAAGAAGGAATTCTATCTCCCCACCGCTATCGTTAAGTATCTTGAAGCTAACGGCAAGAAGGCTAAGGTTCTTAAGACCGGCGCTAAGTGGTACGGCGTTAC
>JAZRTE010000051.1:0-18058 GCA_045651785.1 Eubacteriales bacterium | reverse complement strand
TAGGGGCGATTCACGAATCGCCCGCAATGCAACAAATATACCTAACGTTCGTTTTACCCTAAAAATTAAAATCTATTTGATTTAAAAGTTTTTGAAAGAGAGCCCGAGAGAAAAGCTTTTTTCAAAAAGTTTTTCTCTCGGAACTGATTTTAAAGAAAATCGGAACTAATTTTTAAGAAATAGGAATAACAATTATGAAAAAAATACTTTATATAGCAGGTGAGGCATTACCCTTTGCGTCGTCGGGCGGACTCGGTGACGTTATCGGCTCGTTACCTACGGCTCTTTCCGAGCAAAAGGAGGACGACATCCGCGTCATTTTGCCGCTTTATTCTCAGGTGACCGAAAAATACCGCAAAAAGATGAAGTTTTTAGGCTCGAAAACCGTCAATCTTTCGTGGAGACAGCAATATTGCGGAATTTTCGAGTACAAGCAAAAGGGCGTGACCTATTACTTCCTCGATAACGAATATTATTTCAAGCGCGCAAGTCTTTACGGTGAATTTGACGATGCCGAAAGATTTGCCTTCTTCTGCCGTGCCGCGATGGAGATATTGCCCGATATCGATTTTATCCCCGATATCCTCCACGCGCACGATTGGCACGCGGCGCTGAGCGTCATCTATTTAAAGCAATGTTATGCAAAGACCGACGAACGGTTTGCTGATACAAAGGCGATATTTACCATCCACAACATCCAATACCAAGGCATTTACGATTTCGCCATCCTGGGCGACGTGTTCGGCCTTATGGAATCGGATAGGGAAATAGTTGAATACGACGGCTGTATCAACCTGTTAAAGGGCGCTATCGTCTGCGCCGACAGGGTGACCACCGTAAGCCCGACCTATGCAAGAGAAATACTCTCGCCGAAATTTTCGCACGGACTCGATACGGTGCTCAATCTCTTCTCCTTCAAGCTTTCGGGAATATTGAACGGTATCGATAAGGATTATTATAATCCGAGCAAGGACAAAGAAATTTTCGCCAACTTCAATTCGCGCAATACCGAAGGCAAGGCGATATGCAAATCGGGACTTCAAAGAATGCTCGGCTTGCCCGAACGCGACGTTCCGCTTATCGCCGTCATCTCGCGCCTTGTCAGCCACAAGGGTCTTGACCTCGTTATGCTCGCGGGTGAGGATCTGCTGCGCGATGACGTTCAGCTCGTGGTCTTGGGTATGGGCGACAAGAGCTATGAAAATTATTTCGAAGCCCTCGCCGCACGCTTCCCCGAAAAGTGCAAAACTCTTATCACCTACAACCGCGACCTTTCAAAGCGCATCTATTCCGCGGCTGATATATTCTTAATGCCCTCGAAGAGCGAGCCGTGCGGTCTTGCACAAATGATATGCTCGCGCTACGGCGCAATACCCGTCATCCACGAAACCGGCGGTCTTTACGACAGCATCAAGGATATCGGATGCGTTGGCGGCGGCAACGGCTTTACCTTTGCGGCATACAGCGCTTATGAAATGCTCGGCTCGGTAAACCGCGCTGTCGATTTGTTCAAAAACGACCGCGAAGGCTTCAACAAGCTTCAAAAAAAGGTTATGCGCGTCGACTTCTCGTGGAAGCAAAGCGCATCGTCCTATAAAGAGCTTTACAATCAATTTTAACGAATATAAAGGAAACCTACCCTATGGCAAGCAAAACTGTCGCAAACGAGATCCGCGAATCGCTTAATCAAAAGCTCTCGCGCTATTACGGAATAAGTGAAGGCGACGCCGACCTTAATCAGATCTATAACGCCACGGTTCTCACCGTGCGCGATATCCTCGCATCGAGGAACAAGGAATTTACCGACGAGGTAGTAAGGACCGAAGCAAAGCAGGTCTACTATATGTGTATGGAATTCCTCATCGGACGTTCCCTTAAAATGAACCTCTGCAACCTCGGACTCGAGGACGAATACCGCAAGGTATTGAAGAAAATGGGCTTTTCGCTCGATGATATTTACGAATGCGAAACCGACCCCGGCTTGGGTAACGGCGGCCTTGGCAGATTGGCAAGCTGCTTTATGGACGCATTGACAAGTCAGGATTATCCCGCAAGAGGATATTGCATCCTTTACGAATACGGACTTTTCAAGCAACGCTTGGTAGACGGCGAACAGCTTGAATTACCCGATATCTGGCTTCCCGACGGTCAAAACTGGCTCGTACCCCGTCACGACCGCGCCTGCAAGGTGCGCTTCGGCGGCAGAGTGCGCGAGGAATGGAAGGAATCGCATTGCGAAATAATCTATGAGGATTACGACGAGGTCGAAGCAGTCCCCTACGATATGCTCATTTCGGGCGGCAACGGCAAGGCTGTCAACACCTTAAGGCTCTGGAAGGCAAGAGATATCACAAACTTCAATATGGAAGCCTTTTCTCAGGGTCAATATCTCAAGGCTGTCGAGGATAACACCCTTGCCGAAACCATTTCAAAGGTGCTTTATCCTGCGGATAATCATTATGAGGGTAAATTGCTCCGCCTTACTCAGCAATATTTCCTCGTTTCCGCATCGCTCCAAAATATCGTTTGGCGCCATCTTTTCCGCTTTAAATCGCTCGAAAACCTTCCCGATAAGGTGGCTATCCACATCAACGATACCCACCCTGCGCTCTGTATCCCCGAATTGATGAGAATTCTCATCGACGATCACCACGTTTCGTGGGAAAAAGCGTGGGATATCGTAACGCGCACTATATCTTACACCAACCACACCGTGCTTCCCGAAGCGCTTGAATGCTGGAACGAAAACCTCTTTGCCCTCAGGCTTCCGAGAATCCATTCCATCATCAAGGAGATCAACCGCCGCTTCTGTGCGGATGCTTGGGATGCCTACACGGGCGATTGGGATAAGGTATCGCGTATGTCGATACTCAACAAGGGCAGTGTCCGTATGGCAAACCTTTCGGTTGTCGGCTCGCATCATATAAACGGCGTTTCGCGTTTGCATTCGGATATATTAAAGGCAAGCGTGTTCAAGGATTACAACGATATGTATCCCGAACGCTTCACCAACGTAACAAACGGCATCGCCCACAGAAAATGGCTGTGCTATTCGAACCCCCGTCTTGCAAAGCTTTTGGATGAAACCATCGGTAAGGATTACCGCAAGGATGCCGACAGATTGGCAGACCTTATGCAATATCAAAACGATTCCTCCGTTTTGGAGCAGCTCGACAAGATAAAGAAGCAAAACAAGGTCGATTTTGCAAACTATATCAAGCAAACCAAGGGAATCGTCATCGACCCCGATACGGTGTTCGACGTTCAGGCAAAGCGTCTGCACGAATATAAGCGTCAGCTCTTAAACGCGCTTAACATCATCACGGTATACCTTAAATTAAAGGAAAACCCCAATGCCGACGTAACGCCGACGACCTTTATCTTTGCCGCAAAGGCGGCGCCCGGCTATTACACCGCAAAGGACATCATCCGCCTTATCTGCTATATCGCGGCTGACGTCGAAAAGGACCCCGTGCTCCGTCAAAAGCTGCGCGTTGTATTCCTCGAAAACTACAACGTCACCCTTGCCGAGCATCTTATGCCCGCCGCCGAAATAAGCGAACAAATATCGCTTGCGGGTAAGGAAGCATCGGGTACCGGCAATATGAAGTTTATGATAAACGGCGCGTTGACCTTGGGTACTCTCGACGGCGCAAACGTCGAAATGGCAGAGCAGGTCGGCAGAGATAACATCTATATCTTCGGTCATACCGCACCCGAGGTGGCTGAGCTTTGGGACAGAGGCTATGCTTCTTCCTATTATTATAACCGCAACCCCGAGCTTAAGGCGGCGGTCGACCGTCTGCAAACCGGCTTTAACGGCAGAAGCTTTGCCGACATCGCAAACTATCTGCTTTATTCCTTCGGCGTAAGCGACCCGTTTATGTGCCTTGCCGATTTCGATTTTTATCAGGAAGCGCGCAAGCAGGTCTATGCCGATTATGCTGACCGAACAAAGTGGAACAAGAAGGCTCTTGCAAACATTGCAAATTCGGGCTTCTTCGCCGCAGACAGATCGATTCGCGACTATGCCGAAAACATCTGGAATATCAAGCCGGTTAAAACTGATAAATGAATCTGAATTTCAAAATCACGTCAAAAAACTCCCCTTCGGGCAACCAAACGTTTCCGAAGGGGAGCGAAATATCAATAACGCTTTCTGCCGACGTACAGTGCCAAAGCGCTTGGTTTTACCTCGGCAACGATGAACGCGTTTTTATTCAAAGGGAGGTTGAAGTAACGAATCAAGCTTCCTCCTTTTCTTGCGCCGTTTTGCTGACGGAAAACGATTTTCCGACCGATGACGGACTTTATTTCTGCCATTTCGAATTTATCGCAAACGGTACGCGCTATTACACCGCGTTTGATGAATCGAATAATTGCTATGCCGAAACGCGATTCGTCAACGAAACGCAAATTTTAATTTACGACGAAAAATATGCCACCCCCGAATGGCTTAACGGTCGTGTTATGTATCAAATTTTCCCCGACCGCTTCGCAACGGGCGGTGAATGTGAAAAAAGGGAAGACGCCGTTTATAACGAGGATTGGGAAAACGGCATCCCCGAATATCCGTCGGTACGCGGCGATTCATTCCCCAACAACACCCATTTCGGCGGTACGCTTTACGGTGTTGCAAATAAGCTTCCTTATTTAAAGGAATTGGGTGTCGGCTGTATTTATCTAAACCCCATTTTCGAAGCATATTCAAACCACAAATACGACACTGCCGATTTTTTATCGGTCGATAAAAGCTTCGGCGGTGACAAAGCGCTGTCGCATCTTATCGAACAAGCGCATAAAATGGATATAAAGGTCATACTCGACGGTGTTTTCAATCACGTCGGTAACGACAGCGTCTATTTCGATGCCTATAACAAATACGGCACGGGCGCCTGCAGCAAGGGATTGGCTTCGCCCTATTACGAATGGTTCACCTTCAACGAATTTCCGAACGTCTACGAAAGCTGGTGGGGAATAAAAAACCTTCCGCGCACCGTCAGATGCGAAAGCTATATCGGTTTCATTACCGAGCAGGTGATACCCAAATATATGCAAATGGGCATCGACGGCTGGCGTCTTGACGTCGCCGACGAGCTTGAATCGCATTTTCTCGACAGAATCGTCAAGGCGATAAAGGCTTGTAAGAGCGATGCTTTGATCATCGGCGAGGTTTGGGAGGATGCGTCCAACAAAATCGCCTATGACGAGCGAAAACGCTATTTCCGCGGAAGTCAGCTCGATTCGGTTACCGATTATCCCATCCGAAACGCGATGATCGATTTCGTTAAATACGGCAATGCCGATTTTCTTGTCGAAACGGTCAACACCCTTTATCGCAACTACCCTCCGCATAAATTGTCAAGCGTTATGAACTTCCTCGGCTCGCACGATACCGAAAGGATTGCAACCGTCTTGGGCGGAAAAGAGGATATGGGCGAGGATAACGAAATTCTCGCGCACCGCAAAATGTCGCCCGGCGAGAGGGCTTATGCTTTAAAGCTTTTAAACCAAGCCTACCTTTTACTTGCATCGCTCCCCGGAGTGCCCTGTATCTATTACGGCGACGAATTCGGTATGGAGGGCTATCACGATCCCTTCAACCGCAAAACCTTCCCGACGGACGCGTTCAATGACGAAAACATCGATTTCTTCAAAAAGGTCAATGCGGTAAGAAACGGCGAAGCACTTTTCAAATCGACCGAAATGTCGGCAAGTGTGCTGTCCGAAGGTGTCGCGTATATCGTCCGCACAAACGGAAGGGAAAAGCTTCATATCCTTGCCAATATGTCGGATAACGAATATACCGCAAACGGCATAAACGGTATCGATCTGATGTCAAACGAAATCGTCGAAAACGTGCTTACACTTTCACCGAAGCAGGTAAGAATTATAAAAGAAGGTAATTAAAAATGACCGAAACCGCAAAAAAAATATCCGAGCACGCGAAATTGCTCGGAATAAATAAAGGCGACACGCTTTTGGTCCATTCGTCGCTCAAATCGCTCGGCGGTGCAACGCCTTTAGACGTTATCGAAGGACTGCGCGATGCACTGGGCGATGAGGGAACTCTCGTTTTCCCGACCTTAAGCTATCAAAACTGCAATCCCAACAAACCTAATTTCGATTATTACGAAACAAAATCCAACGTAGGCTATCTGCCCGAATATTTCCGTACCGAGGTTAAAGGCGTTATCCGCAGTATGTCCCCTACACATTCCTGCGCAGCTATCGGCAAAAACGCGGAATTTGTCACTTCGGGACATATTTTGGATAAAACCCCCTGCGGAGAAAATTCACCCTTCCGCCGCGTTATGGAATTGAACGGCAAAATTTTGTTTATCGGCTGCGGTATGAATTGCAACACGAGTATGCACGCGGTCGAGGAATTAAGCGAGCCGAGCTATCTCTACGGCGGCGATTTTGAATATACCTTTACCGATAAAAACGGCAATACCTACAAAGCACCCTGCCGCGCGCACGGCTTTAAGGGTGTCGCACAATGCTATTACCGCCTTGCCGATTTGTTGACGGGCGACGAATTGCGCGTGGGTAATATTCTTTCGGCGGAATGCCATTTGGTTCAAACCAAAGCAATGTGGGAAAAGGCAGATAAAAAATACCGCGAGGATCAATATTATTTCATAGATTGGATTGAATGATCTTGAGTACAGCAGAGCTTACCTTACTGTTTGAAAAGATAATAAAGGAATTTCACCTTCAGGGAACGATAAATAAAATCGACTGCATCGGCAGAGGAAACATAAACGATACCTATCTTGCCCAAACGCTTGTCGAAAACGGCGAGAGGGAATATATCTTCCAACGCGTCAACCATTTGGTGTTTTCCGAACCGAAAAAAATTGCCGAAAACGTGATAAAGGTCACCGAGCATATCGAAAACAAGCTCAGATTACGCGGTGTGACCGATATCCGCCGCCGTGTAATGCACTATTACCGCAAGCCCGACGGAGGCTATTTCCATATAACCGAAAACGGCGATTATTGGCGTGTCCTTTCCTGTATATATAATTCCCACAGCGTCGACCATGCCGATTTGATACATCTTCGCTCAACGGGCATCGCATTCGGCGAATTTCAAAAGCTTTTGTCGGATTTCCCGTCGGAAACGCTTTACACGACGATACCCGATTTTCACAACACCAAAAAACGCTTTAACGATTTGCGCCTTGCCGCAGAAAAGAATATCGCAAACCGATTCGATTCGGTCAGGAACGAATACGCCTATCTGCTCTCGATGGAAAACGAGGCTGTAAAGCTGTGCGAAATGCAGGAAAAGGGACTGCTTCCGAGCCGCGTGGTGCATAACGATACGAAATGCAACAACGTAATGTTCGATGACCTCACGGGCGAGCACCTTGCCGTCATCGACCTCGATACGGTAATGCAGGGGCTTGTCGCAACCGACTTCGGCGATGCGGTTCGCTTTGCCGCAAACCCCGGCGGCGAGGATAACGAGGACTTAAGCCGAGTTTATCTCGATTTGGATTATTTTTCCGCCTTTGCCGAAGGCTTTGTTCCTCAGGTCATCGGCAAGGTGACCGATAGGGAAATCGAAACACTCCCCGACGGCGTGCTTGCGATAACGCTTGAATTGGCGGCGCGCTTCCTTACCGATTATCTGAACGGCGATACCTATTTTAAGTGTAAAAAAATCAACCATAACCTCTTCCGCGCCCGTGCGCAGATCGCACTTGCAAAGGACGTTTTCGGCAAAATGCCCGAATTGCGTGACCGATTGCATTCAATCGTCGAATCAATATAAACCCCATTTGTGCATATTAACGGTATTTTAACAAATTTCAAAAAAAATATTGACAAAAGGGATGAAGTGTGTATAATTGAATACACAGAGTATTATGCCGAATTTTTCGAATTGAATTTCGGCAGCTTTGGAGGATATTAAACGTGCAGTCCATAATGCAGGAAAAGCTTACCCAACCGACCGAGGAGATACTTATCGCCTCTGCGAAAAAGGGTGATGAACAAGCGTTTGAGCTCCTCGCCAAGACCTATAAACGTGTTCTTGATTTTCATATCAGACAAATCGATCAGGATCCTTCCAATTATGACGATCTTTTTCAGGAAGGACTTATCGGTCTTCTGAAAGCTGTAAGAAACTACGATGGGAAGTCTTCCGCATTTTCAACGTTTGCTTCTCTTTGTGTACGAAACAGCATTATCAGCGGCGTGCGAAGATATGCAAGCCAAACGTCCAAGACCGTCTCTCTTCCCGATATTATCGATGAGGAACGCATGACCCCCTCTGCCGAAGATGTTCATCTCGACAGCGAAAGGGTAAAGCTTTTGTTCGACCTTGTATTCAAGTCGTTATCACCGTTTGAAAAAACGGTATTTGAGCTTTATCTTGCGGATATGCCTTACGAATCGATCGCTTTCGCAACGGGAAAAAGCGTTCGTAGCATCCAAAACGCGGTCTTTCGGATAAGAACCAAGCTAAAGCAAATAGTCGGCAACGCTGATAATTTGCCCCATTAAACCAAAAAACCCGAAAGGGAAATTTAAATCAACCACAAGAGGAGAACCACCAATGTACGAAGACAAGACTTTAACCTGCAAAGATTGCGGCAACGAATTCGTTTTCACCGCAGGCGAACAGGAATTTTACGCTGAACGCGGCTTCCAAAACGAGCCCCAACGCTGCAAGGCTTGCAGAGATGCAAGAAAGCAAGCAACCAAAGCTCCCAGAGAAATGTTCACCGCAGTTTGCGCTGAATGCGGCGGCGAAGCTAAGATTCCCTTCCAGCCCTCTGATGACAGACCTGTTTACTGCAGCGAATGCTTCGCAAAAAAGAGAAACGCGTAATCTAAATTCACAACGAATCTAATTACTAATGCCTGCTATGTATTTAGCAGGCATCTCTTTTTTTATCGCTTGCGCTTTCCATTGAAATCGCAAGGATTTCGATGGGTTTTGTGATGTCCGTTGCTAAAATCCTAAAAATCTTCGATTTTCAGGGAACCCATGCTCGCGCCAACCTTGTGCGCGACTTCGGCTTGTCCAAGGTTGCGAACATCATAGGTATAAAAATCCACGCGCATGTCGCGGATTTTTACAGAGGTTTTATTATAAAAATGCTTTGCATTTTGAATTGACGTATCAACCACACGCCGTAGGGGCGATTCACTTTCTCGCCCGTGCGTAACGGTTTAAATTATATGTTCGTTTTATTTCATTGCGTTGAATCCTAAACCGCCTTCCCCCTTGGGGGAAGGTGGCAAAATCTTTGATTTTGACGGATGAGGGGTAGCCACGCAGTGGCGTTGTTTTTTTATTAAATACCAACAAACCCCTCATCAGTCATCGCTATTTTACCGCGATGACAGCTTCCCCCCCAAGGGGAAGCCTTAATTCTGTACAATTCAGTTTATATCCTAATGTTGCGTTTATCATATTTGTTACCGGTGGGCGATTCATGAATCGCCCGTGCGAAACACGCAAAATTAACAGAACAACCACGCGGAGAGAAGGGAACAAGCATACATATCCTCTACCGCGGGGATTGAAAGATTTTGCCGAGCTTTTTCAAAAGCTCGCGCGGGGGCTAAAAGATTTTGCCGAGCTTTTTTAAAAGCGTGGGAATTAAAAATCCTCTTGCATACGTCATAATAAATATGTTACAATAAGAAATAACGAAAAAAGGACGTAACCGCTATGAACATAAACGAAATACTTTCATACTGCGACCATACTCTGCTCCTGCAAACCGCAACGAGGGACGAAATAATCGCGCTTTGCGACGACGCGCTCGAATATAACACCGCGTCGGTATGCATACCGCCCTGCTACGTCAAGCTCGCGAGCGATTACTTAAAGGGCAGGGTAAAGGTCTGCACCGTCATCGGATTTCCCAACGGCAATACGACAAGCGAATGCAAGGCTTACGAAACCAAGCAAGCAGTCGATAACGGCGCCGACGAGATCGATATGGTGATCAATATCGGCGCGCTTAGAGACGGCGATACCGAATACGTCAAAAACGATATCCTTGCGGTGCGTAACGCGTGCGAAGGCAAGGTGCTCAAGGTCATTATCGAAACCTGCCTTTTGACCGACGACGAGAAGAAGCTTATGTGCAAGATCGTCGCCGACTGCAAAGCCGATTTTATCAAAACGAGCACGGGCTTTTCAAAGGGCGGCGCAACGGTCGAGGATATAAAGCTGTTCGCCGAAAATTGCCCCGAAACATTAAAAATCAAGGCGGCAGGCGGTATTTCGTCGATCGCCGACGCCGAGGAATTTATAAATCTCGGTGCGACCCGTCTCGGTACGAGCAGAATCGTAAAAATTGCGAAAGAGATGAAATGAATATGTATAACGAGCTGATAAACAAGGCAAAACAAGCGGCAAATAACGCCTATTCACCCTATTCGGGCTTTACGGTCGGCGCGGCACTGCTTTGTGAAAACGGCAGGATATACACAGGCTGTAATATCGAAAATTCTTCCTTCACCCCAACCGTCTGTGCCGAAAGAGTCGCATTTTTCAAGGCAATAAGCGATGGAGTGACCGAATTTACCGCAATAGCAATAGTCGGAGGCAAGGAGAATGTCGGCGAAGAGATATGCTACCCCTGCGGTGTCTGCCGTCAGGTTATGACCGAATTTTGCAACGCCGAAAACTTCAAAATAATTCTTCCCCACAAGGACGGAATCGACGAGCTTTTATTAAAAGACCTCCTTCCGTATGGGTTCAAGCTATGAGAATGTACGATATACTCGATAAAAAGCGCAACGGAAACGAGCTTACCGACGAAGAAATATCCTTCTTCGTTTCGGAATATTCAAACGGCAATATCCCCGATTACCAAGCGTCCGCGCTCTTAATGGCGATATGCCTTAACGGTATGACGAATAAAGAAACCGCAACGCTTACCAAAGCAATGGCGGAATCGGGCGATATGCTCGACCTGACCGATTTCGGCAACGATACGGTCGATAAGCATTCAACCGGCGGTGTGGGTGACAAAACGACGCTCATCGTCGCGCCGATAGTCGCATCTCTCGGTTGCAGTGTCGTTAAGCTTTCGGGCAGAGGGCTGGGACACACGGGCGGCACTCTCGATAAGCTCGAATCGATAAAGGGAATGCGTATCGATCTATCGCCCGATGAATTTATGTCGGTGGCGAAAAAATGCGGACTTACCGTCTGCGGCGCAGGCGCAAACATCGCGCCCGCCGATAAAAAGCTTTATGCGCTCCGCGACGTCACCGCAACGGTGCAAAGCATACCGCTTATCGTTTCAAGCATAATGAGTAAAAAATTGGCAGGCGGCGCCAAAAATATCGTCCTCGACGTAAAAACGGGCAGCGGCGCTTTTATGAAAACGCTCGACGACGCGCGTGAATTGGCAAGCGGAATGGTCGAAATAGGCAAGCTTTCGGGCAAAAACGTGTCGGCGGTCATTACCGATATGGATAAACCGCTCGGATTTTGCATCGGCAATTCGCTCGAGGTAGCAGAAGCGGTCGCACTGCTCAAAAACGGCAGGTGCGATAAAGACCTGCTTGAAATCTGCATAACCCTTTCCGCCGAAATGGTTTCGCTTTCAAAGGGAATCTCGGTCGAAGAAGCAAGAGCCAAGGTTAAGGAAACGCTTGAAAACGGCAACGCCTTTAAAGCCTTTTGCGATTGGATAACACTGCAAAACGGCGATGCTTTTGCGCTCGATAACCTTGATGAATTTGCAAACGCAACCTATAAAACCAATCTCCTGTCCCCCTGCGACGGCTATATCGCCTCGTCGGAAGCATCGGGCATCGGTGTTGCGGCAATGATGCTCGGCGCAGGCAGAAGCAAAAAAGAGGATAATATCGACCACACCGCAGGCATTATACAAATCAAGCGTGTCGGCGATAAGGTGCAAAAGGGAAGCGTTATCGCAATCTTGCAGTCCTCGACGGTCGGCGACCATTCATCGGCACAGGCAAAAATGCTTGAATCGTTAACCTTTTCGGAAGAAAAGCCGAACGAGAAGCCGCTTATTTACGAAATAATAAGGTAATAACAAGAGGGGGACTTTTTGCAAAAAGCCCCCCTCTTAAACTCCCCTCAAAAACTCCTTATTATAAATTTAATATTAAAAAACAAAGAGGGCGGCTTTCTTAAAAGCACCCTCTGAAATTTTATTCGATTCTTATTGATTTTCAAGTATTTAAAGTTTTTGAAGTTGTTAAGAAACTTTTTTCAAAAAGTTTCTTAAAATGCATAAAATGCAAAAATAACAAACAAAAACGCGCATCAAACGATATAGATCTCGCACGGAACGTTTCTTCGCTTTGCGTAGGAGATGGTAAATTCCGTACCGCGCGATTCTCCGTCCCAAACGGCAATAACGAGGTCGGCGCTGTCAACGATGAGCTTGTTGCGTATCAAAGGAGCGCTTTTTCCGTAAAGCTCGTAATCGGGATAAAAAATAAGCTTTTGAAGTCCTCGCTCGTCGGCATATTTTTCGGCAAGCGTGTCTATACCGACGGCACCGCCCGAAATAATGACAGTGGCATCGGGTGGGATGTATCTTTTCAAATCGGCGCTGGCAATACTGCGCGAGCCGACAATTGCAACCTTCATAAAATCAATCCTATCAAAAAATGTGTAACAATTATATCTCAAACCTAATGATTTGTCAACGAATTTTGCGTTCTTACATAAAAAACAGTCATAATAACGATTGATTTCAATGCGGTGTTTTGTTATAATATATCCTGTAGTTTTATATACACACGAAATAAGGTGAAGAAACGTGAAATATTTAATAATGCTCGGCGACGGTATGGCAGATAACGAAATCGCCGTCCTCGGTAAAAAAACACCGCTTGAAGCGGCTGATAAGCCCTGTATGAACTATTTATCCTCCCACGGCTTTAACGGTATGGTCGAAACCGTGCCCGAGGGAATGGTTCCCGAAAGCGATACCGCAAATTTAGCGGTCATGGGCTATGATCCGCGCGTTTATTCCAAAGGACGCTCGCCTCTTGAAGCGGCAAGTATGGGTATCGAAATGGCGGATAACGAAACGGCTATCCGCGCCAATATAGTCGCCTTGGGCGGCAACGGTGAATATGAGGATTTGATAATGCTCGATCACTCGTCGGATGAGATTCCGACCGAGGAAGCAAGAATTTTGATCGAAGCGGTGCAGGAAAAATTCGGCAACGAATTTCTTAAATTCTATTGCGGTATATCCTACCGTCATTGCCTTATCTGGAAGGATTGCCCCGAATTTACCGATTTTTCTCGCCCTCACGATATCATCGGCAGAAGGATAGGCGATTATCTTCCCAAAAACGAATCGTCAAAGCCGATGCTCGAGCTGATGAAGGCGTCCTATGAATTCCTCAATAACCATCCCTTGAATATCGAAAGGGAAGTAAGAGGACTTAAAAAGGCGAACAGTATATGGCTTTGGAGCCCCGGCAAAAAGCCTTCGCTTCCGTCGTTCAAGGAAAAAACAGGACTTAACGCATCCGTCGTCTGCGCCGTCGACCTTATCAAGGGCATCGGCTTCTGCGCAGGGATGAACGTGCCCTACGTCGAAGGCGCGACAGGCGCCGCCGAAACCGATTATAAGGCGAAGCGCGATGCCGCGATAAACGAATTCAAAAACGGTGCCGATTTGGTCTATATCCACGTCGAAGCGCCCGATGAATGCGGACATCAGGGCAAGGTCTACGAAAAAATAAAGGCTATCGAAAATATCGATAACGATATACTCAAGGGCGTGCTTGAATATTTGCATTCTACGGGTGAGGATTACCGCGTGCTTCTTCTCCCCGACCATCCCACTCCCATAAGCGAGCGCACCCACACCCGCGCACCCGTTCCTTTTGTGATCTATGATTCAAGCGATATTAAGGATAACGGAACGCTTGTATATTGCGAAAAAACCGCCAAGGCAAGCAATTTTATGCTTGACAAGGGCGAAAAACTTATCGAGCTTCTCATCGGAGGAATAAAATGAGCGAACAACCTAAATATAAATTAAAGCCGCTTGAAGCGGAGGGCTTCGTTACCCCGCGCGACTATTCGACCTACCTCAAATTCAATATCCTCAAGGGCAAATATTACCGCATCAAGGTCATTGCGGTGATATTCTCGCTTGTCGTCATCTGCGCGTGGCTTTTAATTGCGGGACTGTCGAAGAATGACAAAAATCTTTGGATAGCCGCAGGTGCGATAGCTCTCTGTGCGTTTATGTTTCTCTATACCATCAACATAAACGTGAAAAGAATATGCAACAAGGGCGCAAAGGTCGTCCGTGCAAAGCAACGCGCCCAATTCGGCAAAAACGGTCTTGTGTGGGAGCTTCTGTTCCAAAATGAGGAAGAAAACGAATATAACGAAATATTCTACGACGAGATCGATTATATCTATCTCGCGCCCAAGGCGATGTATATCTATATAGAAAAACGCTCGGTGATAGTTATCCCCAAGCGTAATCTTAAAATAGCGCCTATCGAAGCGCGTGCGTTTTTAACTAAATTCGTGCCTGCTCACAAGCTTATCGTTTGCGTCTGACAAAATTCGATCAAGCAATCGATTTCGGCGGTGTCCTCGTTCCTCGCAACAACACCCAAACGGCGCTTCTTCGCCGCTGTGAGTATCTTTTCGCAGTAAAGCGAAAACTCGCGAGAGGGTAAACGCTCCTTGCCCAAAAACAAATCGATATAAGAATATTCGGTTCTTTCACCGCTGAATTTTATCTTCATTACGGTGTAGCTTTTGCCCGATTCGTGAACGAATAATTCCTTTTCGACCGAAAAGCCGTTATCCCAAAGGTATTTCCGAAGCTCCTCCTGCGCCGACATCGGTTGAACGATAAGCGTCGCGTTGCGAGCTACCTTGCTGCGGTCGATGATTTTTGCAATAAGCTCGCCGCCCATACCGCAAATCGCGGCAGAGGTTATCGGCAAATTATCTATCGCATCAAACCCGTCGGAAAGGTAAAAGTCCATTTTCACACCGCTTCTTGCGGCATTTTCCTTGCCCTTTAAAAGCGGTTGCTCGTTAATGTCCGAAGCGATCGCCGAAAGCGCCAATCGGTTTTTCAAAACCTCGATCGCCAAAAAAGCGTGGTCGCTTCCTATATCGGCAAAAAGTATATTGTTTTCAATGTCGGCAAGCAGCCGTGTGACTGCCTTCAAACGCGAACCTATCAAGCTCATTATGTAACTCCAAACCCAAACGGTGCGGTAGTTCAACCGCCCGTTTTAAAAAAATATTAAGGCACTATCTTTTCTTCGATGGTCTTGAATGCCTTTTTCGCCTTGCAGGCCAAGGTTTCACAGCAACAGCAGTGATTAATAAGCATCTTTGCCGTAACGAAACCCGCCAAAGCGCCCAATGCCACCATCGTAACACAGGTGCATCCCTTTTTCGATGCAACGGTTTTCCTGAAATTCATATAAATTTTCACCTCGATGCTATTATGCATCGGGTAATACAAAGTTATACTACCACAAAAAAATTGTTCTTTCAACCTAAATTGGCGAAAATTACAAGATTTTTGGCTAAAACTATTGACAAATGCGAGAATCAAATATATAATGGACAGTGCGTTTTTACGCGTGTTTTTCGGAAAGAGGTGTAACGGTGTTAGATCTTAAAAAGCTCGTCGACGGAAGCGTCGGTGAAATCACCTTCTCCCAAACGGTCGAGGATATCGGCTTCCTTGACGGTATCGATTCAGGCAAGGCTTATGCAAGCGGAATTGTCACTAATCATTCGGGTCTTATCCTTCTTGAGGGTGAGATCAAAACCGATCTGACTGTATTCTGCGCGCGTTGCGGCAAGGAATTTGCTTATTCCGAACCTATAAAGCTTTTCGCCAAGATTACCGATAAGCTCGCTAACGACGATGAAGACGAATTTATCATAATGGAAAATTTTGCCGTTGATATTGATGAAATCGTCCGTTCCGCGCTCATTCTTGAAGCACCCTCGAGATATCTCTGCAAGGAGGATTGCAAGGGTCTTTGTCCCAAGTGCGGATGCGACCGTAATCTCCGCGATTGCGGCTGTGAGCTTAGCGAACGCGATTCGAGATGGGACGTTTTAAAGGATTATTTTAATGAATAAAAATAAAAATATATAACTATCAAGGAGGATTCCAACGATGGCTGTACCCAAGAGAAAAGTATCCAAGGCAAGAAGAGATAAGAGACGTTCTTCTGTTTGGAAGCTCGACCTCCCCGGAATGACCAAGTGCCCCAAGTGCGGTGAATACATTCTTTCTCACCGTGTTTGCAAGAGCTGCGGTAGCTACGGCGGAAAAGTAGTTCTTCAGGTTAAGGATAAAGAAGACTAAGCGAAATAGCGTGTTGCACCTTGCAACACGCTTTTTTGTAGTTTGCTTTTCCATGCTTTGATTATCATTGTAAGGTGGTGGCGTGATGGTAAAAATTACCGATGTCGAAAAGGGCTCGTATGCTGAAAGCGTCGGCATAAAATCGGGCGATATACTGTTGTCCGTCAACGAAAACGTCATTAAAGACGTGCTCGATTACCGTTTTTATATAATGGAATCGCTTCTCGTGCTGTCGGTCGAACGGAACGGTCGGAATCTTTCGTTCACGATCAAAAAGGATGAATACGACGATATCGGACTTGAATTTTCGACCTATCTTATGGACGAAAAAAAGCGTTGCCGTAACAACTGCATCTTCTGCTTTATCGATCAAAACCCGTCGGGAATGCGCGAAACGGTATATTTCAAGGACGATGACGAACGATTGTCCTTCCTTCACGGCAATTACGTTACGCTTACCAATTTAAAGGAATCGGATATCGAGCGCATTATTAAAATGCGTATCTCACCAATAAACATTTCGGTGCATACAACAAACCCTGCGTTACGCGTTACGATGATGCGTAACCGCTTTGCGGGCGATTGCTTAAGGTTTATCAAAATGCTCGATGAAGGCGGTATTTCGATCAATGCACAGCTTGTGCTTTGTAAGGGAATTAATGACGGGGAAGAGCTTGTTCGCTCGCTTTCCGACCTTGTAAAGCTTCAAAATATCGAATCGATCGCGCTCGTGCCCTGCGGACTTACGGGCCACCGCGAGGGTCTTTACGAATTGGAGCCGTTTGATAAGGAAAGCGCAAACGCCGTTATCGATTCGGCAAACGCATTCGGCGAAAAATGCCTTAACGATAAGGGTATGCGCCTTATCTACCCGTCGGATGAATTTTTCCTCACCGCAAATCGCGAAATACCCGATGAAGGCTATTACGAGGGCTATCCCCAGCTCGAAAACGGTGTCGGAATGATAAGAAACGATATCACCGAATTTCTTGAATGTCTTGAAAATCTCGATGATTTGGAGTATAATAGAAATGTAACGGTCGCAACCGGCTTTGCCGCCAAGGAGCATATCGAAAGGCTTGTCAGTTACGCGACCGAAAAATACGAAAAATTGCAGGTGACCGTCGCGGCGATACGTAACGATTTCTTTGGCGGAAGCGTTACGGTAAGCGGACTTGTCACAGGCGGCGATATCATCGCTCAATTAAAGGATAAGGATATCGGCGATGAATTGCTTATCCCCGAAAATATGCTTCGCGCCCAAGGCGACCTGTTCCTTGATAACGTGTCGGTCGAAGACGTCGAAAATGCGCTCTCGGTAAAAATAAGAGTGGTGCAAAGCGGCGGCTATAACCTTTGCGAAGCAATAACGGGATTGCAGGAATAAAAGTAACCAAGCCCTCACGAAAGGACTGATTTTAAATGGCAAAATGCACAGTGGCTGTTGTCGGCAGACCAAACGTCGGCAAAAGCACGTTTTTCAACAAAATAGCGGGTGAACGCATTTCTATCGTCGAGGACACCCCCGGTGTAACTCGCGACAGAATCTATTGCGACGTTGAATGGAACGGCAGACAAATGCTGTTTATCGACACAGGCGGTATAGAGCCTACCACCGAAAACAGCCTTCTCCGCCAAATGCGCGACCAAGCCATGATCGCTATCGGCAGCGCCGACGTGATCATATTTATGACCGAGCTTTCGGTGGG
>JAZRTE010000050.1:0-1990 GCA_045651785.1 Eubacteriales bacterium | reverse complement strand
GTCGGAGGTCTTTGGCGCAAGCGCGGTCATAACACCGAACCCGTAGGGGCGCAATCTTTCGCGGCAATAGGCAATAAATTCGGCATAGCGAACGGAAGTCGGATCGTAGCCATGTCGTTCTGTGGGCCAAGGAGTTGATTTATGACATTGTCTTCCTAAGACCGCTTGGCCCCCGACTTGTCGGAGGTCTTTGGCGCAAGCGCGGTCATAACACCGAACCCGTAGGGGCGCAATCTTTCGCGGCAATAGGCAATAAATTCGGCATAGCGAACGGCATTTGCCGCGCCAAGAAATTCAAAATCCACGTCAAGTGAAGTATAACCCTTATTGAGCATATTTTTAATAACCGAATCAAGTAATTTTTGCTGAATTTCCGCAGAATTAAAAAGCGTTTCCGCCAATTCGACCGAAAAGTTATCGTTTTCGGTAAGCGTCGAAAGGTGCATTACCGCCTCGGTTCGGTATTCGGCGGCGACGGATATCATCTCTTCGTCATCGGGCGAGATAAGCGTTCCGTCCGGTCGGAAGCCATAGGTAAACGGCATTAACGCCGACATAAACGGCATGGCACGGCGAAGAAGCGAATTGCTTACGAACGGATAAGCATAACCGCCGGTCGCAAAGTCACCCAAGACGTTACGCTCGACGGTGATATAAAGCGTTTGACCGATATTTACCGTCGGCAGACCGTTTAAAAACAGATTTACGCGATAGATATCGTTTTCGGTAACGCCATATCGGGCGGCTATCGAAAAAAGCGTTTCGCCCTCCTGTACAACGTGGGTGACCGTCGGCTCGACGATCGCAATAGGTTGACCGACGGGCAGGCGCAAAGGGTCGGCAACGTCGTTATTGAATGCAAGCACCGAGGCATCGACTCCATAGCGGCTTGCGATGGAAAAAAGCGTTTCGCCGCTTTGCACGGTATGTATTTGCATAATATCAATCTCCATCCCTGCAAAATATTGCAAAATTTAGTCTGTTTGTGGCTGTAAATGGTCGCGAACATCTTGATTTCCAAAGCTTTTTGTGGTATTATGTTATAATCATAATTATAACAAATTTTTAAGTATGCGAAGCGTTGCTTCGCCTTGGAAGGTAGAGCTTAAAATATGAACGATATCAAAACGAGTATATGCGAAAAAGTAAGCGCTTATGTTAATGCAAAGGGTGCGGCTCTTTCGGTTGATGAAGCCCTTGCTTTTTTGGAAACTCCCTCGGACAGCAAGCTTGGCGATCTGGCACTCCCCTGCTTTAAGCTTTCAAAGCTCCTTCGCGCACGTCCCGACGGGATCGCAAGCGAATTGAAGGGTGAATTTGACGGCTTTGAAGGACTTCAAAAGGTTGAAGCCGTTGGCGGTTACCTTAACTTTTTCTTCGGCAGCGCGAAATATTTAACCGACCTTGAAGCACTTATCAAGGATGAATATCCTATTCTTGACGAATACGGCAAGGGCAAGATCATCGTTCTCGACTTCTCGTCGCCCAACATTGCAAAGCGCTTCCATTTGGGACACTTGGGCACTACCGTTATCGGTAACGCGGTACGCAATATTTACAAGGCGTGCGGTTACAAAACCGTTGCGCTTAACTACCTCGGCGACTGGGGCACCCAAAACGGCAAGCAGATAGTGGCTTTTAAAAAGTGGTCAAGCCGCGAACGTCTTGAAAGCGAAGGCATTAAGGAGCTTGAGCGTATTTACGTTATGTTCGGCAAGGAAGCTGAAAAGGACCCCTCGCTGAACGACCAAGCCCGCGCCGCGTTTAAAGAGCTTGAAAGCGGAAACGAAGAATATCTTGAAATCTGGCGTCTTTTCAAGGAAATTTCCATGCGCGAATATACCCAAACCTACAAAAGGCTTGGTATTGAATTTGACGTTTGGGGCGGCGAAAGCTTTTATACCGACAAAATGCCGGCTATTGTTGCAGAGCTTCGTGAAAAAGAGCTTTTGAAAATCGACAACGGCGCATCCATTGTGGACCTTTCGGA
>JAZRTE010000049.1:0-52751 GCA_045651785.1 Eubacteriales bacterium | reverse complement strand
GGTTTTTTGAAAGCCGATGAAACCGTTGAAGAATGCGCTTTGCGAGAAATCAAGGAAGAAACGAATCTTGAACCTATTTCTTTATTGCCTGTCGGTGTGTTCAGCAAGCCCGACCGCGATCCGCGCGGAAGGATCGTTTCAAACGCCTTTGCATCGGTAGTCAATGCCGAAACCGTTAAAATATCGGGCGGCGGAGATGCAATAATGGCGCAATGGTTTGAGGTGGATTTCAAGAGCTTGGGCGAAAACCGATTTTCAATAGATTTTATCAACGGCGACGAAAAAATTCGGGTTGAGCTTTTAGAAACCGAGCGTAAATTCGGTAAAAGCCAATTTGAGATACAAAAGGACACCGGCCTTGCCTTTGACCATTCAAAAATTATCGCCACCGCGCTTTTGGTTATGCGAAGCGAAGCCGAACGGTTTGATATAACCTTCGATTTCTTGCCCGAAAAGTTCACGCTTGCCGCATTGCAAAAAGTGCAGGAAACCTTGTTGAATGATACGCTGTTAACGGCAAACTTCCGAAGAAAAACGGCAAGTCTTGTTGAAGAAACCGACGAATTTACCGAGGGCGCAGGGCACAGACCTGCGAGATTATTTAAAAGAAAACCAATATAGACTTATTCAAAGGAGAAAAATATTATGAAAAAGCTTTTAATTGTTGTAGACGTACAAAATGATTTTGTCGACGGCGCGCTCGGTTCAAATGAAGCGGTTGCTATCGTGGATAACGTTGTGAACAAAATCAAAAGCTTCGACGGCGACGTTATCGTCACCTACGATACCCACTTTGAAAACTATATGGAAACCCAAGAGGGCAAAAATCTTCCCGTACCGCACTGCATAAAAGGTACCGACGGTTGGAAGCTTAACGAAAAGGTTCAAGCGGCACTTGACGGAAGGGAATATGCGTCGATTGAAAAGCCTACCTTCGGCTCGACCGAGTTACCCGAGTATATCAAGGCGAATTACGGCGCGACCGAGCTTGAAATCGAGCTTATCGGACTTTGCACCGATATTTGCGTTGTGTCCAACGCGCTTTTGTTGAAAGCCAATTTCCTTGAAGCGAAGGTAAGCGTCGATGCATCCTGCTGTGCAGGTGTGACGGTTGACAGCCATAAAGCCGCGCTTACAACGATGAAGATGTGTCAGGTTAACGTGATTGGAGAATAATTATGATAAAGCTTAACGGAAACGAAGTTGCGCTCGGAGCTTTCCCCGACGGAACGATGCTTATAAAGCAAAAAGCGCCCGAAGCGGATGAAATAACTCTTTCGTGGTTTTATGAAAACGACAGAGAATTGGTTGCGATCATATTTCTCGCGAACCATTTAAAAGCGCAGGGCAAGGAAAACATACGTCTTTATATGCCCTATATCCCCAACGCAAGACAAGACCGAGTTAAAAGCGGTGAGGACGTATTTACCCTTAAATATTTCGCAAACGTCATTAACGGCTTGGGCTTTAAAGCCGTAACGGTGCTTGACCCCCATTCAAGCGTGAGCGAGGCGTTGATTGACAATATTATTGTTAAAAAGCCCCAAGAATATATCGAGGACGCTATATGCAAAATCGAAGAAATCGAGGGCGAAACACCCTCGCTGTTCTATCCCGACGAGGGTTCGGGCAAGCGTTATTCGGGCATGATACCGCTTCCTTATGCGTTTGGAATTAAAAAACGCGATTGGAAGAGCGGAACCATTTTGGGACTTGACGTTGCGGGTGACGTTGAGAATATCAAGGGCAAAAACATCCTTATCGTTGACGATATATGCTCGCGCGGCGGAACCTTTTATTTCGCGGCGAAGCATCTTAAGGAATTGGGCGCCCGTAAAATTTATTTGTATATAACTCATTGCGAAAACACGGTTTTCGAGGGTGAGGTGCTTACAAGCGGTCTTATTGAAAAGGTATTTACGACCGACAGCATACTTACAAAAGATCACGAAAGAATCGAAAAAATTGCACTTTGAGGAGAACGTTATGAGCAAAAATATAAATCCGATGCTGCTGTGCGATTTTTATAAAACCGTTCACAGCGATATGATAAATCCGAAAATGACAAAATCGATGTCTTATTACACTCCTCGGATGAGCCGTGTAAACCGCTGGGGCAAGGTCGTTATGTTCGGTGTGCAGATGTTTTGCAAAACCTGGCTTATCGATTATTTCAATGAAAACTTTTTCGAACTTTCCGAGGATGAGGTTGTCGGCGAATACACACGCGTTTTGGATGCGACTCTCGGAAAAGGCATTTACGGAACCGAAAAGATAAGAAAGCTTCACAGATTGGGTTACCTTCCCATCGAAATAATTGCGCTTCCCGAGGGAACGATGGTTCCCGTTCACGTTCCGATGTTCGGTATTACCAACACTCATGACGATTTCGCGTGGCTGCCCCAAGCACTTGAAAGCCTTATTTCCGCAGAAATGTGGTATCCGCAAATAACCGCAACGGTCGGAAAGACCTATCGGGATATTGTAAATAAGTATTATGCCGAAACGGTCGAGGATGACGTTCCCCGCGCAAGAGCTTTAGGCGCATTCGATTTTCGCGGTGATATGTGCGTTGATGCGGCGCTTATGGCGGGTGCGGGCTGGTGCTTATCCTTCCTGCTGACCGCAACCGTACCTGCAATTCCTTATTTGGAAAATATCTTTAATTGCGACTGCACGAAGGAACCTGTTGCGTTCGGTTCGGTTTCGACCGAGCATTTCGTAATGTGCTCGAATTACGCGGTTGACGGCGACGAAATAACCTTCCTTCGTAAAATGCTGACCGAGCTTTATCCCAACACAAGCTTTTCCTGCGTTCTTGACAGCTATGATTATTGGAACGTTATCGACAATATTCTTCCTCAGCTTCACGATGAGATTATGGCGCACAACGGCTGTATGCTTATGAGAGGCGATTCGGGCGATTGCGTTGAGGTCGTTACCAAAACCGTATTTAAGCTTTGGGAGCAGTTCGGCGGAACGGTCAACTCCAAGGGATATAAGGTTCTCGACCCTCACGTAAAGGCAATTTACGGCGACAGCATAACCGTTCAACGCTGTGAAGAAATTTACGAAATCCTCAAAAATGCGGGCTTTGCGTGTTCTAACGTCGCATTGGGTGTCGGCTCGTTCTCGATGCACTGTATTGAGGAGGATAATATCTTGAAGCCCTTCACCCGTGACACCTTCAGCTCCTGCATCAAGGCTTGCTATGCCGAGGTCGACGGCAAATGCTATCCCGTATTCAAAAATCCTAAAGACGGCGGATTCAAAAAGAGCCAAAAGGGACTTTGCTACGTTTACGAGGAAGACGGCGTTTTGAAGTATAAAGACGGATACACTTCTGCAGATATTCCCGACGGAAACCTTTTGAAAACCGTATTTAAGGACGGCAAGATGATAAAGGACTATACCTTAAACGAAATCAGACAGCGTCTGAACGGAGGTGATTTTTAATGTTTAACGCAGAAAAGGTAAAAAACGAATGTGTTCAATGGATTCGTGATTTTTTCGAGGCTAACGGAAAGGGTTGCAATGCCGTATTGGGCATTTCGGGAGGCAAGGACAGCTCGGTTGCCGCGGCGCTTTGCGTTGAAGCTTTGGGCAAGGATCGCGTTATCGGTGTGCTTATGCCCCAAGGCGAACAGCACGATATCGATAAAGCGTTTATGCTCGTTAATCATTTGGGGATAAAGCATTACGTAATAAACATAAAATCCGCCGTCGATGCAATTCTCGAAAATCTTCCGAACGAGCTTGAAATTACCGCGCAGTCTAAACAAAACCTTCCTCCGCGAATTAGAATGTCGACGCTTTACGCCGTTTCTCAAAGCTGTAACGGCAGGGTTTGCAACACCTGCAATCTTTCCGAGGATTGGGTGGGATACTCGACTCGCTACGGCGATTCCGTCGGCGATTTCAGTCCGATGTCCAAGCTTACGGTTGACGAGGTTAAGAAAATCGGGTATGCTCTCGATCTTCCCGAGGAATTGGTCGATAAGGTGCCGATTGACGGACTTTGCGGAAAGAGCGATGAGGACAATCTTGGCTTTACCTATGCCGAGCTCGATAAATACATCAGAACCGGCGAAATCGATGACGAAAACAAAAAGGCAATTATCGACCGAAAGCACAATGCAAATCTGTTCAAGCTTCAGCTTATGCCTATTTTCGATCCCAAAATCGAAACGAAAGCATAACGGTTGGTTTCTCCTTAAACAAAAACGGCAGGCGTGTGGCCTGTCGTTTTTATATCGTTTTAATTATTGCCAAGGAATAACGCCTTCAAGGGCGATTTTGTCGGCTGCCTTTTGAAGCTCCTTTGCTTCCGCTTCGGGGAGGTTGAACAGTATATCAAGCTCGGTTGCGCTCTTTCCGAACAACGTTGCATAGAAGGTGCAAACCGCGAGATAACCGCCGCGAGTGTTGGTGTGCGCGTTATCCGAGCCCCAAAGGTTGCCGCCGCAATTCTTGATTGCGTAAGCAAAAGCTCTGTTTACGTAAACGCAGGAGGCTTCATATTCTTCAGCCGCAGGGGTGAAGTGATCGTCGAACACCTTGCATTGATCGAAGTTCTTAAATCCTGCGAGGTCCTTTCCGTAAGGAGGTCTTACATAGAAATAGAACTTCGCGCCGCTTTCGTGAACCGCTTTTCCGATCTTTTCGATTGCCTTTAAGCTCTTTGCGCGCTCGGCTTCGGTGACTATCGAGTTGCCGTTTTCTTGGATAAATACCGCATCATAGCCCTTTGCGATTTCTGCAAACAGCGAAGCGTCTGCCGCGTGCTGTTCAAGAGTGCGTCCGCCGGGAACGATCTGCTTTTGGGTGATGGTGATGCCCTTGCTTGCACAGACCTTTGCAAGGTTAGCGGGGATATCGTTAACGTAGGTTGCGCTGTTGCCTATAAAGAGGAGCTTATAGGAGGATTTTTCGGGGAGCTTTGCATCTTCATAAGATTGCTTTGCGATTGTCGTTTCTGCCATGATCAAGCTGCCGTCCTTTGCGCTGTCAGTGATTTTGTAATAGTATTTGTTGCCCTTTTCATCGTCAAAGGCAATGCCGTTTACAGCTATAACGTCGGAAAACTTAATATCGGCAATGAGCGGCTTTTGGTCGGTTACTCTTGTCGTTTCAAAAAGGACGTCGCCCATAACCACTTCGCCGTCAAGCTCATCCTTGATTTCAAAGATCTTGACGTTATATACAGCCGAAGCCGGTGTGAACATAACGGTGATGATGTTATATTCTTCATCGGATTCATATCTTTGGAAGCTCTTGATCGCGGCAATTTCATCCTCGTCGACAAATTCTGCCGTAAAAAGACCTTCAACCACAACCTTGTCCTTTTCTTGCTGTTCGGGTTGGCTTGATTCTTCGGGTTGGCTTGATTCTTCGGCTTCGCTCGATTCTATTGATTCTGTCGATTCAACCGAGTTCACAGAGCTTTCTTCTGCTTTGGATTCGTCTGCGCTTCCGTTGGATTCTTCGGCAACCGAAGACGTTGCGGTTTCCTCGTTACCGCACGACATAAGCAACGGCAGGCACAAGGCTACGCACAAAACGAAACAAAGAAAAGCTTTTATACGGGTGGATTTAACGGTTTTCATTATCGGCCTCTCACTTTTTTAGTTTGATGATGCATTATTATACTGCATTGGCTCGGCTTTGTCAATTAAATTAACCGCATAAACATTAAAAAAATTACCGAAAAATATCGACAAAGCGGATTTTATGTTTTATAATAGGGTGCGAAAGATCAGGATGAGAACGAAGGTGTTAAATTGAAGCACTATAAATACAAGGAATATATTGCAAACGTTTTCCCATGTATATACTACGGTGTAATTTGCGGTTCTGTTACGGGCGCATTTATATTTCTTTTTAAAATAGCGGCAAACAAGATTACCGAATGGTCGCAATTTCTTTATTCCGAAGCAAACGGAAATCCGGCGTATATTGCGCTTGTATTTTTGGCATTGATCGCGTTTGCGCTTTTGATGTACGGCATTCACCGCATAGCTCCCGAAATTAAGGGCGGCGGCATTCCGCGAAGCGAGGGTGTTTTGCGCGGTGTGCTGTCCTTCCGTTGGTTCAGAACGCTTATCGGCACGTTTTTTTGCAGTATGGTAAGCTTTCTTTGCGGTCTTCCCTTGGGAAGCGAGGGCCCTGCCGTTCTTATGGGCACGTCTGTCGGCAAAATGTGCGGAAATATTTCGAGAAACAAAACCACTTGGAACCGATATATAATGACGGGCGGTGCAGGTGCGGGCTTTGCCGTTGCAACCGGCGCGCCGTTGGCAGGTATACTTTTTGCGCTTGAGGAGATACACAAGCGCTTTACCCCGATGCTTGTGCTTACCGTTTCGGTTTCGGTAGTGTCCGCAACGTACGTTAATCAGCTTCTTTGCCAAATTTTCGGCATAAGCGCAAATCTGTTTCATATCGAAAAATTTGCCGATTTTGAGCTTTCGCATATCGGATATTTACTGTTGCTCGGCTTATTGGTGGCAATCGCCGTAGGGCTTTTCGATTCGTCGATTTCGCTTTTTGCAAGATTTGCGGCAAGATTTTCGCGGTTTTTAACCGCGCCGGTAAAGCTCGTTTCCATTTTTGTTGTTACGGGTATATTGGCATTTGTTTTTGGCGACGCTTTATACAGCGGACATCACACAATCGAGCACGTTATGGAAAACAACAAAACCGTTTGGTTTTTGGTTGCGCTTTTCGCAATCCGCCTTTTGATGATGCTTTTTGTTACCGACAGCGGTGTAACGGGCGGTATTTTCATCCCCACGCTTGCAATAGGCGCGGCGTTTTCGGCAATCTGCGCTAAATTGCTTGTTTATATGGGAATGGATGCCGAATTGTTCCCTGCGGTCGTATTCTTGGGAATGTGCGCCTTTATCGGCGGTACGTTGCGCGCACCGCTTACGGCGGCAGTGCTGTTTATCGAGCTTACCGGGCAGTATACGAACCTTCTTTTCGTCGCGCTTGTTATTTTTACGGTGACCTGTATTACCGAAATGCTCAACCGCACACCCTTTTATGATTACGCGCTCGAAAAAATGGAGCACGCCCAAAATCAAGGCCGTCAGCCGATCATCGCCTGCTTCGAGATGAAGGTCGCACACGGCTCGTTCGTGGTCGGTAAGGCGGTAAGAGATATTATGTGGCCGTCCGCATCGGTCGTCGTTTCGGTCACGCGTGCCGACGAGACGCGCAAGGATATGGATAATGACGGCGAAAAGAAGCTTTACGTAGGCGATACGCTTGTGCTGCGCGCAAGATTTTTCGATGAGGAAGAAATAAGAAAAATGCTTGTCGGCTTGGTTGGCGGCGAGCACGAAATAAAACGAACCGAGGTTTAGGAGCTTTAATGAGAAAGATTCTGCTTTCACTGATTGCTTTTTCGGTAATCGCAATCGCCTTTACAGGTTGCTTTTTCCCGTTGGGCGATTTGGATAAGCTTAAGGATGAAGTCGATAAATTCCAAGACGAAGTGTCGCGTATGATGGAAAGCTATGCCGAGGCTTCTTGGGACGATACGTCATATCCGCATTACAGTAATGATTTTGAGCAAAGCGAATACGGTGAACACAGCGAATACTCGTACACGTCGCAGGAAATTTCCGAAACGGACGAATCGACCGACGTGCCGATAGTCGAGCTTGACACGCTCGATGAGGTGCGTGATTATATAAACAACCAAAAAGAGCTTGATATTTTTGATACGGAATTTATTTACAACGGAAATATGTACGAGCTTGACGGCCCGACGCTTGCGCGCATTTCATCGGCTTGCGTAGTTTTTCACTCCGTTTCGGACAGAAAATACAAGGTCACGGTTGTCGAATATCCGGGCGACAGAATAGTCGATGCATATCTCAGCGGCGATCGATCGGAGCTTAATTCCGATGAAAGACTTGCTTTGGAAACGGCGATCGAAATGGTAAATACGGCAAGACAGAGGTCGACAAACAAGCTTGAGCTTGAAATTGCTCTTCACGATATGCTTGCCGAAAAGATAACCTATTACGGCGGAGCTACCGACATTCCCGACCATAAAAATCCGCCGCGCCATCTTACCGCGGTCGGCGCGCTTTTGGACGGAAGGGCAAATTGTCAGGGATATACCGATGCCTTTTACGTCCTCGGCTCGATCGCAGGCTTTAAGGTCGGCAGAATGAACGTTTTCAATTCCGAAGGCTGGCATATTTTAAACACTGTGTTGCTTGACGGCAAATGGTATGCGGTCGACGTGACCTTTAACGATTGTATGGCTGACGGAGATGAATACATTCCGTCATACCGCCTTTTCAATGCGGGTAAGGACCGAATGCTCGAATATTATTGGGGCTCCGAAATGGAATATTACCCGTTGGTTACCGTCAGCGATGATAAATATTTTTATTTTATGCACGACGGCGGTGCCGAATACAGCTACCAAAAGGCGTATAACGATATAAATGCTATGGCGCAGGAGCTTATTGACCGTTGGATCGATGAGAAACGCTCGGTTCAATATGCGATGTACGTCGGCCATTCCGTCGATTGGGAAGTTTTGAGCAAGGCGATGGAGCGAGTCGACACGCGAAACACGGTCGTTTCCTGGACGGTTTGGTCATACACGAACGGCTTGGATACCTTTTATACCGTTAAATTTTCATAATATTATCAATACAAGAAAAAAACAAGCTTCTCAAATCGAGAAGCTTGTTTTTGTTATGCTTGATTAAAACGCGTTAACTTTCTTTTGGAAGTAGGACTTGGGATGCTGGCAAACGGGGCACATTTCGGGAGCCTTCTTGCCAACGTGTACGTGACCGCAGTTGGTGCAGATCCAAACCTGAACCTCTTCGGAAACGAAAATAGTTTCTGCGTTGAGCTTTTCAAGGATAGCGCGATATCTTTCTTCGTGTTCCTTTTCGATATTGCCTACTGCTTCAAAGAGGTAAGCGATTCTGTCGAAGCCCTCTTCCTTAGCGGTCTTTGCGAAGTTAGCGTACATATCGGTCCATTCATAGTTTTCGCCGTCAGCCGCATCGAGAAGGTTAGTTGCGGTATCGGGAACCTTGTCGCCGTGGAGAAGCTTGAACCAAAGCTTTGCGTGTTCCTTTTCGTTGTTAGCGGTTTCTTCAAAGATGTCTGCGATAACGGTGTAACCTGCTTTTTTAGCTTCGCTTGCATAGTAGGTGTACTTGTTACGCGCCTGAGATTCGCCTGCGAAAGCGGTCATAAGATTCTGTTCTGTTCTGCTGCCTTTGAGTTCCATTTGTTGTTTCTCCTTTAAAATAGTTGATTGTTTTATTTTTTAATTTAAATCTTTATTTTTACATTCCGGACATTTGCCGTAAAACACGGTTTCGTGCTTTGCGATCGAAAAACCGCTTCGAGCCTCGATAACTCTGTCCAATTCGGCATCGTAATCGATATCGAAGAAATCGCAAAAACTGCCACAATCGGTACAGCTTATGTGATAATGCGGTGTAAGGTCGCCGTCAAACCTATCGGGTGAGTTGATGACCGGAATTCGGCGGATAATGCCCGATTCGGCAAGGCGGTTGAGGTTGCGGTAGACCGTACCCAAGCTTAAATGAGGTGCAGCATCGGTGATCATCGCGTGCACTTGCTCGGCAGTCGGGTGAATTTTCGTACCCTGCACCGCTGAAAGTATAAGCGTTTTTTGCTTTGTAGTGCGCTCTTTTATCATCGGCATCTCCTTAATAGTAATATTTACTATTAAGAGTATACCATACGGTTTTACATTTGTCAAGAGGAAATTTTCGATTTTTCTTTACTTTTTATATTATGGATGTTAAGATATAAGTAATATAAGATATATGAGGAAAAATTATGCCTTTTTTGCCTATTTTTGCGAATGAAATAGATTATCAGGCCGATTTCGTTATCGTTACGGGCGATGCATACGTCGACCATCCGTCGTTTGGCACAGCGATAATTTCGCGCGTGCTTGAGGCTGAGGGTTATTCTGTTGCAATTATACCCCAACCCGATTACAAAAGCAAGACCGATTTTATGCGTTTCGGTCGCCCTCGTTTGGCATTTTTAGTCAACGCAGGCAATATCGATTCGATGGTCGCGCATTATACCGCATCGAAAAAGCGCCGTAACGACGATTATTATTCTCCCGGATGTAAGATAGGCAAGCGTCCCGATCGCGCGGTTATAGTATATTGTAACCGAATCCGCGAGGCGTTCGGTGACGTGCCGATAGTCATCGGCGGTCTTGAAGCGTCAACTCGCCGTTTTGCGCATTACGATTATTGGTCGGACAGCGTTCGCCGAAGCGTGCTTGTCGATTCACGCGCCGATATGCTTACCTACGGTATGGGCGAAAATATTTTAAGACGTCTTGCCTTCCTGCTCGACAAGGGTGTGCCGATACGCAAGATTCGCGACGTGCGCGGTACATGCTTCTTGGAAAAGCGCGATTTCGTTCCGCATTTCGATTCGGTATTCTGCGGAGAATTCGACGATATAAAGAACGATAAACGCGCATTTGCGCAGGCGTATAAAATTCAATCCGACAACCAAGACCATATTTACGGCAAGGCGATAATCGAAGGCTACGGCGAAAAGATATTCGTTCAAAATCCTCCGATGCCTCCGCTTACGAGAAAAGAGCTCGATGCGGTTTATTCACTTCCGTATATGAGAACGTATCACCCCACTTATGAAGCTGTGGGCGGAGTACCTGCGATCGAGGAGGTCAAATTCTCGGTGACCCACAACCGCGGCTGCTTCGGCGGATGTAATTTTTGCTCGATAGCCTTCCATCAGGGACGGACGGTAACCTCGCGCTCGATCGAATCCTGCGTTGCAGAGGCTGAAAAGATAACACAAATGCCCGATTTCAAGGGTTATATCCACGACGTCGGCGGCCCGAGTGCGAATTTCCGCACCAACGGCTGTGAAAAGGCAAAAAAGCTTGGCGTATGCAAGGGCAAAAACTGTCTTACTCCGACCGTTTGCAAGAATATGCAGGTCGATCACAGCGAATATATTGAGCTTTTAAAGGCGGTTGAAGCGGTTAAGGGTGTTAAAAAGGTATTCATCCGTTCGGGCTTGCGATACGATTATATCCTTGCCGACAAGAATAACAAATTCTTCCGTAAGCTTGTTAACGATCACGTTAGCGGTCATTTAAAGGTCGCGCCCGAGCATTGCTGTAACGACGTGCTTGCGCTTATGGGTAAGCCGCCTATCGAGGAATACGATAAATTCAAGGCGAAGTTTGCCACACTCACCAAGGAAGCGGGAAAGGAGCAATATATCGTTCCCTATCTGATTTCCTCCCACCCCGGAAGCACACTTGAATCTGCAATCGAGCTTGCGCTTTATCTGAAGAAAAATAACCTAAATCCCGAGCAGGTGCAGGATTTTTATCCCACGCCGGGTACTGCGTCGACCTGTATGTTCTATTCGGGCTACGATCCGATGACGATGAAGGAGATATACGTCGCGCGCGATTACGAGGAAAAGCAGATGCAACGTGCATTGCTTCAATTTGCCCGCCCCGCAAACGCGCCGCTTGTACGTAAGGCATTGATAAAAGCGGGCAGGGAAGACCTGATCGGTCACAGCCGCGATTGTCTTGTCCGTCCCGCGGTCAACGTTCAAAAACGTCCCACAAACGGTAAGCAAAACGGCAGACCGAGCAACAAGCCGAACAATAAAAAAACGCAAAATCAAAAAAGAGGTAAAAGATAATGGTAAAGGGATTTCACCACATCGCGCTTAATGCAAGCGATTTAGACAAAAGCGTTGAATTTTATAAGGCTATCGGACTCACCGAACGCGTTCGCTGGGGCGAAGGCGAGGGCAGAGCCGTTATGATGAATATGGGCGACGGCGGCTGTATCGAAATTTTCGGACGCGGCGAGGCTCGCGACCGTGTTGACGAGCGTTTTCTTCACCTCGCATTCAAGACCGATGACGTTGACGGCGCATACCAAGCGGCATTGAACGCAGGAGCAAAGCCTATGCGCGAGCCCTGTGAGGTTGCGCCCGAGGGAGCTACCCCCGTAATAAAAATGCGCATCGCATTCGTTTGCGGCCCCGATGGAGAATTGCTTGAATTTTTTGATGAGCACTGATAAGAAAAAATGTATAAAAAGAAGGCTGTTTTTCGACAGCCTTCTTTGATTTTTAAGGTATTACAGGCTCTTCCGTATCGGGGATCGAGGGAACGACGGGTATATTCGGCGCGGGATGATAGTGCTCGGTGCAAATGCGGTTTGCAGGCTTTGTTGACGTTGCACTGCCGAAATTGTATCCCTCGGGGAGAAGATTTTGAAAATAAGGAACGTCGGGGCTTAACGGGAAAACGTAGCCTTCGGGAATATCCATATAAAGATATTGTGCATCGGTAACCTTAACTCCCTCGTGAAGTGCGCGGTAGTCAAGCGTTATCTTACGAAGACCTACGTTAATAATGTTTTCTGCAGGGCAGGTACAGCCGTCGAAGCAGATGCCGCCCGTCACAGTGTCCCATTTTACCATAACGTGAGCATCGCATTCCTCGGTGGGGATCTGATCCTCGTAAAGCATACCCGTTACAACGCAATCCATACCGTCGCCACGGAGATGATAAAGATCGTTTCGGCAGGCATCGGTTGCACGCTTGCCCGAAACAACGCAGAATTCCACGTCCTCGACGAGGGTAGAGGGCACGTCAAATTCCTTTTGATAGCTGATGCCGTTCTTTTCGTAATAGGTATAAATTTCCTTAAAGACCGCGTTCCAAAGGTCTGCCGCAGGGTTACCCGAGGCGGTAATCACCTGATTTCGGTCATAACCGTACCAGCAGCAAGCCACAAGATCGGGAGTATAACCCGCAAAGTAAACGTCCTTTTTATCGTTGGTCGTACCGGTCTTGCCCGCTACCTCAAGACCTTCAAAGCTCTTCCAGAAGGTGATCCTTGCCCTTGCGGTACCGTAGGGGCCGGAAACCACTCCTTTGAGCAGATCGGTGAGTATTGCGGTCGTGCCCTCCTTATATTTAACGGTGTGCTCTTCCTTGTTATCGAGAATAACTCTGCCGTTGCTGTCGCGTACCTCGGAATAGGTTCTTGCCTTCGAGGTGATACCGCTGTTTGCGAGCGTAGCGTAGGCTTGTGTATGCTCGCGCACGGTAACGCCGTAGGTCATACCGCCGAGTGCAAGCGGAGACGTGTTGATGTCCGAAAGCACTGTTCCGTTTGAAAGTGTCACGGAATCGACCAACGTGGTATAGCCGTAATTTTTGAAGTTGTTGTATACGTTTTCAACGCCCATTTGCTCGCAAAGGCGGACAACGATGGTATTGAGCGATGCCTGAATCGCATAAGAGGGCGAAACGAAGCCCTGATATTTGCCGTTCGAGTTTTTCGGCCAATAGCTTTCGCTTTCTTCATAATAAACGGGGGGCACGTCGTCAAGCGGAGTATTTGTCGAAATGTATCCGTTATCGATGGCGTAGGCATAGATCGAAAGAGGCTTTATCGAAGAACCGCATTGACGGTAGGATTGCGTTGCGCGGTTAAGACCGCGGTTTTCGCGTTTTTCGCCCAAGCCGCCGACTATCGCCAACAAATTGCCGGTTTCGGGATCGATGATGCACAGTGCCGATTGTGCCTGCATTCCCGAGGTTTCAGGCCAATACGTGCTGTCGGTAAATACCTTTTCGGCGCATTGCTGAATAACGGGATCGAGGCAGGTGACTATCTGCAAGCCGCCCGCGAAAAGCATTTGCGATGCGGTAAGCTCGTCATATCCGTATTCCGCCATCAGATCGTCGATAACGTCATCCATTACCGCGTCGATGTAATAGGAGTGTATCTTGCCCGAGGTATCCTCTTCCTTATCGCCGCCGAGGTTAAGCGGTGCATCATAGGCTTCGTCGAATTCCTCCTGCGATATCTTGCCCTGCTCAAGCATAAGCTTGAGGACGAGGTTTCTTCTCGTAAGGTTGTTTTTGGGGTTGGAAATAGGATCGTAGTGAGTCGGCCATTTGCCGATAGATGCGATCGACGCGCATTCGGCAAGCGTTAATTCGTGCAATTCCTTGTTAAAATACGTCTTTGCGGCAACGCGTACACCATAGGAATTATGCGAGAGATAAATGGTGTTGAGGTACATTTCCAATATCTCTTCCTTGGTATATTTCGTTTCGACGTCAAGTGCACGGAATATCTCCTGCACCTTACGTTGGATGGTCGCCTCATTTTCGCCCGTGACGTTTTTGATAAGCTGTTGAGTTATCGTCGAGCCGCCGCCGTAGCTTGAGCTTGTGGGAATAAAGAAATTGTATATTGCCGAGGCGGTTCTTGTCGTATCAACGCCGTTATGCTCGAAAAAGCGCTGGTCCTCGACCGCGATATATGCGTCGATAAGGTCCTGCGGAATATCGGCATAGCTTGCCCATAGACGGTTTTCGCTGCTGACGAGGGTATCCTCCTCCATCAAAACCTCGTTGCCGTCCTTGTCGACGTAATACATAGTAGTCGAAAGTGCCGAGTCGAACTTAAGGTTATCAAGGCCGGTAAAGTTCGGGTCAACATAGTCCTTGATATAAAATACGAAGCAGATCGCCACTACTGCGCCGGTAATAACGCCCACAAGCAAAACCGTGAGCAATATATTCAGCAAATAGGTCGACACCTTGCGGAATGCAAACATAACCGTCGAAAAGGTGGCCTTTGCCGCGCGCGCGGTAAGCTCGTTGCCTTCCTTTTCCTCGGCTTCATCCGTATCGTTTAAGCTGTCTGCTTTTTCCTTGCCGTCGACGGTGTCGAAGGTTTTTGTATGTCCGCCTTCGGCCTGCGGTTCGTTGACGGGTTCGAAATTGCGGGTGGCTTTTCCGTCATCCCCTGCGTTTTCAAGCTTTTCCTTGTCTGACATATCGTTTCCTTTCTATCGCTTTATTTGACTGCAATATTGCTCTCGCCCATAAGCGCCTTTAGCTGAGCAAGCAGTCTTTCGGTAATGTTTGCCGACCTGCCTTTTGCGGCGGCAAGACGTTTTTCGGCTTCAAAGTAAACCAAAATGCGCGAATTGCCTGCCGTGCGCGATGCAAGTGCAAGGGCATCCTCGAGCGAAGACTCGTTTTCTGCCGTTACCTTGATATAAAGCGATCGTGCGGTATTGTCCGAGGCGGCTTTTGCTTCGGGCTTACCGACGTTTTTATTTTCGCCGCTACCGTAATAGGGCGTTTTTTTTGTTTTATTTCCGTTTTGGGCTTCGCTTACTGCCTCCTCGGGAGTGCAAACCGATTTTAAAAGTATGCTTATACGCTCTGCACCCTCGTCGCCGTAGACGTCGCTTATTTCGGGGTTGCCGCTGAAAACAAGCACCTTGTTTTCGGAAATAAGGCTTCCCGAAGCGGTATAAAGTGTGGGAAAGCAGATCAATTCCGCCTCGCCGCTTTCGTCTTCTGCGGTGATGAAAGCCATTATATCATTCTTTTTAGTCGTTTTCGAGCGTTTTTTTGTTACAAGACCGATAAATTTTATTAACGAATTCTTTTTCAGCGTTCCGTTTTCCAGACCTGTCTTTATCTGCTCTGCCGACAGTGAGCCGATTTGATGCTGTACGTCGCGGTACCCGTCGAGAGGGTGGCCCGAAAAATAGAGCCCCGTCATTTCCTTTTCGCCCTTGAGTATTTCGCTCTTTAAAAGCTCGGGAAGATTGGAGGCGGGATATTCGAAAACGCTTTCTTCAACCGCCGCTCCGTTTCCGAAAAGGCTCATTTGTCCTTCGGAATTACGGTTTCGGTCCTTAGTCACTGTTTCAAGCGCCTTGGACAGCCCTGCGAGCATTTGGCTTCGCGGCATACCGAATTCGTCCAAAGCTCCTGCAGTTATAAGCGATTCGAAGGTCTTACTGCTTCCGAATTGCGCGCATCTCGAAATGAAATCCTCAAGCGACGAAAAGCGCTTTCTTCTTCGCTCGTTGATTATCTTGTCGGCAAAAAGCGCGCCGACGTTTTTGATTGCGGCAAGACCGAAACGAAGGTTTTGACCCTCGACCGAGAAGCTGCCGAAGCTTTCGTTAACGGTGGGTGCAAGAATTTTTATTCCCATTCTCGCACAGTCTGCAATATATTCGCCGACCTTTTCGTTGTATCCCATGACCGTGTTAAGCAACGAGCACATATATTCACGGGGATAATGGCATTTAAGCCAAGCGGTGCGGTATGCAACGACGGCGTAAGCGGCGGCGTGGCTTTTATTAAACGCGTATTTCGCAAATTCGCTCATCTTGTCGAAAACCGACTCGGCGCTTTGACGCGAAACACCGTTTTTCTCGGCACCGTTCAGGAAAATATCCTTTTCCTTTGCCATAACCTCGGGCTTCTTTTTCGCCATCGCACGGCGAACGATGTCCGCTCTGCCGTAGGAATAGCCTGCCATTGTGCGGCAAATCTGCATGACCTGCTCCTGATAAAGCATAACGCCGCAGGTCGGAGCAAGAATTTCCTTTAAGCAGTCGTGATCGTATTGCGTTTTTTCGGGATTGATGCGGTTTTTCAAAAACGCGTCTATTGAAAGCGCAGGACCGGGGCGGTAAAGTGAAATTACCGAAATGACATCCTCAAGATCCTTTGGCTTCAATTTCGTAAGAAGATTTCGCATACCCTCGCTTTCAAGCTGGAATATGCCGATAGCGTGTCCCTCGGAAAGCATTTCATAGGTCGCTTTATCGTCAAGGGGCAATGCTTCTGCCGAAAAATCGGGTATATGTTTTTTGATTTGTGCTTCGGTGCCTTGAATAATGGAAAGGAAGCGAAGTCCCAAAAAGTCCATTTTCAAAAGCCCGAGGTCTGCAACGGTGTTCATCGGGAATTGCGTTACCGTTGCGTTATCGTTAAGCGCAAGTGGGAGATAATTGGTAAGCGGCTCGTCGGTGATGACAACGCCCGATGCGTGCGTGCTCGCGTTGCGAGGACGTCCTTCGAGCTTTGCCGCATAATCGATAAGCTTTTTTGCGGCAGGGTCGTTATCGACTCTCTGCTTTAATTCGGGGTTTTCCTTAAGCGCCGATTCAAGCGTAACGTCGAGATAGCGGGGTATCATCTTCGCAATTTCGTCGACGGATGAATAGCTCATACCCAACGCTCTGCCCGCATCGCGCACCGCCTGACGGCAGGCGAGCTTACCGAATGTGATTATCTGTGCAACGTGAGTTTTGCCGTATTTTGATGCGACGTAATCAATGACCTCGCCGCGTCTTTCGTCGGAAAAGTCGATATCAATATCGGGCATACTGACTCTTTCGGGGTTAAGAAACCGCTCGAAAAGGAGGTTGAATTTGATCGGGTCAACCTGAGTTATGCCCAAGGAATAGGTACAAAGACTGCCGACCGCGCTTCCTCTGCCCGAGCCGACGGGGATGTTGTTGCGCCTTGCATAATTCACAAAATCCCAAACGATGAGCATATAATCGTCAAAGCCCATATTGTGGATTATCGAAAGCTCGTGGTCGATCCTTTCGCGGTAGACCGAAATATCGTCGGACAATCGGTTCGAATTATAAAGAGCATCAAGTCCTTCAAGACAAAGCTTGCGGAGATATTGCTCGGAATTATAGGGAGAAGGCGTTTTGAATGCAGGCAAATGCATACTTTCGAAATCAAACTTAAAATCGCACATCTGAGCAATTTTCGCCGTGTTTTCAATCGCTTCGGGTACGTCATAAAACAAAGCGCGCATTTCAGAGTCGGATTTGATGTAATGCTCGCTTCCGTCCATACCGAAGCCGCTGTCCTCGACGGTGTTGCCCGTGGCAATCGCCGAAAGAAGCTTTTGTACCGCCGCATCCTCGCGCTTTGTGTAATGCGCGTCATTTGTCGCAACAAGCGGAACACCCAACTCGCGCGAGAAGTTGATAAGAGCGCGGTTGACCTCCTCCTGACCGTCGATGCCGTGACGTTGAAGCTCAAGATAAAAGTTGTTTCTGCCGAAAATGCGGTCGAAAACAATAATTCTTTCTCGCGCAAGCGATAGATCGTTTGCGAGTATCGCCTTCGGGATGCTTCCCGAAATACAGCCCGAAAGGGCAATCAGTCCCTCGGAATATTTTGTAAGATTTTCAATATCGGTTCTCGGCTTCGAGTAAAAGCCGACGGTGAACGCTTTTGAAACGATATTTAAAAGATTTTTATAACCGATCTCGTTCTTCGCAAGTAAAACAAGGTGCGAATAATCGGAATCGAGCATTCTTTCCTTTTGCTCCATCATTCGCGGAGCAACGTATACCTCACAGCCGATTATCGGCTTGATACCCTTGGCGGAACACGCCTTGTAAAAATCGACAATGCCGTACATAACGCCGTGGTCGGTAATGGCGCAGGCGTCCATACCGCCCTCAATAACCGCATCGGGAATTGCATTAATGCGGTTTTCGCCGTCAAGCAAGCTATATTCTGTGTGTAGATGCAAGTGAACGAAAGCCATATTAATGTTCCTATCGGTTAGATTAAAACTCAATAACCGACCGAAAAGAAGCTTTTCGGTCGAGCGCTTTGGCGCTATTGCTGTGTTTTTAAGGTTTCCGCAATTTGGATCAATTTTTTAAATCTGTGGTTGATGCCCGATTTGCTAACAGGCTCGCGGAAAAGCTCGCGCAGCTGAGCAAGCGACATATCGGGGTTTGCCAAGCGCAATTCGGCACATTCGCGAAGCTCGGGCGGAAGATTGTGCATCGCGCCCAGATCGACGATCGTCTTTATCGCCTCGCATTGCTCTGCCGCCGCGCGTGCGGTACGGTCGAGGTTTGCCGTTTCGGCATTGCAAAGTCGGTTTGCGTTATTTCTGACGTCGCTCATAACCTTTTCGCTCAATATCTTAAGCACCGCTTTCGTACCGCCGATAAAGGACAGCATATCCTCGATGCTTTCACTTGCCTTGTAATAGATCACGGGCTTGCCCTTTCGGGTCGAGCGCTTGGGCTCGGTGCCCGTGCCGTCGAGCAGTTCGAAAAGATAATCGGCATATTCATCGCTTTGCAGAGTGAACGAAAGCATAAAATTACGGCCTGGGGAGGTGACGTTTCCGCATTTCAAAAACACACCGCGGAGATAACACCCGAGATCCTTGTCGCACCGTGAATCAAGCGGCTGCATTTCAAACCCCGCGGTAAGCGACGATTTGCAGCAATCCTTTTTCGGTATGCTTTCAACAAGCTGGTCTTTTATCTGTGAAGTGAATGACATTATTTAATCACCCTTATTTCGGGCTCAAGCATAACGCCCGTATTTTTGAAAACCGTTTCGGAAACGTATTCCAAAAGCTTTATTACGTCGGTCGCGGTTGCGTTTCCGCCGTTGATAATAAAGCCCGCGTGCTTTTCCGAAACCCTTGCGCCGCCCAAGGAAAAGCCCTTTAATCCGCATTGCTCGATCAAAGCGCCCGCAAAATAGCCCTCGGGACGCTTGAACGCGCTTCCGCAGCTTGGGAATTCAAGCGGCTGCTTGCTTTTGCGCTTTTGCATAAGCTCATCCATTTTTGCGCGTATTTCGCTCTTTTCGCCCTGTTTTGCTGTGAATTCAGCCGAAATAAGTATCAATTCTTCACGCATAAGGCGGCTTTTGCGGTAACCGAATTCAAGCTCGTCGCCGTTTAGGGTGACGATTTCGTTGTCCGCGTTTAAAAAGCGTCCGCGGATAAAGTGTTCGGATATTTCACCGCCGTAAGCGCCTGCGTTCATAAATACCGCGCCGCCGACGGTGCCGGGGATACCGTAGCAAAATTCAAGTCCGGTAAGCGAGTTTTCCAAAGCGATCCTTGCCAACGAGGAGAGTGTATCTCCGCAAAGGGAAGTGATGATACCGTTTTCAAAGGAAAGGCCCTTCATATCAGTCGTTGAAATAACCGCCCCGTCATAACCCTCGTCGGCAAAAATAAGGTTCGAGCAATTGCCGACGACAATATATTTTTCACCCTTTTCGCGGAAATATCCGACCGCGCTTATCAATTCCTCCTCGGTTTTGGGGAGAATTAAATATTTTGCGTTCCCGCCGACCTTCATCGAGCAAAAGGGTGCCATTTTTATATTTTCTTTGCAGTTGAAATTCATTATCTTAACCGCTCCGATACAGTTCATAATTATTCACCCTACATTATACTATAAACTTTCGATAATTACAATAAAAAGAAAGAAAATTTTTCAAACGTCTTGACCTTTAGTTAGTTATTTGATAAAATCGTGATGAATAAATACAATGGTGATTCTATGTACTGTGAAAATTGCGGAAGCGAATTGCAAAGCGGTTCGAATTTCTGCTCGGCTTGCGGCAAAACGGTCGTAAACGTCAATGCTGAAGCAAGCTGCAAAAAAACCAAAAAACCGATAATTGCCGCGGTCTGCATAATTTTGGCGGTCGCGTTGGCGGCAGGCACGCTTTTGGTTTGCTTTTTCGGCGGCGACAGCGCGTTTGACCGTCTTACGTCTGCGGCGGCGGAAACCTTTGCGGCGCCCTGTAAAATAACGGTTAACGACCTTTCGGGCAGTACCGTGTCCGAGCTTGATGATGCAAGCATAGAGCTTGTCATTCCCGATGCTCTTATAAAGGGAAAATATGCGTTTACCGCAGGAAATATTGCTTATTACCGTCATGACGGCTTTGAATATTATGCCTTTGAATCGGATGCGGGACTTTTCCGCAAGGTCGCGCCAGATGAAGAAATTTTGGGGATGGAGCTGAGCATCAGCAAATATTTCGATTATTTTGCACGTATCGCAAGCGGCGATTACAAGTCACTTGCCGAGCTTATCAACAGTGAAACCTTTGCCGAGGACGTTATCAACATCGGCAAATTTATCAAAAGAGTCAACGAAATCGTCGACACCTATTTTTCCGACGAATATATGACGGAAAACTACGGCTTTGTTTATACCCAAGCAGATAACAACGAAAAATATTCCTTTTCGTTTTCGCTAAATAAGGCGTTCGATACGCTTTATGAGATCGTTGAAGGCTCGAAGGATTGCTTTGCGGAGATCGATGAATATAACGCGTTGCTTGCCGATATCCGCGATGCGCGCGCCGAAATGGGTAATGCGGGCGACGAAATGACCGTCGGCATCGAAATAACCGTATCCGGCGGACTTATCGGAAATATCGACGTAAAAATTGCCGACGACGAAGGCTTTCTTTCGGCGAGCCTTGAATTTTCGGATTACGGAACGGCGGTTGTCGATGCAAAGCTTCGCGATGAATACGAGGAACGCAAGGAACAGCTCGGTAAGAAGGATTATCTTGTCTGGTACGGTTCGATGAGCTATTCCGATTATTACGAAAAAGATTAAGGGATAAAGATAAAAAATGTTTGATTATTTAATTGTTTTGGCGGTAAGCATGCTGCCCGTCATAGAGCTTCGCGGTGCTATCCCCGTAGGACTTTACAGCTTGGGGCTCGATATTGTACCGGTAACGCTGATTTCGTTGATCGGCAACCTTATTCCCGTGCCCTTTCTCATTCTTTTCGGCGGCAAGGTGTTAAGATATTTTGCAAGCTTTGAAAAGTTCGGGCGCCCCTTCCGCAAGATACTTGAAATAGGCGAAAAAAAGGTCGCGAAAATGAATTCGGGCGCAAAGCGCGCACTCTTTTGGGGACTTTTCCTTTTCGTGGCGATCCCTTTGCCCGGTACGGGTGCTTGGACGGGTGCGCTTATTGCAATAACGCTCGGACTTGACCTTAAGAAAAGCTTTCTTCCGATCGCGCTCGGCGTACTTGGCGCGGGAAGTATCATCGTAACACTGTTTTATTTTGCTCCCGAAGCGTTCAGTGCGCTCGTGGGTTAAAAGTGATAAATTCAAAATTAACAAATAATTTTATGAGGTGAATTATGGCTAATTTCAAAATTGGCGTTATGACCGACTCCTTCAAGCTTCCCTTTGAGCAGGGACTCGCTAAAGCGGCTGAGGTTGGTGCGCAAGGCATCCAGCTTTACGTTGTTGAAGGCGAAAACAAATACGATACCTTTGACGATGCAAAGGTTGAACGCGTTCGCGGTCTTTTGGATCAATACGGACTCGTTATTTCCGCAGTTTGCGGCGACTTCGGCGGCCACGGCTTTGAACGTGCTGACGAAAATGCTTGGAAGATCCCTGCAAGCAAAGCGGTTGCAGATCTTGCCGTACGTCTTGGCACCAAGGTAGTTACCACCCACATCGGCGTTGTTCCCGAATGCGCGGAGGACACCAATAAATGCGATACCGAATGCGAAGCATATAAGAATATGCTTAATGCTTGCCGTGAGATCGGCGAATATGCCGCTTCCGTCGGCGTTACTTTCGCAATCGAAACCGGTCCCGAACCCGCGGCACGTCTTAAGGCGTTCCTTGACGACGTTAATTCCAAGGGCTTCGGCGTAAATATGGACCCCGCAAACCTCGTTATGTGCACCGGCACCGATCCTGTTGAAGCGGTTTATACCCTCGGCAGCTATATCGTTCATACCCACGCAAAGGACGGCAAGGGCTTTATCATCGATCCCCGCAAGGTTTACACCTTCTTCGCTGAAGGCGGCATTGAAGACCTTCGTCTTTCCGACTACTTCCTCGAAGTTCCTCTCGGAGAGGGTAACGTTCCCTTTGATGCATATCTTAAGGCGCTTTCCGATATCGGCTTTAACGGCTTCCTTACCGTTGAACGCGAATGCGGCGACGATCCCTATGCAGACATCCTTCTCGCGGTTAACTTCTTAAAGGACAAGATCGGAGCATAAAAATGATCAAGATCGGATTTATTGATTATTTCCTTGATGAATGGCACGCTAACAATTATCCTAAGTTCATTGCACAGCAGTTCGGCGATGAATTCAAGGTTGCTTATGCTTATGCCGAAAAGGATAAGGAAGGCGGACTTACCACAGACGAATGGTGCGAAAAGTTCGGTGTTGAACGCTGCAACACCATTGCCGAGGTCGTCGAAAAGAGCGATTGCATAATCGTTCTCTCGCCCGATAACCCCGAAAGACATTTAGACCTCTGCCGCGAACCTCTTGCAAGCGGCAAACGCGTTTACGTTGACAAGACCTTTGCGCTCACCAAGGATATCGCAAAGGAGATCGTTGCTATCGGCGAAGCAAACAACACACCCTTCTTCTCGACCTCTGCGCTCCGTTTCGCAAACGAATTGGCAGAGGTTCCGCGCGAAGGCATTTGCTTTATCAACTCTCGCGGTCCCGGCAGATTCGATACCTATGCTATCCACCAAATCGAGCCTATCGTTGTTCTTATGGGCAGCGAGGTTAAGAGAATCATGTCGGTCGGCAGTGGCTACGAAACCATGGTTATCGAATTTTCTAACGGCAGACGCGCCGTTATGAGCCACTACGATTGGAAGGGCATCGACTTTGAAATGGTCGTTAACTATGAAGACGGCTCTATCTACAAGGTTCCCCAGATGAGCGGTTATTTCGATAACTTCATCAACAAGCTCTGCACCTTCTTCAAAACCGGCGAAACCTTTGCCGACCATGCCGAAACCGTTTCGGTAATGGGCATTATCGAAGCAGGCAACAAGGCTCTTGCAAACCCCGGCGAGTGGATCGAGGTTTAATCTGAATAACAAAAAAAGACAGAGAATTTTTCGTTCTCTGTCTTTTGTTTTGTTAAACAGTTAAATATATTCAAGCTTAACTCTGTGCTTCAGCGAGCAAAGAATTTCGTAATTTATCGTGCCCAACGCGTTTGCAAGACGTTCAATATCCTCAGCCGTTTCAAAAATGACCGCCTCGTCACGTACCGAGCATTCAAAATTAAGTCCGATATCCACCATGCACATATCCATACATATCTTTCCGACGGTAGCAAAGGTCTTGCCGTTGATACGGATAAGCTCCTTGCCCGAATATACGCGTGAAAAGCCGTCGGCGTATCCGATCGCGATGACCGCAACGCGAGTATCGCGCTTTGCGCGGTAACCGCATCCGTAGCTTACACAATCGCCTGTTTTGAGCGTATGAACGGCACAAACGCGTGCCGAAAGCCGCATGGCAGGACGGATATTTTCGTCCTTTATATTCGCAGAGGGCATAAGACCGAAAAGTATAATTCCGGCTCTTACCATATCGAGATGCATTTCAGGGTATCTTATCGTCGCCGCGCTGTTACAGCAATGGCGGACGCCTACGTTTATATTGCGCGCTTCAAGCTCGGAAAGCAGAGCAGTAAATATTTTGTACTGCCATCTTGTAAATTGCTCGCCGTCACCGTCGCTGTCGGCAAAATGGGTGAATATTCCCTCGACGGATATATTTTCAAGCGATGCTATTCCGCTTATTTCATCCGCGCAGGAAGAAATATACATTTCGCTATGGCAATAGATGCCGAGGCGCGACATACCTGTATCGACCTTGATATGCACTCTCACTCTGCCGCGCTTGGCAAGCGCTTTCGCATAATCAAGACTGTCGACGGTCTGTATGAAATCACCCTCGATTACTTCGTTTATAAGCTTTGCGTCTGTCGGGCCGAGAATAAGGATGTTGCCGGTTATGCCGAAGGCTCGAAGCTCCTGCGCTTCGCTGAGACAAGCAACGGCAAAATCGGTACAACCAAGGGCTTCGAGCTTTCTTGCAACCTCGATCGAGCCGTGACCGTAGGCGTCGGCTTTAACGACAGCCATCACACGCGCGTCGCCTACAAGCGATTTTATGTAATTGTAATTGTGTCCGATGCGGTCAAGGTCGACTCGCGCCGTTACTCTGTGCTTCATAAGCTTCAAGATCGGACAGCGTATATTCAAAAACCCGTCCGAGCTCCTCCGTTCTTATGCCGATTACTTTGTTTGTATCTTTATCATAGTACACCAAAATCATCGTTTCGTCAATAGTGTACTTAACTCCGTTTTGTTCTTCTTCACCGGAAATGTCGGTGCTTGCAAGCAATCTTACGGCATTTATCAGCGCCTTCATCGCAGGAAAGTTATTTTCCTTGACGGGAAGCGTGAATTCCCCGACAGCGGCAAAGCTTTTTTCGCCCTCGAAATGAAGCGTTGCTCCGCCGAGAATACCGGTGCTTTGGAATTCGATATCGCAAAAGTCGGGAGTAATATTCACGGAGTATTGCGAATCGCTCCCGACGGTATTTGCCGTGAAACGCATCGTTCGCGAAAACTGCTCGCGCGGCTCCGGTCTGTCGCTGCAGGCCGAAAGCATAACGGTGAAAATTGCAAAAAAGATAAAAAATGTTTTCTTCAAAAAAGCTTCAACCCCTTAGATCTTCGGGGATATTCAGCCGAGTATTCTTCCGATCTCCTTGGGCAGATCCGACGGCAGGACACCGCTTTTCCCATAGCTTTTTTCAAGGTTATCCGCCGCGAGCCCATGGACGTAAACAGCTAATTTCGCGGCGTCCTCCACACGATAGCCCTGAGCAAGAAGCGATGCGATAACGCCTGCCAAAACATCGCCGCTTCCTCCCTTTGCGAGCGCGCTCGAGCCGCTTTGATTGATAAAGACATCGCCGCTTTCGTCTGCAATGACCGTGTTCTTTCCCTTGAGAACGAGTATGCATTTATGCTCTCTTGCAAAATTTATCGCAATCTCCTCGCGGTTTGCTTGGATAATATCGACGTCCGTTTTGCAAAGCCTTGCCATTTCTCCGGGATGCGGTGTAAGAATCCTTCGGCATTTCATTTTCCCCAATACATCAATATGCTGTGAGAGAAAATTTATGCAATCGGCATCCAACACGCTTGGCGCGTTGCAGTCGGTAAGGATCTCTTCAAGATATTCGTCATGGGTACGACCGATGCCGCAGCCGCAAAGAAATGCGGTGTAATTTGTGTTTTTTATATCCTCTATGGACAAAAAGGTCGGCTCGAAAAGGATTCGCTGTATTTTGTCAAGCGTATCTTCGTTCCCGCAAAAGCGCAAAAGTCCGACACCGCTTCTTAACGCGCCCATAACCGCAAAATATGCCGCACCCGTCATATTCTTACTGCCGCAAAGGGTCAAAAGCGTTCCGAAATCGCTTTTGTTTGAGTCCTCCTTGCGCGTGCGTATCAGATTCAAGGTCTTTTCGTCAAGCAGATATCTTCCCATAATTCTCCACCTCTTTTTTCTATTTTAACACGGCGATTGGCAGTTTTCAATAGCTTTCGGCAGAGCAAGTATTCCGTTTGTATAAATCGGCGCGATACGGTTATAGATATAACTGTAGCCGAATAAGCCGTAAACGGTTCCGCCGACGGCGAAAAGCATACGGAGCGAAAGCTTGCGGTCAACGATCGCGCTTTGCGTTTGTCCGACGTCCGATACGGTTACGGCGGTAAAGCCGCTTCGCCTTGAGGCAAATGCATACCTTTCTTCGCCGAACGCGATGAAATCGGTCAACGTTTCGTTTCTTTCGGTCCTGCACAGCTGTGATGTGATGCTTCCGTTTGAATCAAAAAGGAAAGCGCCTGCTTCAAAAGCCGCCACGTAAAAGCGTCCGTTTGATAAAAGTGCGGACGAAACGTCGGTCAATGCACCGAATTTATAGTTATGAATACAATCGGTGTTTAGCTGGGTGTATCCAAGCTCGTTGAAATTTTCGTCGATGCCGTAGACACGGTTACTGCAATCGCAACCCAACGCGGTAAATGCGTTTGCATCCTCATTGTACCGCAGACGACTGTATGCCCGTGCGGTGCAGATACCGTGTGTGCGGTTGCCGCAAAGATCGAAAATATGAATATTGCATTCCTTTCCGTCCGCGGCATAAATAATACCGTCCTTGATCAACGCGCTGGTCGCCGCAAGCGAGTTATTAAGCATAAAGCCTTTAATGCCGTTCAAGTCGATCACCTCTTATGTAAATATATGCGCTAAAAGTGATTAATTTTACTTGATTTTTTATATATCGCGTTTTATAATGAATTAAACAGAGCGCACGCTCCGAAACGAGGGAAAACATGAAGCAGCTTCTTGTACTTTTTTTGATGATTTTTATATTGCCAACGTCGCTTTATTCGTGCGGCGGTGCAAAAATCGATAACATAGACCGATCCGACAACGGCTCCGAAACTACGTCTGATAAGCCCGACGCTTCGGACGTCCCGACCGTAAACGAAATTTCCTTGGAGGCTTCGGAAAATGAAAAAAACAGCTATAAAACCGTTGTTTTAGGCGATTCGATAGCGCGCGGATATGGGCTTGAATCACCCGAAAGCATGCGCTTTTCCGCGCTTTTGGAGCTTTCGCTCAAATCGGTATACGAGGAAGTAAGCGTCAGCAATTACGGCGTTGACGGACGTACGGGTGCCGAGCTGGTCGAATTTTTAAAAACAACTCCTCCCGAGGAGATAAAGGACTGCGACAGCGTTATAATCAGCATCGGCGGCAACAACATTCTGCAAATGCTTGACAGCATCGAAACGGCGATGAACGCCTTGCGTGAGCTTGATCCTAAAGCTGTCGCCGATTATTTTAAATATACCGTCACGCCCGACGGCGAGGAGAAGGAAAAGCTTTCCTATGCCTGCGACGTGTTGAGTAAAGCATTCGGCGCAATAAATATCGCCTTCGAAAGCGATACCTTCAATTCGCTTATCACCGATGCAGGTAAGCGCTTGGAGGTAGAAATTCCCCAAATGATTGCCGAAATACGCAAGCTTAATCCCAACGCGACGGTTTATTTTCAAACGGTTTACAATCCGTATAAGGACGTAAATCTTTCTTTTCAGGATGTTGAGCAAAAGCTTGATCTTGCCGCTCACGGTGAGCGTGCAGTTGCCTTTCTGAACGCGCCTATCGAAGCGCTTGCCGAGGAATGCGGATATGAGCTCGTACCCGTGTGGTCGGAATTCGATAAATCAAACAAAAAGCTTACCAATGCGGGAATAAGTCTGCTTACAGCAAACATCAGCTTTGATCCGCATCCCAATGCAAACGGTCACGAGCTTATCGGAGAGCTTTATTTCGATATAATTTCGGAGGAGAAAAATGGTTAAAAAGGCGCTTCTCGCAGCCCTCGCATTGCTTGTAAATTCCTTTTGTCTTTCGGTTTCGGCACAAGTCGAGGAAAATTTGGTCGCCGGAATGTCGTATACCGTCGAATCGGGTGAGCCGACAACGATGTCCTACGATAATTTTGTTGAAAACGGCGTTAAATTCGACGTCGATAACGGTCAGCTTACCGACGGAAAGCTTGCGCCCGCATCGGAAGGCTCCGAGCTTTGGTATAAAGCCTTTCGGTCGAAAAGCAGGCTCGTTACCTTTGATCTTAAAAACAATTGCGCGGTAAATAAGGTTCAAGCATCCTTTTTTCATAACCGTCCGTCGGGAGTTTATGCACCGCGTTACATAAATATCTACCTTTCCGATGACGGAGTCGATTATCAGACAGTTAAAAAATACGAAACCAATTACGACCTTACCTATTCTGTTGCCGCAAGGTGCGAATTTGAGGTCTTGCTCGATAAAACCTATTCGGCGCGCTTCGTAAGAGTCGAATTTTCAAGCGACATCTTCACCTTTTGCGATGAAATTCAAGTATTCGGCAGTAAAACACTCAGCGGCGATGAGAAAGCCGTGACCCCCGATGAAAAGACCGAGCCTGAGGGATATTTCAAAAATCTTGACGGCGTTTCCAACGTGATGAAGATATATAACGGTTATTATGCCCCCGATCCCGAAAAGGCTATCCTTTCGGAGGAATGGCTTCTTCCGTACGTTGCTTATCTTGACGTAAACGGAAACATTCAAGGAACCATGTTCGATGCGATAGCATTCGTGCCCTGTCACGGCGATTATCCGTCGGGCGGACGTTTGGTCAAAACCAACGGCAAGCCGGGTGCGGTAATGTCCGATTGGGAGCTTTATTTCGAGCATACCTTTAAGGACGGTCAGGATATCGATGCGCTTGACAGCGTTGTAGGCAGAGTTTTCGGCGAATTGGGGGTCGAGAAAAAATACAAGGTATTCTTAACGATGCCTTATCCGACCGTGCTCGATAAGCCGTTCGGCGATATTAACGGTGACGGAGTCGACGAATATTGCGTAACGCTTGAGGAGCGCACCGCAATAATCAAATGGTTTGCCGATAAATGTATCGACGAATTCAAAGCAAAAGGCTATGAAAACCTTGAGCTTGCAGGCTTTTACTGGCTGCGTGAGGAGGTAAACTATTCCGATTCAAATCACGAAGCCGAGCTTGTAAAAAGCTTTAACGATTATGCAAAGAAAAGAAAATTAAAAACTATTTTCGACCCGTTTTATCTGTCGACAGGCTTTGATCATTGGGAGGAGCTTGGCTTTTCCTCTGCGGTAATGCAGCCCAACGTCGCGTTCACGAACAAGGATTATTTTGAAATCGGAATGCTTGGGGAGTTTGCCCGGTCGGTATATAACAACCATCTCGGTGTCGAAATGGAAACCAACGAGCCGTCCTATTTCCGTGGAGACGATTATTTAAAGGCAGGGTATAATTACGAAAGCTATCTGTATTACGGCGCAAAAACCGGTTATATGAACAGCTTTAAGACCTATTATCAGGGCGCAGGGCCGGGAAGCTTTTACGATTTCTGTTATGCCGATACGAAAACTCCGCGCGGAATCTATCTGCGCCGTCTTTATGACCTTACGTTTAATTTTATCCATAAGACCTACCGAAACGATGCACCTAAGCTTGAGGTGAGCGACATGGAGCTTACCGAGGGCGATTCGCGGGGGATGGTCGACATTAATATCGTAGATGACGATTCCTTCTGGGGTGACGTTAAGGTCGAATTTCCGCAAGAACCGAAAAACGGAAGCGTTGCGGCAGCGGCGAATAAAAAAACGCTGATCTACCGTGCAAACGAAGGCTTCGTGGGCGAAGACAGCTTTACCGTCGTTGTTACCGACGGCTTTAACCGCTCGGAGGAGCTGACCGTAAAGGTAAACGTTCTTCCGCTTGAAACAAGCGAAGATACTTCCGATCCCGAAGGCGAGTCCTCGGCCGATAATTTGATAACCGAGCCGCAAACCGATAACGGTATTCCCGCTTGGCTTATCGTTCTTCTGTCAGTGCTTGGTCTTGCGATAGTTGCGGTTGCCGTTGCTATGATAATCAAGCATAAGAAATAATAAAAAATGCACTCGTTGAGATTTTCCCTGCAGAGGGACTCCCCGAGTGCTTTTTTGTTTTCTTTAAGCGGTCAGTTTAATCCAAAGCTGATTCCGATCGCCGAATCGACCTGTTGCATCGTCTGCTCGTCAAGCTTGCCCATGCGCTCCTTTAAGCGTTTTTTGTCAATTGTTCTTATCTGCTCGAGTAAAATGACCGAGTTTTTTGCAAGACCGCAATTTTCGCCCTGTGCTTCGTTCTTTGCCGAAACCTCGATATGGGTAGGCAGCTTGGTTTTGCCGGTACGGCTCGTTATCGCCGCGGCGATAACGGTCGGACTGTATCTGTTACCCATATCGTTTTGCACGATAAGCACGGGACGTATTCCGCCCTGCTCCGAGCCGACGACAGGACTCAGGTCTGCGTAATATATGTCTCCTCGGCGTATACCTTCTTCGCCGTTTTGTAGCTTCAACTTAAACACTCCTTCTGACAAAAGTATATGTAATTTTTCCTGCCGAGGATAGTGTTGCCAATTCATAAGCAAAATATAAAACCGTCTGAATCTTTCTTTCGAAAAAACGCAGACGGTTTACATAATTATTTGTTCAAAATTGCTTTACGGACGTATTCCGAAAACTCGTTGGTGTTAATAACGGGAACGTAATCTACGGTCAAGGCAAGGTGTCCCTTCAGGTGGTTCGGGCTGACGGTAACGCTTCTTCTCATCCACAGACCGATACCGCTTTTAAAGGTCAGACGGGCATATCCGATGCCTGCCGAATCGATTGCGTTTACCATTTCGGCAACCGCAGTCTTCATATCCTTTGCGGTTTGGATACCGCCTATGAAAATATCGTAGTTTGCATTGCCGTAAAGGGCACCGCTTTCGGATGAAAGTATTGCTTGGTCGGGAAGCGATACGAAGCCGTCGAATTCAACTCTGAAGCTTGCATCAGGCAGCTTTTCGCGCAGAACCGCTGACATATCCGACACGTATACCGAGCTTATCTTGTCCTCCATAAGGTGATAAAAGCTGTCATATACCTCATCACCGTTGACCGAAATAGGCGACGGCTCGGTCGGGAATTTGCTGCTGCTTGCATCAACGCAATAGGCGTCGACCCTGTAATCGTAGTATATTTCGGTAAACTCAAAGGTGCCCAGCGCCGCGTTTTCGTTGTTGGGATAATTTGAATCGGTGTAGAGTGTGATAATATCCGCAGCCGCCCAGGCGGAAAAGGGGTTGCCGACGAAAATAACGCTTAAGGCGATACAAAGAATGCCGCTTGCCGAGGCGATGGGTATACCGATTTTTTTTGATGCCTTTATCTTGTAAAACGAGTAGTGAGCAAGCAGAACCGCAAGTATACATAATGCAGAAAATATAACCGCAACCTCGGTGTTTTTATTCTCGATGGAGTTAAGCGTAAAGGTCATAACGCCGAAAATGACCGCCTTGGTGATCGCGCTTATATCGATGACCGCCGATGCAAAGCAAAGGATGAGCGATATCGGGAGCATCGCGACAGCACCCATCGACCGACGGAGCAGTAATGCCGCCGCAAAGGCTATCGCCGTAGCGATCGTAAGCTTTAAGGTGTAATATTTCGTTTCCTTAATTTCGGGGCTGTTCGATTCTTTTTCGTTCATTCGTATTTCTCCAGATTGTATGGATTCGTAAGTCTTATGAGCAGTGCGGTATCATCGTCTGTTTGCATTTTGTTGTTTCGCTCGGCACCGCATTTGACGCATTTGTGGGTGATGATAAAGCCCTTTTTGGAGTTCACCGTCACTGCGCTCGGTCGCATCATCGAGCCGCAATCCGCCGCTCTGTCGCCGGGGTTAACGTCGACGTGCTTCGAATAAAGGCAAAACGGACAGTGATTGCGCGAGCTGTAGCCCAAGGGCGGCACCTCTTTTCCGCAATGTCCGCAAATAAATCCGCTGTCATTTTTGGTAAAAATCTTCTCTTGCATAGCTGAATCCGTTAAAAACTTGTAAATTTTCAAAAAAGGGGGTTTTATTTTCGGGTTTTATATAGTATAATACAAAATCGAAAGAAAATCAACTGCTATGTGAGGATAAAATGAGTAAAAAAGAAAAAGCTGCCGAAAACAAAGGCTGCGGTATTGCCGCACGTCGCGGCGCTGTCGGCGGTCAGGCGATCGTCGAAGGCGTTATGATGCGAAGCAAGCAGCATACCGCTATCGCTGTGCGCAGATTGGATAACAAAAAGATCTCGGTGACCCGAAAGGGAAACAAATCGATTTCCGACAAATGCAAGATACTTAAATGGCCGCTTATCCGCGGTGTTGTCAATTTTGTTGAATCGATGGTAATGTCCTTCTCCACTATAACGACCGGTACCGATATGCTCGGACTCGATACAACCGAGGAGGAATCGACCTCCAAGCTTGACAAATGGCTTGAAAAGCACGGCGGAAAATGGTTGATAGGTCTTATTTCGGCGATCTCGCTCGTTTTGGGCGTTGCGCTTGCCGTTGGACTTTTCATCTTCCTGCCTACGTTTTTGGGCGGCCTTATTTTCGATAATATTCCCAACCTCGACGGCGCGGCGGCAAACGTTTGGCGTAATATCGTCGAAGGCGTTTTTAAGGTCATCGTCTTCATTCTTTACATCTGGCTTACCGCGTTTATCCCCGATATGAAGCGCGTTTATATGTATCACGGCGCCGAGCATAAAAGTATTTTCTGCTACGAGGCGGGCGACGAGCTTACCGTTGAAAACGTCAAAAAGCACTCGCGCTTCCACCCCCGTTGCGGCACGAGCTTTATGTTCTCGATGATAATTCTTTCCATCGCCGTCGGCATAATCTTCCTTTGGGCTGTTGAAACGGTTTGGCTCCGCAGCCTGCTTAAGATCGCGCTTTTGCCCCTTACCGTGGGTATCGGTTATGAATTTATTCGCTATGCGGGCAGACACGATAACGCGCTCATTCGCGCTCTTTCACGCCCCGGTCTTTGGATGCAGAATCTTACCACGCGTGAGCCGAGCGACGATATTATCGAGGTCGGCATAACCTCGCTTAAATGCGCGCTTCCCGATGATTTCCCCGGATTTTACGAGGAATGTCTTGCCGCTATGGAGGAATGGCAAAAGGAAGATAGCAAGGAAGAAAACGGCGAAGCTGAACCTTCCGCCGAAACCACCGAAACCATCGAAACCACCGAAGAAAACGGCACTGCCGAGGAGGAAAAAATTGACGCTTAAACAGTACCGCGCAAAGCTGCGCGAAATGCTTCTTGAGATTTCTCCCGACGAAGGCGACGTTATTGCCGATATGCTTCTTTGTGAAGCGTTGAAGGTTGAAAGAGGTCATCTTTTGGCGCATCTCGACGATGACGTATCACGCTCTATCGACCCGTTTATAAGCGGTGCGGTGTTTGAGCTTTCGCTCGGAAAGCCCTTGCAATACGTGCTTGGAAAATGCAATTTTTACGGATATGAAATAAACGTCGGCGACGGTGTTTTCATTCCGAGAAGCGACACTGAGATCGGTGTTAAGGCGGCTCTCGGCGTGCTTAAGGACGGCGACCTTTTTGCGGATATTTGCAGCGGAAGCGGTGCTATCGCAAAGGCTATTGCGGCTGAAAAGCCTACGGTCAGCGGTTATGCGCTTGAGCTTTCGTTAAAGGCGTTGCCCTATACCGAAAAGAATCTTGAGGATCAAAAAAACGTTTCGGTTCGCCGCTTCGATGCACTTGACGAGGACGATTATATCGAGCTTGCATCTATTATCGAGCGTCCCTTGGATATGGTCATCTGCAATCCGCCCTATATTCCTACGGACGATATTCAAACGCTTTCTCCTCAGGTCGGATTCGAACCCGACACCGCGCTTGACGGCGGCGAGGACGGTTTGAAATACTACCGCATCGTGACTGCTTTGGTGCCGCATATTCTCAAAAAAGACGGCATTTTGATCTATGAGATCGGCATCGGTCAGTGCGAAGACGTTTCGCGTATTTTGCAAGAAAACGGATACAGCGTGGCGGTACTGCGCGATTACTCGAAAATCGACAGAATATTGCTTGCAAAAAAATGTTAAATTTATATTGACAATATTTAAAAAGCGTACTATTATTATATAATATAATAGTATGCTTTCTTTTTTTGGGAAAAAGTATGGTTAAAAGAATAGAATCGAGAAACAACCCGACCGTAAAGAACGTTACCGCGTTGCGCGATAAGCGCGAAAGGGAAAAAACACGCCTTTTTTATTTTGAAGGCGTGCATCTTTTGGAGGAATTTCTTAAAGCGGGCAACACACCTAAAATGCTCTTCGTGCGCGAGGATGCCATGAGCAAATATGCCGAGCTGATCGCCGGCGCAGGCTGTGAGGTATTTGAGGTGACCGCTCCGGTTTATGAAAAGCTTACCGAGGAAAAAGCACCGCAGGGTATTTTTACGGTTGCCGAATATTTAAAAAGCGTTGCCTTCGCGGGAAGCGAAATCGGATATTCCGAGCTTTCGCAAAAGATAAGCGGCAATGCGATAATGCTTGTCGATCTTCAGGATAACGGCAACGTAGGTACGGTTATCAGAACCGCGACTGCGCTTGACTGTAAGGTTCTGCTTTGCGGCAGCTGTGCCGACGTTTTTTCGCCCAAGACCGTCCGCGCAACAATGGGTGCGCTGTTCACGGGCGAGATTTTCGTTTGCCCGAATACGGTTGAAGCGATCGAAGCTTTAAAGGATCAAGACCGCCGCGTTATCGCGACGGCGCTGACCGATAACGCGTATACCTTGGGCGAATTTGAAATTGACCGAAACGATATTTTTGCCGTAGGTAACGAGGGCAAAGGATTATCCGACGCGGTCATCGGTGCGTGTAGCATGACTGCCATCATTCCTATGTCGGGCAAGACCGAAAGCCTTAACGCGGCGGTCGCCTCGGCAATATGCCTTTGGGAAGCCAAGCGCGGGAGAATGTAATGAAAAAGGAATTGCTTTATATCTGGCTGCAGCAAGCGGTTGGGCTTTACAGCCGTCTTGTGAGCAAAATCTTCGCCGAATTTCCGAGCATCGAGGATATTTACAACTGTGAGGATTTTTCGTTTTTGGGCGAATCAAAGGCGAAATATATCAAACGGCTCGAAAATAAGGATAATTCATCTGCCTTTGAGGTGCTTAAGCGATGCGAAGCTCTCGGTGTTAGGGTCACGGGTTATTACGATGAGCTTTATCCCGAAGGATTGCGCGGCATCGAAATGCCGCCCGTCGCACTTTATTCGATAGGAGATATGCGCGACCTGAACAAGCTTGCCTGCATTGCTGTCGTCGGAACGAGAAATATGACCGACAGCGGCAAGCAAACTGCCGAAATGTTTGCCTATAATTTTGCGAAAAGCGGGGCATGCGTGGTAAGCGGACTCGCAAAGGGTATCGATACCGCCGTACACCGCGGTGCGATTATGGCAGACGGTTATACAGTTGCCGTATTGGGCAACCCAATAGGCGATATTTACCCTAAGGAAAACGTTAAAGCGTTTGAAACACTTTATAAGCGCGGACTCGTAATGAGCGAGCTTTATCCCGGTGCACCGCGCACAAGAGCTGATTTTCCGAACCGTAACCGAATAATCAGCGGCATATCCGACGCAGTGGTGATCGCCGAAGCAGGCGAAACGAGCGGCGCGCTGATAACCGCCCGTCACGCAACCACTCAGGGCAGAACGGTTTTTGCAATACCCGGTGCGCTGGGCACCGAAAACGCGGGCACGAATCGGCTTATCAAAAACGGCACACCCGCCGTGACCGAGCCTATGGACGTTTTGGGCAAGCTTATGATAAATCATCCCGACAAGCTGAAGATCTATAAGCCGTCAACGACCGAAAGATTAAATTCCTACGGCAACGCGCCTGTCGGTAAAAAGGAATCCGCAAAGCGAGCAAAGGTACCCGAAAGGGTCGCCGAGATCCGCAAGCCCGAGGCGGACGTTCAAACGTCTGCTTCCGAGCAGATGACGGAACAAAAAACCTTTTCCGGCGATCTCTCCAAGGCGATAATGACGGTCTTGAAGGGCGCAAAGCCGATAACTGCCGACGAAATAGCGGCGAAGCTCGGAAGCAACATTTCCGACGTAATGACCGAACTGACCTTTATGGAGATCGACGGAAGCATAATCTCCTGTCCGGGCGGCAGATTCATATCCTCTAAATTTTGAAATAACACTTGATCACATATTAACACAAAACATATTCAATTCAACGCGAAACCTACTCAAGGAGAAATTTGATGAACACACTCGTAATCGTCGAATCGCCTCACAAGGCGAATACAATCAAGGGCTTTCTCGGCAAGGGCTATAAGGTCAAGTCGTCCAAGGGACACGTTCGCGACCTTCCCAAAAGTAAGCTCGGTATAGATATCGAGAACGATTTTGAACCGCAATATATCAACATTCGCGGCAAGGGCGATCTTATCAACGAGCTTCGTAAGGAAGCAAAGGCGGCTGACCGCGTATTCCTTGCGGCCGACCCTGATCGTGAGGGCGAAGCGATAAGCTGGCATCTTGCGAACGTGCTCGCGCTTGATCCCGCAAAGACAAAGCGTATCACGTTCAATGAAATTACCAAAAATACCGTCAAGGAAGCAATTAAGCATCCTCGCGATATCGATATGAATTTAGTCAACAGCCAACAAACGCGAAGAATTCTTGACCGTCTTGTCGGCTATAAGATCAGCCCCTTCCTTTGGAAGCATATTAAAAACGGTCTTTCCGCAGGACGAGTTCAATCGGTCGCAACAAGGATAGTTGTTGAACGTGAGCAGGAGATACAGGCCTTTGTCCCCGATGAATATTGGGTGATCACCGTAATGCTCGTCACCAAGGACGGCGAGGTGTTCAAGGCAAAATATTACGGCCGCGACGGAAAGAAGCAGGAGCTTGCTAACGAATCCGAGGTCAAAGCCGTGCTTTCTGCAATTGAAGACGGCGATTTTGCGGTGGAATCGGTCAAGCGTGCAGTAAAGCAGCGCCGTCCCGCGCCTCCGTTTATCACCTCTACTCTGCTTCAGGATGCGAACCGCAAGCTTTCCTTCCAATCGCAAAAGACGATGCTTATCGCTCAGGAGCTTTACGAGGGCGTTAACATCGGCGAAAAGAGCACTCACGGTCTTATCACCTATATGCGTACCGACTCGATACGCATTTCCGACGAAGCGCGCGAAGCGGCAAAGTCGGTCATCATTAGCAATTACGGAGCAGAATATTATCCGGCTACTCCCAATAAATACAAGCTCAAAAAGAACGCGCAGGACGCGCACGAGGCGATCCGTCCCACCGATCCCTCGATAACGCCCGAAGCCTTGCGCGGTAAGATAACCAACGATCAGTATAAGCTTTATAAGCTCATCTGGGATCGCTTCATCGCATCGCAAATGGCACCCGAGCTTTTGGATACCGTTACTGCCGATATCATTGCGGGCGGTTGCATATTCCGCGCAAACGGTCATACGGTTAAATTCCGCGGTTTTGCCGCAGTTTACGGCGATATAGGCGATGAAAATCCCGATGAAGAAGGCTCTACGACTCTTCCTGAGCTTAACGAGGGCGATAAGCTCGTTTCAAAAACCATCGAGCCGGAGCAAAAATTCACTCAACCGCCGTTGCGCTTCACCGAAGGCTCACTCAGTAAGGCGCTTGAGGATATGGGCATCGGCAGACCGTCGACCTATACCGCAACCATTACGACGATAATCTCGCGCGGATATATCCGCCGCGACGGTAAGACTCTTATTCCCACCGAATTGGGTGTTATCACTACCGAAACGATGAAAAAATCGTTTTCGCATATCGTGGACTATAAGTTCACCGCCGAAATGGAGGAGGATCTGGATAAGATCGAAGAGGGCGCGAGCGAATATATCGAGGTGCTCCGTGAATTCTACCGCCACTTCAGCGCACAGCTTGAGGATGCCGAAAAAACGCTCGGAAGCGAGCGTGTAGAGCTTCCCAAGGTCGAAACCGGCTTGATCTGTGAAAAGTGCGGTGCGGTTATGGTTGAAAGAACCGGCAAGTACGGCAAATTTGCCGCTTGTCCCAATTATCCGAAATGTAAAAACACCAAGCGATTGGGTGCCGAACCCGAAAAGGAAGAAGAGGATGAAAAGCAGCAGGCCGAGGTTATTGCGGACGAAAAATGTCCCAACTGCGGCAACGATATGCTTCTCCGTAAGGGTCCTCACGGCAACTTCTTCGCCTGCCGCAACTATCCCGAATGCAAAACGGCTATTCCCTACCGCCGCGACAGCGGTATAGCTTGCCCCGAATGCGGCAAGAGGGTAATGGTAAAGCAGACCAAGAGCCGCAAGGTATATTATGCTTGCGAGGATTACCCCAATTGCGGATTTTCTTCGTGGGATCTCCCCACCGAGCGCCGCTGTCCTCAATGCTCAGCTCCCGTTTTGAAGAAAAAGAACCGCGAATTTTATTACTGCAAAAACAATTGCGGCTGGAGCGAAGGCAAATAATTAGATTTAAAAAATGGAGCTAAGGTAAAATGAAAATAACCGTAGCAGTTGATATAATGGGCGGGGATAACCCCGCAAGCGAGCTTGCAAAGGGCGCGATAGACGCCGCAAACGAATTTACGGGCGAAGGCTTGAATATTATCCTCGTCGGCACAGAGGAGGCGATAAACGCACTTCCTCAATTGCCTGAAAACGTAACGACTCAAGTTGCCGAAAGCGTCGTCTATATGACCGACGATCCCGGCAAGGTGATGAAGGAAAAAAGCGATTCCTCGCTTGTCATCGCCTGCAAGCTTTGTAAGGACGGAATTGCCGATGCGGTTGTAAGCGCAGGCAACACGGGCGCGCTTTTCACCGCCGCATCGTTGATAATTCGCCGTATTAAGGGCGTACGCCGCGCCGCGCTCGGCTCGGTGCTCCCTTTGGAAACACCCTTCGTGCTTCTTGATTGCGGCGCAAATCTTGATGCAACGCCCGAGGTTTTGGACCTTTACGCACGTATGGGCTCGATATATGCCGAAAACGTGCTCGGAGTCGAGCGTCCGCGTGTCGGTCTTTTGAACAACGGCACCGAACCGCATAAGGGTACCCAGCTTTACGTCGATGCGCACGCGCTTTTGTCGAAGGACGAAACGATCAATTTCGTCGGCAACTGCGAAGGCAAGGCGATTCCGTTCGGATGCTGTGACGTTTTGGTTTGCGACGGCTTTACGGGCAATATCACTCTGAAGCTCATCGAGGGTATGGCAAAGTTTATGTCGAAAACCTTAAAGGATCTTTTCCACGCATCGACGGTTGCGACGATTGCGGGTGCGATGACCTTGAAGCATACAAAGCGCTTAAAGAAGCGCCTTGACCCGTCGGAATACGGCGGAGCGCCCTTTTTGGGATTGGCAAAGCCCGTCGTTAAAGCGCACGGCAGCTCGGATGCCTATTCCTTCCGTTCGGCAATAAAGCAGGTTTTGTTGTATTGCAAGAACGAAACTATCGAAAAAATATCCGCAAATATCGCAAAAAAGACCGAAAGCGTTTCGGAGGAGACCCCCAATGAGTGAAGAAAAGGATTTTTCCGTTCTTGAAAAAGCAATAGATTACGGGTTTAAGGATAAATCGCTTCTTACAGTAGCATTGACTCATTCTTCCTATTGCAACGAAAACCGCAAAAGGGGCTTTTCGGTAAGTAACGAGCGAAGCGAATTTTTGGGCGACTCGATCCTTTCGATAATTACCGCCGAATTCCTTTATCACCGCTTTCCCGAAGCGGATGAGGGATTCTTAACGCGCACGCGCGCGGCGCTTGTGTGTGAGGATACTCTGGCGGTGTTCGCAAACAGTCTTGAGCTTGGCGATTATATGCTTTTCGGCAAGGGTGAAGCTCTTGCAAGCGGCGGACGTCACAGAAAAAGCACCGTTTCGGATGCATTCGAGGCGCTTATTGCCGCAATATATTTGGACGGCGGTATGGAAAACGCGAAAAAATTCGTGCTTCCGTTCATTGCGAAAATGCTTGAAACGGTAATCAAAACGGGTACAGAGGATTACAAATCCCGTCTGCAAAGGATCGTTCAGCAAACGCCCGAGGAGGTTCTTTCCTATTCTCTCGTGCGCGAGGAGGGTCCTCCCCACGACAGAGTTTTCTATTATGAGGTATATCTGAACTCCAACCTGCTCGGAAAGGGAAGCGGTCGCTCGAAGCGTGAGGCGGAGCAAGCCGCCGCGCACGAAGCGCTTATACTTCTCGGTGAATTGGATGAAGACCCATCGTAACTTTTCCTTTTTCGTGCCCCATGCGGGATGCCCGAATTGCTGTGTCTTTTGCTCGCAAACGAAAATAACCGGCGTTGACAGCGATAAAGGCTTGGAGGAAGAAACCGCCGAGCTTCGTTTAATGCTCGAAAACGAATCGGGAAATTTCAAGGAAAGCCAAATCGCCTTTTTCGGCGGAAGCTTTACGGCAATAGAAAGAAAACGTATGGAAACGCTTCTTTCGGTCGCAAACGAATACATAGATAAAGGCGTTGCCGAAAGCATTCGTATCTCAACAAGACCCGATTGCATTAACGAGGAAATTTTAAATATCCTTGCCAAATACCGCGTTAAAAACATCGAGCTTGGCGTTCAAAGCACGTCGGATAAGGTGCTTGATGCATCAAGCAGAGGTCATAACGCGCTCCATTCGTTTGAGTCGGCAAAGCTGATTACCGAAAACGGATTCGTTTTCGGCGGACAGATGATGATCGGATTGCCCGATTCAACGCTTGAGGACGAACTGCAGACCGCAAGGGATATCGTTAAAATGGGTGCTTCGGAAGCAAGGATATATCCAACCGTCGTGTTTGAGAATACCGGACTTTGCGATATGACTGAAAACGGTGAATATAAACCGCTTACACTTGAAAGTGCGGTTGAGCGTACCGCAAAATGCTATAAAATATTTCTCGATTCTGGCGTAAAGGTCTTGCGTATCGGTCTTCATGCCTCGGAGAATTTAAAAAACGCGCGTTACGGCGCAAACCATCCGTCGATAGGCGAATTGGTAAAAAGCTGTGTTTATACCGAAATCATCAGCGAAAAAGCGGGCGATTGCCGCGGCAAAATACTTGAGGTGGGCATCCGAAAAAACGATTTTTCGATGCTTACGGGACATAAAGGATACGCAATTGATCGGATAAAAAATCAAACGGGCGCTGTCGGCGTGGAAATTTATCCAACCGATTCGGCACAGTTTGAACCCGAAACAAAAACAAGGAGTGTGTAAAAAATGCGCCTTAAAGCAATAGAGATGCACGGTTTTAAGTCATTTCCCGACAAAACCCGAATAAGCTTCGATAGCGGCGTTACGGCAATAATCGGTCCTAACGGCAGCGGTAAATCGAACATTTCCGATGCAATACGTTGGGTTTTGGGCGAAATGAGCGCAAAATCGTTGCGCGGCAGCCGTATGGAGGACGTTATTTTCAACGGCACAGCGTCGCGCGCGGCGGCAAACTGCTCGGCGGTAACGCTCATTATCGATACCGAGGAGGAATATAACCGCGCTAACCACATCACCATAGAAAATGAAGAAGAATTGGGCGAGGATTCCGCAAAAAGCGGTGCTTACCGCCTTTCTGACAACGCCGAGGTTTCGGTAACGAGAAAGCTTTACCGAAGCGGTGAAAGTGAATATTACATAAACAAAAAACAGGTTCGTCTTAAGGATATCTATGAGCTTTTTTATGATACGGGTATCGGCAGAGAGGGCTATTCGGTTATCGGTCAGGGTAAAATTGCCGAGGTTCTTTCGCAAAAGGACGATGAACGCCGCAGCATCTTCGAGGAAGCGGCGGGAATTTCAAAGATTCGCTATAAAAAGCTCGAGGCAGAGCGTAAATTGCGCGATACCGAAAACAACCTTGTCCGTGTTAACGACATCCTTTCGGAAATTTCCTCGCGTATCGGTCCGCTTGCAAAGGAAGCCGAAAACGCAAAGCAATATCTTGTTTTAAGCGAGGAAAAGAAGGGTATCGAAATCACCCTTTGGCTCGATAGATTGGACCATCTCCGCAAGCGCCGCGTTGAATGCGAAACCGATTTTGCGAACGCGAAGATAGCGCTCGATACCGCCGAAAGGGAAGCGGCATCCTGCGATGAGGCAACCGACAGAATACTTAACGAAACCTATGAATTTTCGCGCATAATGAGCGAATGCGAGCGCGAAAAGACCGAGGCAGTACATAAAAAAGGCGAGGCAGAGGGTAAAAAAGCCGTCTGTACCAACGATATCGCCCATGCAGAGGAATCGGCAGGCGAAGCAAAAACGACGGTCGCAGTTGCAAACGAGGAATTGGCAGAGGTCGAAAAGAATACCGCCGAATGCATTGCCGCAAAGGAATTGCTTGAGGAAAAGACCGCTTCTATGTCGGAAGCTGCCGCAAAGGCGGAATCCGATTACGAACAGGCTCGCAATGCTTCGATTGCGGCAGATAAGGAAAGCGAAGCGGCATCGGCCCGTCTTTCAATCCTTACGGTCGACCAAAGCAAATTAACCGCCCTTGAAGCGGCAAGAAGCGCTTCTCTTGAAGCGGAGCGCCGCAATGCCGATGAAACGGCAATCCTTTTAACCGCCGCGCTCGGCAGAAAGAACGAGCTTTTGGCAGAGCTTGACGAAGCCGAAAGGGCGCTTGCCGAGATAAATAAGGCTATCAACGATACCGAAAATAAAATCGTTTCGCTTGATTACGAGCGCGCAAGTAAATTGCAATCGCTTCGTGCCGCAGGCGACGAAATAACCGCCGAAAAGATCGCCGTATCGGGCGAGGAGCAACGCCGCGATCAGCTTATCCGTCTTGAAAACCTGTTAGAGGGCTATTCGGAAAGCGTAAAGCGAGTTATTAACGACTGCACCTCGGGTGAAATTAAAAACAACGGTCAAAAAATCGGTCTTTACGGCACTGTTTCAAACATCATTTCTTCCGAAAACGAGCATATAATCGCTCTTGAAACGGCACTTGCCGCATCGGTTCAGTTTATCGTTGTCGAAAAGGAATCGGATGCAAAGGCTTGTATCCGCTATCTTAAGGAAAACAAATTGGGCCGCGCGACCTTCCTTCCGCTTGAAAGCGTAAACGGCAAAAAATGCGACGTTTCGGCTATCAAGGATATGAAGGGCTATATCGGTATCGCATCCGAATTGGCAAAGTACGACAAAAAGTTCGAGGGTGTAGTTAACGACCTGCTCGGCAGAACCGTCGTTGCCGATAATATCGATTCCGCATCTGCGATCGCGCGTCAAAGCGGCTTTAAGATCAAAACGGTTACGCTTGACGGTCAGATAATCAATGCCGGCGGTAGCTATACGGGCGGCTCCTCCGCCGTTAAGGTGGGCGTTTTCACCCGCGCGATGGATATAGAACGACTCGGCGAAAGCATTAAATCGCGTGAAGAAAAGATCAAAGCGCTCGAATTGAAGCGCGAAAAGATAAACGAGGAATGCTCGGAAGCAGACGGCGCGCTTGAGGCGTTGCGCGTTTCGCTTTCGGCATCGAACAGCAACAAAGCAAGTAAGGTAGCAATTTCCGATTCGTTAAAGCAACGTATCGATGAAGAGGATGCGCGTATCGCATCGCTTTCGTCGGGCGGTGAAATGCTTAAGAAGCTCGAAGAGGAATTGCAAAGCATTTTGGCAGAATCGGCAGAGCTTAATAACGCTATCGTTGCGGCAACAAGCGCGCGTGAAAGCGCACGTCTTAACGCCGAAGCGCTTAAAAAGGCCGAAGAAACCGCATTTGCCGCGGTAAGTGAGGCGAGAATGTCGCTTTTCACCGCCAAAAATGAGGTTTCGGTTGCAAATGAGCGTCTTGCACTTTCCGAAAGACGCGAAACCGAGCTTAAGGCGAGAATTACGCTTGCAAGCACCGCTATCGAAAAATCCGAAGCGGTCATCAAGGAATGTGTTGCCGAGATCGAGCGTCTTAACGCCGAATGCTTGGAATGCGATACCGTGATCGCGGGCTGTGAAAAGCGCTTGAACGATCTTATTTCGGGCAGAGAAGAAAAGGAAAAGCAGTTAAACGAAATGCGCGCAAAGCAGAAAACCGTTTCTGCCGCAAAAGAGGAAGCATTCCGCAACGTTACCGAAGCCGAAATGAAATGCAATTCGGTCAATACCGAATTTGATACCGTTACGGGCAAGCTTTGGGACGAATACGAGCTTACCTATTCGGATGCCGAAAAATTCCGTCTTCCCAAGGAAAGCATGGATAAGGGCGCGACCCGTCTTGCATCGCTCAAGGCGAAGATCCGCGCAATGGGCACTATCAACGTCAATGCGGTTGAGGAATACCGCGTGACCAAGGAGCGTTACGATTTCCTTACCACACAAACCGAAGACCTTAACAAAACTCGCGCATCGCTCGACCGCACTATTGCAAAGCTTGCGTCGGGCATGAAGGAAACCTTCCTTGAATGCTTCGAAAAGATAAATGCCGAATTTAACGCGGTATTTACCGAGCTTTTCGGAGGCGGAAGCGCAAGGGCGGAATTGACCGACCCGATGCTTCCCTTGGAATGCGGTATCGATATCGTGCTTAAGGTTCCCGGAAAGAGCGTTCGTTCAATTTCGCTTCTTTCGGGCGGTGAGCAATCCTTTGCCGCAATCTCGCTTTATCTTGCGTTGCAAAGAGTTAACCCCTCGCCGTTCTGTGTATTTGACGAAATCGAAAGTGCGCTTGACGACGTTAATATCGTTAAGCTTGCATCGTACGTTCGTCGCAACAGCGATAAAACGCAGTATATTCTTATTACCCACCGCCGCGGCACGATGGAAAGAGCCGATACTATTTACGGCATAACCATGCGCCAAAAGGGCATTTCCGACTTTATGAAACTCAATATGGCAAAGCTCGACGATATTATCAAGGAGTATGCCGAATAACATTTTTCTCTTTCAAAACTAAGGAGCAATTACAGCAATGGGATTTTTTGATAAGCTTAAAAGCGGTTTGAAAAAAACGAAGGATGCGCTTTTAAAACCGGTAAACGATTTATTTTCGTCCTACGATAAGGTGGATGACGATTTTTACGACGAGCTTTTGGATCTGCTTATTATGGCAGATGTCGGCGTTGAGACCTCCGATTACCTCGTTGAGGAATTACGCGACAGATTAAAGGAAAAAAAGATCAAGGAAACGTCGCTTGCGCGTGAGGAATTCCGCGCTATACTTACCGAATCGGTCGGAGAAAGCGGCGAATTAAAGCTTGAAGGCGGTATGAACGTCATCCTCATCATCGGTGTGAACGGTGTCGGCAAAACGACCTCTATCGGCAAGATCACCCATTGCCTTAAGGAAGAGGGCAAAAAGGTTATGCTTGCCGCCGCAGATACCTTCCGCGCGGCTGCTGCCGAGCAGCTTACCGTTTGGGCAGACCGCAACGGAGTGCCGATAATCCGCCAAAACGAGGGCGCAGACCCCGCGGCTGTCGTTTTCGATGCGGTTTCCGCTGCCAAAAAGGCAAACGTCGACGTGCTTATCGTCGATACCGCAGGAAGATTGCATAACAAAAAGAACCTTATCGACGAGCTTGCGAAGATCAATCGCGTTATTGACCGCGAAGCGCCCGAAAGCACACGTGAAACTCTGCTTGTGCTTGATGCTTCTACGGGTCAAAACGCGCTTATTCAGGCAAAGGAATTCGGTAAGGCGGCAAATATTACGGGGCTTGTTCTTACAAAGCTTGACGGCACCGCGAAGGGCGGTATAATTCTCGCAATCAAGCGCGAGCTTGGTATCCCCGTTAAATTCATCGGTGTCGGCGAGGGTATCGACGACCTCCGTCCCTTTAACCCGAGTGAATTCATAAACGCATTTTTCGAGGACGAAAAAGAATGATAAAAATAGTTCTTGCAACCAACAATTCGCATAAGGTAAGCGAATTTCGCGCCGCGTTTGCACAAATGGGTGTTGATGTCGAGCTTTTAACGATAAAGGACACAGGCTTTACGGGTGAAATAATCGAGGATGCCGATACCTTTGACGGAAACGCGCTTATCAAGGCAAAAGCGCTTTGCGATTATACGGGACTTGTTGCCATTGCGGATGACAGCGGTCTTTCGGTCGATGCGCTTAACGGCGCGCCGGGTGTTTATTCCGCAAGATTTGCGGGAGATAACGCAACCGACGAGCAAAATAACGAAAAGCTTCTTTCGCTTCTTAAGGCAATGCCCGATGCAAGTCGCGATGCAAAATTCGTTTGCTCGATATGCGTCTGCCGTCCCGACGGCGAAATCCTTTATGCACACGGCGAAAGCAAGGGAATTATTATTGATGAATATAAAGGCGACGGCCGTTTCGGCTATGACCCGATATTCTATTATCCTCCGATGAACAAAACCTTTGCCGAAATGACAAAGGAAGAAAAGAATCAGATAAGCCACCGCGGCAAGGCGATAAAGGAGCTGCTTAAAAGCAAGGACTTTTTCGCAAAGTAGTACCACATGCAAATAATCCGAACCGAAAGGGACACACGAAATGAACGCATTTCTCGATTATCTCGAATACGTTAAAAACCAGCTTGCGGATATAGGAGTTATCGATATCATCGATATCGCTCTTGTTGCTCTGTTTATGTTCTGGATCATTAAATTCGTACGCGGACGCCGTGCGGGCAAGCTCTTGCTCGGTGTGGGCGTTGTGTTGCTGTTGCTCTTGGTCAGCGACCTGCTCGATATGCGTGCACTCAATTTTATCCTAAGCAGTGTTGTTTCGGTCGGTCTTATATCAATCGTAATAGTTTTTCAGCCCGAGCTTCGATCTGCGCTCGAAAAGGTGGGCGGCATCGGCGACAACTTTAAGGGCAAGGTGGTCGGTGACGAAGCATCTGCCATCCGCGATGCGATCGGTGAGATCAGCGTTGCGGTCGAAGACCTTTCCAAGAGCAAAACGGGTGCGCTTATCGTATTCGAGCGCAACACCCGTCTCGGAGATATCATCCGTACGGGCACGATAATTGACGCGCATACGACCTCGTTCCTTTTGGGTAACATATTCTTTAACAAAGCACCGCTTCACGACGGTGCAGTAGTGATCCGCAACGGCAGGATCTATGCGGCGGGCTGCTTCCTTCCGCTTTCGTCTAACAACGATATCGTTAAGGAACTGGGCACACGTCACCGCGCGGCTATCGGTATGAGCGAAAACAGCGATGCTTTAGTGCTCGTCGTTTCGGAGGAAACCGGCTCGGTATCGGTCGCTATCGACGGCGAGCTTGACCGCAATATTTCACGTGTTAAGCTTGAATCCTATCTTACGACAAACCTCCTCGGTGAGGATAAAATGCATATCGCACAGGTCGTAAAGGGCAAATTCTTCGGAAGGAAGGGAAACAAGGATGAAAAATAAAGCCGTATCCGAAGAATTTAACAGTCCCAAAAACGAAAAGCTTCCGCGTGTTAAAAAGATATTCTTTCTTTTAGCGGCGCTTATCGGTGCGATTTTCGTATGGATCTATGCAATAGGCTATGACGGCACTCTTTTCGAACGTACCTTTAACGGAATCCCCGTTGTTATCGAGGGGGAAAACGAGCTTCGCGACCTTAAGGGCTTTACGCTTGCCGAGGGGCAGGAGTTTTCATCGATAACCGTCGTGGCAAAGGGTAAAAGAAGCGAGCTTAACGCTCTGTCGGCTTCGGATTTCCGCGCAGTGGTCGATATTTCCAAAATCGAAAACGCCGGTGACCAAAACATAAGCATTACCGTATATTCTCCTAATGGGATCGAGGTGGTATCTCAATCCTCCACCACGGTAAACCTTTTCGTTGACGAATTTACTCAACGCAACGAGCTGCTTTCGGTTTCGGTCGATATAGGCAACAAATATATTATGTCGGAGGGCATCACCTTCGTAAATGCAACCGCAAATCCCTTGTCGGTGCTCGTTTCGGGTCCCTCCTCGATACTCGATACCATCGATACGGCGTACGTTGATTTCAATCTTGACGGACGCGAGATCAAGGAAAATATTTACGGCTACGGCGAAATTAAGCTTCGCGATAAGTACGGCAACGATATTGAAAACGGATATCTTACGCTTTCCGAAACGACCGCCTACGTTACCGTAAGCGTTACCAAGCAAAAGGTGTTGCCGGTTCGCGTTGTGTTTACCGGCGGGGTGTTCGATCCCAAGGACGTAACGGTTAACGTTTCCGCGTCAAACATAACGGTTTCGGGCACGCCTGCGGCACTTGCATCGCTCGATGAATTGGTGCTTGAGCTTGATGAAACTACGATCGACGGAAGTAAAAGGTTTGATTTCTCGGTCGGCTCGATGCTGCCCGAAGGCGTAACGAATGAAAGCGGTGTTACGAAGATCAACGTTTCGGTAACGCTTCCCAAGCTTGCGGTAAGAGCTTATGCGATCGGCAAGGATAAGATAACGGTTATAAATCTGCCCGAGGACAGCACCTATAAAATAACCGATAAGCTTGTAGTCCAGCTTATCGGTGAGCGCGAGGTGTTTGACAGCATTGACCGCAAATTGCTTAGCGCAACCGTTGATTTTAACCGTGTCACGGTTGAACCCGACGGAAGCTATTCCGCAAGTGCGGAAATTTCGCTCGGCGGTGAGTATATCGGCGTATATATCCACAATATCGATTATACGGTTAACTTCACAGTCGAGTAAAATCATTTTAAAATTACAGTAAAGAGGTGAGCATATGAACAACCGTGAATGGCTTGTTCGCCAAACGGATGAAGAATTGAGCCGAAAAGTAGCATCGGAATGCAATCTTTTTCCGCTTACCGCAAAGATACTTGTTAATCGCGGTCTTACCGAAAAAGAAGAAATAAAAAAATTCCTCGAGCGCGATACCATGCCGCTTTACGATCCTTTCCTTTTGCCGGATATGGACAAAGCGGCGGCAAGGATAAACGAGGCAATAGAAAAGAAAGAGCGCGTTTGTATCTACGGCGATTATGACGTCGACGGCGTAACAAGCACGGTGTTGCTCTATCTTTACCTCTGCTCGCGCGGGTTGGAATGCGAATATTTCATACCCGAGCGTATATCCGAGGGATATGGACTCAGTCTGCCCGTTATTGAAAAGATGAAGGGCAGAGTAGACCTTATCATTACCGTTGATACTGGCGTTACCGCGGTTGCCGAGGCACAGTATGCGAAAAGCGTCGGAATCGATATGGTCATCACCGACCACCATTCCTGCCGCGATACCTTGCCCGAAGCAGTCGCTGTCGTCAACCCGCACCGTGAGGACAGCAAGTATCCCTTCCTTAATCTTGCGGGCGTAGGCGTTGTGTTTAAGCTGCTTTGTGCGCTTGAGGGCAACACCGAAAGAATACTTGAGCTTTATTCAGATATAATAGCAGTAGGCACTGTTGCCGACGTTATGCCGATAATTGACGAAAACCGCCGAATTACCGGTGACGGACTTAAAAAGCTTGCGGAAACCGATAATCTGGGACTTCTTGCGCTTATGCGCCGCGCGGGTATCGTTAAATACGGCAAGCGCGTCAAGAAGATAACCTCCGCTACCGTCGGTTACGTTCTGGCACCGAGGATAAACGCGGCAGGCAGGATCGCCTGTGCTTCGCGTGCGGTTGAATTGCTTCTTACAAAGGACGAGCAGGAAGCTGACACGATCGCCGAGGAGCTTTGCGAGATCAACAAGCTTCGTCAGACGACCGAGCAAAAGATATACGAGCAAGCTGTTGAAATGATCGAAAATTCCAATAAGGACGACAGATTTTTGGTACTCGCCTACGATGGCTGGCATCAAGGTGTTATCGGTGTGGTTGCATCGAAAATAGCCGAAAAATATTCCCGTCCCTGCATTCTGTTCTCGCTTGACGGCGATACGGCAAAGGGCTCCGGCAGAAGCATAAAGGGCTTTTCGCTAATGGATGCGCTTTCCGCATGCGGTGACTGTCTGCTTGAATACGGCGGACACGAGCTTGCTGCAGGTCTTTCGATAGAAAGAAACAAGATAGATGAATTCCGTAGAAGGATAAACGATTACGCGACTCCTATCTTTGGTGAGCAGGAACACGTTTCGCCTCTTGAGATCGAATGCGCGGTTAATTTCCGCGATCTGAGCGAAAGCGCGATCGACGAGATCTTGCGCCTTGAGCCGTTCGGACTTTCGAATCCTCAACCGGTTTTGGTCATCCGCAACGTGACCGTAAACGATATTGTGCCGCTTTCACAGGGCAAGCACGTGCGTTTCCGTATAAGCGGTGTCGAAAACGGCAGAAGCTATTCGTTAAATGCGGTCAATTTCGGCGCTCCGTTTGAAAGCTTCCCTTATTATGACGGCGACGTTTGCGATATTGCTTTTACCGTTGAAATGAACGAATATATGGGCTCGCGCACGCCGCAGATCTTCGTTAAGGAAATGAGACTCGCATCTGGCGACGAGGATGAAATAGGCATAAGCGAGCGCAATTTCAAAATTCTTGCATCGGGCGGCAGTTATGACGGTGCTGAAAAGGATATTCCCGACCTTGCCGAATTCCGCAACGTTTTTCGTTATATTCGCCGCGAGGCGGGACACGAGGGCACGACGCTTTCGCTGAACTCGGCAAGAAGAACTCTTGAGCACGAATTCGACATACCCGTAACGCTTACGAAATTCAGAATAATTCTCGGGGTTTTAAGTGAGCAAAAGCTTATTTCCCTCGAATACCGCAACAAAAATGCGGTAGTTGTAACGATGACTCCGTCGGCAGGGAAGATAAATATCGATGAATCGCCTCTGCTTCGCGCGGCGCGTTCAGGAATAACAAAAAAGGTAGATAAAGATGCTTAAACAAGCCGAATCACTTTTTGCCCGTATTAAAGAAGCGGGCATATACGATTACGATAAAATATATAAAGCATACGAATATGCGGAAAAGCTCCACGAGGGACAAAAACGCATATCGGGTGAGGAATATATCGTCCATCCGCTGTCGGTCGCCGAGGAGGTTTTGAACCTCCAATTGGATACCGATTCTATATGTGCGGCGTTTTTGCACGATACCGTTGAGGATTGCGGCGAAAAGGTCGACCTTTCGGTCATAAAAAAGGAATTTGGCTCGGACGTTGCCGAAATAGTTGACGGCGTTACTAAGCTCGTCCATATTCCCTTTGAAACCAAGCAGGATGAAAGTATCGAAAATCTGCGTAAGATGTTCCTTGCAATGAGCAAGGACCTGCGCGTTATTTTCGTAAAGCTTTGCGACCGCTTGCATAATATGCGTACGCTCGACGTGCGTTCTCCCGAAAAGCAAAGGTCGATAGCGCTTGAAACGATGCACGTTTATGCGCCGCTTGCCCACCGTTTGGGTATCCAAAAGATAAAGAACGAGCTTGAAACGCTTGCGCTTTACTATCTCGATCCGATCGGCTATACCGAGGTTTCGGATGATATCAACAAGCGCTACGGCGAAAGCAAGGACTTCCTTGACCGTGCAACCGAAAAGGTTGCCGAAAGCCTGAAATCGTATAACGTCAAGTTTACGCTGTCGGGCAGAGTAAAAACGATATACAGCATCTATAAGAAGATGTATAACCAAAGCAAGCAGTTCGATGAGATATATGATTTTTACGCTTTGCGTATCATCGTCGATACCGAGCTTGATTGCTATACTGCGCTCGGTATAATCCACGAGCAGTTCAATTCCATCCCCGGCAGATTCAAGGACTATATTTCCACTCCGAAGCCCAATATGTACCGTTCCTTGCACACCACCGTTATCGGTAAGGAGGGTATTCCCTTTGAGGTTCAGATAAGAACGTGGGAAATGCATCAGGTTGCCGAATTGGGTATCGCGGCGCATTGGAAATATAAAACCGGCGAGCAGGTCAAGGCAGATATCGATGCGAAGCTTCAATGGATCCGCACCCTTGTCGAAACCGAAAAGGACGTTGACGACCCCGACGAATTTTTCCGCCCCCTTAAGATCGACCTTTTCGAGGATGAGATATTCGTGTTCACTCCCAAGGGCGACGTTGTCAACCTTCCCAACAACAGCACACCGATCGATTTTGCTTATGCCATCCACTCCGCGGTCGGCAACAAGATGGTCGGCGCAAAAGTGAACGGCAATATCGTGCCGATCGATTCGATTCTTGAAACCGGACAGATCGTTGAGGTATTGACGAGCGCATCGTCAAAAGGTCCCTCGCGCGATTGGCTCAAAATCGTCCGTTCGGGCGAGGCACGAAACAAGATCAGGCAGTATTTCAAAAAAGAATTGCGCCCTGAAAATATCAACGTGGGCAGAACCGAGCTTGAACGCGAAATAAAGCGTTACGGCAGACAGTATACAGAAGCGCAAAAGAACGAGATCATGAAAAATCTCGCAAGCCGATTGTCGCTTCCCGACGTTGACGATCTTTATAACAACATCGGCTACGGCGGACTTTCGGTATCGAAGATCGCAGTAAAGCTCCGCGAGGAGTTTATGCGCGTCGTTTGTCCTCAAACCGAGGTCGCACCCGTTATTCCGTTGGAAACGGTTCAATCCTCGCGTTACGATAAGACCTCGCGCAGTAATGCCGACAGCGTTATCGTCGACAGTGTCGAGGGCTGCACGGTCAAGTTCGCAAAATGCTGTAATCCGCTTCCGGGCGACAGCATTATCGGCTATATCACGCGCGGATACGGCGTTTCTATTCATAAATACGATTGTCCCAACGCGCAAAGCGGACTTTCCAACCCCAACGATAAG
>JAZRTE010000048.1:0-21535 GCA_045651785.1 Eubacteriales bacterium | reverse complement strand
ATGTGATAAACGCCCGTCATAAGCAAAAGCTTAACATCGTTCTTCGTATTTTCGCGAATTGCGTCCGAAAGCACGAATTCAAGCGTAATTTTCCGTTCAAGCGTACCCATCGCAATGCTTTCTGCAAATGCGCGGTCAAGTCCGCTGATATCGTTTCCGACCGATATTAAATTCGAAAAAGCACCGTTATTAATGCGCTTTACCGCATTAAATGCCGCCAATCTCGCTTTGTCACTCATTTACCTTAGTTCCGATTTCAATCTTATTTCCGCGTAAATAGCTTGTACATTCGCAAACGCCCTTTCCCTCGGGACATATACGGGTAAGAATTACACTGCCTTCCTTACATGCAATTTCGATTCCGCCGTTGTCGGTGGAAATAACCGTTCCTACAACGCCGTTGTTGTTGCCGAGCTCAGCGGCCCTTACCTTGATTCTCTTGCCGTTAAGGAAGAAAAACGCACCCGGAAACGGCGATAAGCCTCTGATCCTGTTTCTGGCGTCGCGCGCGCTTTCGTCAAAGGTAAGGTAAGCATCGTCGTTGCCGATCTTTGCGGCATGAGTAGCTTTTTCATGCTCTTGCTCGCGTCTGGGAATTTCATTTTTGCTTGCGAGATCAAGAAAGTCTCTAACAGCATCCTTGCTCAAAGCCATCAAAGCGTCGTGATAATCACCGGCGCACCAGGAATCTTCAATAGTAAGCTCCTTCATAATGGCAATATCGCCCGTATCAACGCCCTCTGCCATAAATTGCAAAGTTATGCCGCCAAGCGTATCACCGCTCATAATCGCGCGGTTAATCGGCGCGGCACCTCTCCAATAGGGAAGAAGCGAAGCGTGTACGTTAAAGCAACCGATTTTGGGCATATTAAGAACTTCTTTTTTCAAAATTCTGCCGTAAGCGGTAACGAGAAAAATATCAGCATCGGTGCTTCTCAATTTTTCCAAAACCGATTCATCCTTTAAGCTTTCGGGTGCAATGACCTCGATGCCCTTATCAAGTGCATACTGCTTAACGGGTGAGGGAGTAAGAGTATAACCGCGTCCCTTGGGGCGGTCAGGTTGTGTAACCACCAATGCTATTTCATGACCGGATTCGCAAATCGCTTCAAGCGAAGCAACGGCAAAATCGGGCGTGCCCATAAAAACTATCTTCATTCCGCATCCTCAATATCGTCTGCATCGTACATTTCAATTGCCTTATCAATATAAAGCGTGCCGTCCAAATGGTCAAGCTCGTGGCAGAAGCACCTTGCCATAAGTCCGTTGCCCGAAACCTCATAAACCTTACCGTTTCTGTCGGTAGCTCGAACCTTGACCCATTGCGGACGCTTAACAAGTCCGAATTTTTCGGGAACCGAAAGGCAGGCTTCGATCTCTTCCTGCTTGCCCTTTGTTTCGATGATTTCGGGATTGATCATTTCATACTTTTTATCTTCGATCTCAACGATAACGATCCTTCTCAAAACACCAACCTGAGGTGCGGCGAGACCGACACCCTGAGCCTTTTCAAGAGTATCGTGCATATCGTCAAGAAGCTGTAGAATTCTGGGCGTGATCTCTTCAACAGGTCTGCATTTTTTGCGAAGTACGGGATCGCCTTCCTTGATAATGTTTAAAATCGCCATAAAATCACTCCAATTATCTAAATCAATGCAGGATTAACGTCAAGCTCGACTCTTACGCCCTTCGGCGCGGTTCTCAATCCTAAAGCAAGCGTTGCCGAAAGAAATTCTCTTGTCCTTGCATTGTCCTTGTATTTAATAATTATACGTTGACGGTACCTTCCCATGACCTTGTAAATGCCGCTTTTGAAAGGCCCGTATTTATAAAGCTTTATGTCCTTGTAATCCTTGTCATAAAGCGAAAGCAGAGAAACGTTAAACAGCTTTGCAAATCCTTCGCATTCACTTTCCGAAGCCGCCGAAATGCAGATAACCGCCATTGAGCAGAACGGAGGAAACAGCACGGCTTTTCTTAGACTGATTTCGCTTTCGAAAAATTTCTCGTAATTCTGTGTTGCGGCAAGAAGTAACGTTTCATTATCGGGATTGTACGTTTGCAAAATCGCCTTTCCGCGTGTTCCCGCACGTCCCGCTCTGCCGACAAGCTGAGTAACAAGCGAAAAGGTGCGCTCGTTTGCACGGAAATCGTCCATATAAAGCGAGCTGTCAATATTAACGGCACCTGCAAGTAAAACGTTGGGGAAATCAAGCCCCTTCGAGATCATTTGCGTACCGATCAAAACGTCAGTCCTACCGCTTGCAAATTCTTCAATTAGCTTATCGTGCGAAAATTTAGCGCCCGTTGTGTCGGAATCCATACGCGTTATCTTCAAATCGGGATAATCGGTTTCCAATTCATCCTGAAGTTTTTGCGTACCGAAACCGGAATAACCGATCTTGCTTTGGCCGCATATCGGGCACACCTCCGGCAGACCCTCGGTATAACCGCAATAATGGCAAGCCATTCTCTTAATACCGCGGATAACGCCGTCATAAGCGTGGTGCGTAAGCGAGACCGAGCAGTTGGGACAGCTGAAAACATAACCGCAGTGTCTGCACGAAATATGCGAGTTATATCCACGTCTGTTTATGAAAAGCAGAGATTGCTTACCGTTAGCCTTACAGTCCCTGATCTCTTTTTCAAGGCGTGCTCCGATAAGCTTATCGGGAGCCGATATAACGCTGTCACGAAGGTCGTCGATAATAACCTCGGGCAATTCGTTTTCGCCGTACCGGCTTTTAAGCGTAAAAAGCGAATATATGCCTTTTTGTGCCTTGTAGTAGCTTTCGACCGAAGGCGTTGCGGATGCAAGAAGCATTAATGCTTTTGATTGCGTGCATCTGAACCGCGCAACGTCAACCGCGTTGTATTTAGGTTGCATTTCGCTTTTATAGGTATGTGCCTGTTCCTCATCGACGGCAATCATACCGAGATTCTTAAATGGGGCAAACACTGCACTTCTTGTGCCGATTACAACGTCGATGTCGCCCGCGAGTATCTTTCTGTAGGTATCGGTGCGTTCTCCGACCGAAAGCATCGAATGAACAACGGCCAACCGTTTTCCGAATGCGGCGGCATAAGCGTTTACCGCTTGAGAAGCAAGTCCGATTTCTGGCAGCAGGATAATGACCTGCCGTCCGTTTTTGATGACGTTTTTTGCTACCTCGGTAATAACTCTCGTTTTTCCGCTTCCCGTTACGCCGAAAAGCAAAGCACCCTTTGCTTCAACGCCATTTGCGAGCTCGCTTAATCCGTTAACTGCCGAGCTTTGCTCGTTCGAAAGCGTAAATTCACCCTCCGGGGCAACGTCTTCAAACGAATAAGCCTCTCGGAAAAACGAGGTTTCGCGCTTTTCGATCAAACCCTTTTTAAGCAACGCGTTCACAATTGCTATGGAATAACCGCCGATCTCTTCGATCTCGCGCATTGTTGCAGCAGGGTAGTGAGTCAAAAGCGAAACGAGACCCCTTTGCTTCTCCGTTAATCCCTGACCCGATTCTATCAATTCGTTTGCTTCGTCGTTGGGTACGGTAAGCGTATAAGTATAAAGATTCTTTTCGTTAAGCTTTTCGGGTACGCGACTCCCCTTGACAAGACAATTGCATCTGCACAGGGAGCTTAAAAGCGCTTTGCCCTCATCGCCAAATTCTTCAACAGCTTCTCGTTCGGTCGTGATGCCGCCGCGCTCCGAAATGAAGCGCATCATTATCTGCCCCGCATCGTTAAGGACGGAAATATCATAATCCTTTGCGGCGGTATATATAGTTTCGGTACCGAGATTGACACCCGGAGGAATTACCGCGCGGAAAGCACTGCCGAACGTGCAAAAAAAGCGTTCCTTCATAAAGGTGCAGGTGTTGATAAGGTCAACGGGCACGTCAAAAGGATATTGCATAATGCTTTCAAGCGACTTAACGTGAGGATAATGACAGTGGTCGGAAAATTCAACGACAACAGCGCTCACTCTTTTATTTGCATTGCCGAACGGAACTACGACAACAGACCCAATCTTGATCTGCTCGCGGAGATTGTACGGGATAAAATACGCATATTCCTTGTCGATTCCGTATGCAATGTCGATTATATGAACGAGAGCGTACTCTTTGTCCATTGCTTTATTGGTTGTCTACGATCGTATATTCGCCGTCATAAAGCTTGGAAACGGCAACAGAAACAGGCTTTTCGGTAAGAAGAAGCTCATAATCGGACTTAACCGTGTCCTTTGCGAAACGGTCGGTTTCGCTTCTGCGGCTTTCTTCAAATTCATGTTCGTCATTTGCCTTGTCAATAAGGTGACGCGCGCATTTTGCGGTCGCGATAACGAGCATATAACGGTTTACCTTTTCGTTTGTAAGGTCTGCAACGGTGGGATAGAGCATCATAATAAAACTACCTCTTTATTTTTCATCAATTATTATCGTGTTTAAAAATGTTTAGCCTTCAATCGACTTGATTATCGTTTCGGGCTCCTCTGCCGAGCAAATAATATGGTCGCTGTCGGTAATAAGCACCGATTTCGTTTTTTTGCCGCAGCTTACGTCGATCATTCTGCCTGCATTTTTCGCATCCTGAACCAAGCGTCTTACAGGCAGAGAATCGGGAGACACGACCGAAATAACACGGTCGCAGTTTACGTAGTTGCCGAATCCGGCATCTATCAGCTTCATATTTCCTGCTCCTATTCGATATTCTGTATCTGCTCGCGGATCTTTTCAACGTAGCTCTTTGCTTCAATGACCTGCTTTGCTATTTCGCTGTCATTGCACTTCGAGCCGATTGTATTGACCTCGCGGTTCATTTCCTGAACAAGGAAATCAAGCTTTCTGCCAACGGGGACATCCTCTTTAAGAATCTTCTTAAACTGTGCAAAGTGCGAATCAAGTCTTGCGAGCTCTTCGCTGATGTCCGCTTTGTCTGCGAACACCGCGCATTCGGTAAGCAGTCTTGCTTCGTCGTAATTTGCGCCGTCAAGCAGCTCGCGAATACGATTTTTCATTTTTTCGTTGCTTTCGCGTACCGATTCGGGCGCGCGCTTAACGATGTCGGCGCGGATGCCTTCAAGCACCGAAAGGTGAGAAAGAAGGTCTGCGGAAAGCTTTTCGCCCTCTGCTTGGCGCATTGCGGTAAAACCGTCAAACGCCTTTTCCATAACCACGAGCAACGCCTTGCCTGCGGCTTCGGTATCTTCGTCGGGGCGGGTGGTAACGAAAACCTCATTTCTGCCTGCAACGGTGTGTATGCTTACTTCTCCCGCAAGCTCGTATTTTTCTTTGATCTCGCGAAGAAGCTTAACGTAGCTTTCCAAAAACTTTTCGTTTACCGCAAGTCCGTTGTCGTCGCCTGCGATGTTTTCGATAGAAATGTAAATATCAAGCTTTCCGCGCGAAACGCGAGTCATCGCATATTGCTTGACCTTGTCCTCAAGCGCGTTGTACATGCGTCCTAACTTGATGTTGGTATCGAGGTAACGGCTGTTTACCGATTTTACCTCACATAATATATCGCGGCCATCTATCACCTCACGGTGACGTCCGTAGCCGGTCATGCTTTTGATCATAGCTTGCCTCCGAGAAAAATATCATATAATTATATCACGTGCTTAATGATTTGTCAATATTTTGCCTATCTAACGTCTTCCGAAAAGCTTCGGTTTTATGCGAATAGTGTATACGACGGAAATTCTTTCCAACGCAAAATCAAACACAATAAAGGCGACGTTTGCCAATCCGTAAATGATGTATCCGAAACCTAAAAAATCTTCTTCAATACCCAAAAGCTTTGTTGAAACGTAGATCAAAACCGTTAAAAATATGTTAAAGCATACTATTCTTGCGATATAGGACAGCCATTTCGGTCTGATGTTGTTAAGAAGCACCTTAAATATCGGATAAAATCCTACGAAAAATGCAAATACCGCAGCCGCTGTCTTTTGAGGCAAAAGCAAAATCGAGAGCAGGGAAGCAACGGCATAAACGCCTAAGGACCAGCCTCTGCCAAGCTCAATGTAGGCGATCAGCACGATAATGCTCGCTATTGCCGCCGCGCTTAAATCCAAGGTTTGAAACAGTGATCCAACGAATAAAAATACTACGCAAAGTGCAGAAAAAATTCCTGCCAATGCTAATTTCTTAGCTGATCTCATACTAACAACATCTGATGCAGTCGCCGCCCATGCATTCACAGCAGCAATCTGCGCAAAGCATTGCTTGGCAAACGTCACAACCGGAGCATCCGCCCGAATTGTTGGTGTTCATTCCCGAATAAGGACTTGAATAAGCGCCTCCGCTCATTCTTTGCTGGAATGAACGGTATTCCTGGTTATACGGATCCATCTGACATGCGAGATTTATCTCGTTTCTTGCATCCTGCAACCAACCCTTGCGGTACAAAACAAGACTCATCAAGAAGTGCCATTCCGCAGTTCTGTCACTAATGCCGTTAAGCAGGGTTTCGGCTTCGCCGATTCTGCCCGAGCTGATAAGACGGCGTATTCTCGAATAAATCGGTTCGCCCGAATAACTTCCCGAAGAGTTGCCCGAGTTTCCGTTAAAGCTTCCGCCCGAAGCACCGCTTGAACGCAATTTTTGAATCGTGTCGTATGCCTCGTTTACCTCTTTCATCTTTTCATCCGCGAGGTTCTTTAAGGGATTATCGGTGTAATTATCGGGGTGATATTGCTTTGCGAGCTTTCGGTAAGCTTTTTTGATTTCTTCGTCGGATGCGTTCTCCGAAACGCCCAATATTTCGTATGGATTCTTCATTTTTTGTTTTTCCTTTCGATGATCCGTTTAACGGCGTCGCGACCGCCTAACTCAACGATATTAAAAATTATTCGGTCAATGCCGTTTAACGGTTGACTGACGGTAAGCGCATAAAAGTTCGAAAAAGCGTTTAAGCTGTCCCAAAGAGTTTCTTTGATCGCTTCCGCCGATTCCATCGCCTTCGCCGCAGTCTTGTATTTTTTAAGCAGGGGATTGTAATTTCCGCTTTTTTCATCGCTTTCGAGGTCGTCAAACGCATCGGCGATATAAATAAATCGCCCGATATGATAACCGCATTGCTCCGCAATCATTTTCTTTTCGTCGGTAAGCCCGTACGAAGCGATTTCCTTCATCATATTTCCGAAACCGTCTGCGGCTCGGTCGATCGAATCACAGCCCTGCGCTTCCGCGGAATCGGTTGCCGCAAGACCGTTGTTGACGATGTCCCTAAGACCGTCAAACTTATCCGATTTTTTGCCGATGTGCTTGAACAACGGCTTGACAAGCCGCTTTAAAAAGCGTTTGACACCCTTTTCGTCCTTAATGTCGTCAAGCAGCTTGCCGTATGTAAGCAAACCGAATGCCGAACAAACAAAGGAATAGCTATCGTCTGCACAAGCGCAATTTTTCTTTTTTAAGCTGTAAGGACATCTTTTCTTTTTAACGCAAACCTTATCGTTGGTCAGCTTCATCCTAAGCAGGGCAAGCAGAACGAAATCGTAATTCAAAAGCCACCGTGTAAGATGTGATATGTTTTTGCCGCCGTATCTGCAAAGTCCGCAATAAACCGATGAGTAAAATTCACTGTCCTTAACGTATAATTCGCCCTTTACGGGACGTATATATCCGAACATAGCTTCACCATTATATAACTAATCAATCTATTATACCACAAAATTCCAAAAAGACAAGGGAATTGAGTGAAAAGATTACGTTAAATTTTAATTTTTGAAAAAAATCAAAAATAAAAAGCAAAATAACGAAAAGTCGCGTATATATACTTGAAAAGTAAAATGCCGCAAAATTTTTTACACCAAAATAAGGAGCTTTGGGGAATGTACAAGGACAGGACCTTTGACTTTGAAGATGCGTTTTTATGTGAACAGGCGTTTCGTGTCAAAAACACTCAGGGTAGAGTTTTTCCTATCGACGAATGTCCTGTAAGGACCGATTTTCAGCGTGACCGCGACCGCATAATCCACAGCAAGAGTTTTCGGAGACTTATGCATAAAATGCAGGTCTTTCTTGCACCCGAGGGCGACCATTACCGTACCCGTCTTACTCATACTGTTGAGGTCGCTCAAATAGGCAGAACCATAGCTCGCGCACTGCGTCTTAACGAGGACCTTGTCGAAGCCTCGGCACTCGGACATGACCTCGGACATACTCCCTTCGGTCATTCGGGCGAAAGGGCGCTTGATTACCTGTTGCCCGAGGGCTTTCGCCACAATGAACAAAGCCTGCGTGTTGTCGATTACCTCGAAAACGAGGGCAAGGGCTTGAACCTCACTTTTGAGGTTCGCGATGCGATTTTGTGTCACACCGGAAGCGTACCTGCCTCCACTCTTGAAGGTCAAATCATCAAAATAGCAGACCGCATTGCCTATATAAATCACGATATCGACGATGCCGCTCGTGCCGATATTTTGAAAATTTCCGAAATTCCTAAGGAAATAAGCGATCTTTTGGGCACTACACACGGCGAAAGAATTACAAATCTCGTTTCGGCAACGATCGAATACGGTGTCGAAAACGGAATAGGAATGGTTGCTCCTTACGCCGATGCTATGAATAAGCTTCGTGATTTTATGTTTGACCGTGTATATCGCAATCAAAAGGCAAAGAGCGAAGACGGCAAGGTCGTAAATATGATAACCTTCCTTTACGAGCATTTTTCCGCTCATCCCGAAGCTATACCCAAGGAATATATGAAATATGCCGAACGCGACGGTATATCGGTAGTAACAGCCGATTTTATTGCGGGAATGACCGACCGTTACGCGCTCGGCTGCTTCAACGAGCTTTTCGTTCCGAGGGTTTGGCAGTATAAGTAATAAAAACACCTCGGGCGACTTAAAAAGCAACGTTCAAATGTTAGTGAATGTTTATTTATAATCTGTGAAAGGAGGAGCATATGGCATTTACGCGTGAATTCCTTGAAGAATTAAAGCTTCGCAACAATATCGAAGAAGTTATCGGCAGAATAGTCAATTTAAAACGTGCAGGCAGCAATTTGGTCGGTAACTGTCCGTTTCACAGTGAGCGAACTCCCTCGTTTACCGTTTTTCCCGCAACGTCAAGCTATTATTGCTTCGGATGCGGCGCAGGCGGCGACGTAGTTACGTTCGTAATGCAGACCGAAAATATCGAATACCGCGAAGCGATAGAATTTTTGGCTAAGCGTGCAGGCATCAAGGTTGAAGAAACCTATGATAACAAACACCGCGAAGAACCTGCTGTTAAGCGTGACCGACTTTTGGAATTAAACCGTGAGGCTGCAAGATTTTTCTATAAAGCTCTGCTTTCCGAAGAAGGCGCAACAGCACGCGCCTATCTTGAAAAAAGACAATTTACCTCGGCAACGGTAAAGCGCTTCGGTATCGGCTATGCTCCGAATTCATCCTACGGCAAAGCGCCTCTTTGTGAATATTTGATTTCAAAAGGGTTTAATAACCTCGAGATAACGACCGCATTTCTCGGCGGTGTAAGTAAAAAAACAAACCGAATGTACGATATGTTCCGTAACAGAATAATGTTTCCCGTGTTTGACGTCAACGGCGAGGTCGTTGCATTCAGCGGACGACGCTTGAACGAAGAAGACGAGCGTAAATATATCAACACGTCGGATACTCCGGTTTTCAAAAAAAGCCGCGTTCTTTTCGGCTTGAATATCGCCAAAAATTCAGAAAGCGGCTTCTTGGTATTATGCGAAGGCTCTCCCGATGCAATAGCGATGCACCAAGCGGGCTTTGACAATGCGATAGCAACGCTCGGAACTGCGATAACAAGCGAGCACGCGCGAATTATCGCAAGATATTGCCGTACCGTATATTTAGCATACGATATCGATAAAGCAGGCAGAAAAGCAACGCTTAAAGGTATCGATTTGCTTAATCAGGTCGGAGTTGATACAAAGATCATCAATCTCGGCACCGAAGCAAAGGACCCCGATGAATTTATCAAAAAATTCGGTGCTGATGCTTTCCGTGCTAAGCTTACCGGAAGCTCGGGACAAATCGATTACCGAATTGAAGAAATTATATCGCGCTTTGATATTTCGGTCGCAGAAGAAAAGCTTCGCGCAGTTGATGAAATAACCAATTTTATCGCAACGCTCGCATCGCGCCCCGAACGAGAGGTCTATGCTTCGAGAGCTGCCGAAAAGCTTTCGCTGACAGCCGAATCGCTTCGCAGTGAGGTTGAACGCAAGGCAAAGCGTCAGGATTCAAAATTCAAAAAAACTGTTGTGAATAATGCTCTCCGTGAGCAAAGCGGCTTCGGCGGAAACGTCAATTCCGATAAGCTTCGCTTTTCATCCGAGGCATCGCATGAGGAATCGATACTCGGTCTTATGCTGATACGGAGCGATTTTGCAAAGGAAGCGGTCAAGCAATTGACCGAGGATGATTTTGCAACCGCACTGAACCGAAAATTCTTTGAATTATTCAAGGAAGATTTCGCCGAAGGCAGGGAGATAGTGCTTTCGAGGGACGGAATCCTTACTCCGCGTGAAATAGGCGCGCTTGAAAACTGCCGTGCCGCTCGTCTTGAGCTCGGCGATATAACGATGAACGCGTTGAATTCGCATATCTCGTCATTAAAACAGCTTCGCGAACGAAACAAATATGACGAAAAGATAGAGTCCGATCCGGCAAATGCGCTTGCCGAATACCTTAATTTGATTAAAAATAAAAAGTCCAACATACAGGAGGATAAAAATGGATAAAGATTTGTCCGCATTTTCCCAAGAGCAAATCGACGAGGCAAAGAATAAAGGCACGATAAAGGTTGCCGAAATTCTTGCAACAGTCGCCGATACCGATTTGAGTATCGAAAAGATCAACAAGGTCTGTGAAGCGCTCGAACGCAACGGTATCGAAATCGCGACCGAGCACGCTGACGTTGTTTTCGATATCTCCGAAGAGGATATCGAAAACGAGGATTTTGAAGAAACTCCCGAGGACGTTGATACTCTGTTGACTCAAGAGGGCGTTTCAATTGACGATCCCGTAAGAATGTATCTTAAAGAGATCGGTAAGGTTCCTCTCCTTTCTGCCGAAAAAGAGCTTGAACTTGCAAACCGTATGTCCAACGGCGACCTTGCCGCTAAACAGCAATTGGTCGAAGCAAACCTTCGTCTGGTTGTCAGTATTGCAAAACGTTATGTAAACCGCGGTATGTTCTTCCTCGATCTTATTCAGGAGGGCAACTTGGGTCTTATGAAGGCTGCCGAAAAGTTTGATCACGGCAAGGGCTTTAAGTTCTCGACCTATGCAACCTGGTGGATCCGTCAAGCTATCACCCGTGCTATCGCCGATCAGGCAAGAACCATCAGAATACCTGTTCATATGGTTGAAACCATCAACAAGGTGCTTCGTGTTTCGCGTCAGCTTCTTCAGGAAAAGGGAAGAGATCCTCTTGATGAAGAAATTGCAAAGGAAATGGACATGCCCGTCGATAAGGTTCGCGATATCTTAAAGATCGCTCAAGAACCCGTTTCACTCGAAATGCCTATCGGCGAAGAAGAAGATTCGCATCTTGGCGACTTCATTGCCGATGACAATACTCCTGCGCCTGCAGATGCCGCGTCCTATCAAATGCTTCGCGAGCATCTTCTTGAGGTGCTTCACACCCTCACTCCCCGTGAAGAAGCGGTTCTTAAATTGCGTTTCGGTCTTGAGGACGGCAGACCTCGCACCCTTGAAGAGGTCGGCAAGGTGTTTGACATCACCCGTGAACGTATCCGTCAGATCGAAGCAAAGGCATTGCGTAAGCTCCGTCATCCCAGCAGATCCAAAAAACTTAAGGACTATCTTGAATAATCCGTGAAAGGTATAAATAATGAAAGCACAACTTGAAACTATAAGAGCAACCGCTGTGGCTGAGATCGCTGCCGCGGAAACCTCGCTCGAAGATATAAGAATTAAATATCTCGGTAAAAAAGGCGCTCTTACCGCGATTTTGCGCGGTATGGGCTCGCTCACTCCCGAAGAACGTCCGATTATCGGTGCTATAGCAAACGAGGTTAGAAGCTGCATCGAGGAAGCTCTTGAGATCCGCGGCGCAGAGCTTAAAAAGCTCGCCCTCGCAAAGAGTCTTGCAGACGAAAAGCTTGACGTTACTTATAACGCTATCGCTCCCAACGCAGGACATATCCACCCCATCACACGCGCCTTGGAGCGTATGACCGAAATCTTTATCGATATGGGCTTTTCGGTTGCGGAAGGTCCCGAGGTTGAAACGGTTACGAATAATTTTGATGCACTTAATGCACCTGCCGATCACCCCTCGCGCGATTTTCAGGACACCTTCTATATCACCGAAAACACCTTGCTTCGTACTCAAACCTCGCCCGTGCAGATACGTGCAATGCGCGGAATGACTCCTCCTATCCGTATCATCTCTCCCGGCAGAGTTTACAGAAGCGACGTTGCCGATGCATCGCACTCGCCGATGTTCCATCAGCTTGAAGGTCTTGTCGTTGATAAAGGTATCACAATGGGCGACCTTAAGGGAATCCTTTCTCAGTTCGCAAAAACTATGTTCGGCCCCGAAACAAAAACCCGTTTCCGTCCCCACAATTTCCCGTTTACCGAACCCTCTGCCGAAGTTGACGTTTCTTGCTTCGTTTGCGGCGGAAAGGGCTGCCGCTTGTGTAAGGGTGAGGGCTGGATGGAAATTCTCGGCTCGGGTATGGTTCACCCCGAAGTTCTCCGCGCAGGCGGAATTGACCCCGAAATCTACACCGGCTTTGCATTCGGTATGGGCGTTGAACGTGTTGCAATGGTAATGGCGGGCATCGACGATCTCCGTCTTCTTTACGAAAACGATTCTCGCTTCCTCAAGCAATTCTGATAGGGAGGAACATAATAATGGAAGTATCACTTAATTGGCTTAAAGATTACGTAAATATACCTGCAGATATCAAAAAATTCTGCGATGAAATGACAATGACGGGCACCAAGGTCGAAGGCTATAAGGTGCTTGGCAGTGACATTGAAAATGTTGTTGTTGGCAAAATTATGTCAACCGAAGCGCACCCCGATTCCGACCATCTTATCATCTGTCAGATCGACGTCGGCCGTGAAGAAAAGCTTCAAATCGTTACCGGCGCTCAAAATGTTAAAGCAGGCGATATCGTTCCCGTTTGTCTTGACGGCGCAAAATTGCCCGGCGGCAAGACTATTAAAACCGGTAAGCTTCGCGGAGTACTTTCTCAAGGCATGCTCTGCTCGCTCGGTGAGCTCGGTCTTACCGTAAACGATTTTCCTTACGCTGTTGAAGACGGCATCTTCCTCATCGCGGAGGAATGCAACCTTGGTGACGATATCCGCGACGTTTGCAGACTTAACGATACTATCGTCGAATTTGAGCTTACCTTCAACCGCCCCGACTGCCTTTCCTATATCGGTATCGCGCGTGAAGCGGCGGCAACCTTTGGCGAAAAGACGGTTGTTCCTCAACCCAATGTTGTAGAAACCAAGGGTGAAAAAGCATCCGATTACATCAAGGTCAACGTTCACAATACCGAGCTTTGCCCTCGTTATACCGCAAGAGTGGTTAAGAATGTCAAAATCGCTCCCTCGCCTCTTTGGTTAAGAGCAAAGCTCCGTGCGGCAGGTGTAAGACCTATCAATAACATCGTTGATATTACAAATTTCGTAATGCTCGAATACGGTCAACCTATGCACGCGTTTGACTATGAATATATCAAGAGCCGCGAAATCAACGTTCGCAATGCAAACGCAGGCGAAGAGATCGTTACTCTTGACGGCGTTACAAGAGCGCTTTCTCCCGAAATGCTCGTTATCGCCGACGGAAGTCGCGCAGTTGCTCTTGCAGGCGTAATGGGCGGCGAAAACAGTGAAATCACCGATTCCACCGTTACCGTTGTATTTGAAAGTGCAAATTTCGCCCGTGAAAGCATCAGAAAAACCTCAAAAGCCGTAGGTCTTCGTACCGAAAGCTCGGCTAAATTCGAAAAAGGTCTTCCTGCAGTAAATACGCTTCCTGCTGTTGACCGCGCTTGTGAATTGGTTAATCTCCTCGGCTGCGGCGAGGTTGTAGAAGGCTTCATCGATATTAACAATGCCGATATCAATGAACGCGTCGTCGCTTATGACCGCGCAAAGATAAATGCGCTTCTCGGTACAAACATTTCCGATGAAGATATGGACAAAATCCTCGCTTCCGTCGAGCTTATCGCAGACGGCAAGGGCGGTCTCATCGTTCCTCCTTACAGAAGCGATATCATCAACACCGCCGATATCGCCGAAGAAGTTGTTCGTCTTTACGGCTTTGATAACATCGAACCCACAATGTTCAAGGGTGCAGCTGACCTCGGCGGCAGAACACCTCACGAAGCGTTCAGATACCGCATCAACGAAGCTATGGCGGGCCTTGGCTATTGCGAATCCTGCACATATTCCTTCGTTTCTCCCAAATCACTTGCTAAGATCAACATCCCCGAAGATAGCGAGCTTTACGATTTCATCCGTCTTATCAATCCCCTTGGCGAGGATACCTCGGTAATGCGTACCCATCCGCTTCCTTCGATGCTTGAGGTTCTTTCGAGAAACGTTAACCGCAAGGTTGAAAAGTGCCGTATGTCCGAAATTATGACGCTTTACTTCCGTGACGGCGACCTTTCCAATGAAAAGAAATCTCTCTGCTTTGCATTCACTCCCGATTGCGGAGGATTTTACAACCTCAAAGCAGATGCAGAAGCGCTTTTCACCCGTCTTAACATCCGTGCGCGTGATTACGTTGCAGTTTCCGATAACCCCTCATTCCACCCCGGCAGATGTGCAAATATCGTTGTCGGCGGCAGTGTAATCGGTACAATCGGCGAGGTTCATCCCTTGGTTTGCGAAAACTATGACCTTCCTCGCGGAGTTTGCGCGGCGATAATTTCGACCGAGCTTCTTCTCGATTCCGTCAAGACCGAACGCGGTTATATTCCTCTTCCCGTATATCCCGCAATGGAAAGAGATATCGCGCTCATCTGCGATAAAGACCACGAAGCAGGTAAGCTCCTTGCCGATATCCGTTCTTATGCAGGTAAATCGCTTGAGGATGCATTTGTATTTGATGTTTACCGCGGAAAGGGCGTTGAAGAGGGCAAGAAGAGCGTTGCCGTTCGTCTTGTATTCCGCCTTGCGGATAAAACGCTTACCGACGAGGAAGCAGATGCAGGCGTTAAGAAGATACTCAAAAAATTGGAAAGCGAGCATGGAATAGTGCTCCGTTCCTAACCAATTTCAAAAAAAACTCTTGCAAAGATAAAAAGTTTGATGTATAATAAACTAAATTATTATCTGTATAAATCGGTCAAGGAGGGTTGAATATGCAGGATAAGAATCAAAAAGCTGTTGATAACAAGCAAAAAACCTTAATGTTCCCCATAAAGGAGCAACAAAAGGAAATTCTGCGTGAACGTCTTCAGGTGGTTTATGATGCGTTGGTTGAAAAGGGATATAACCCCATAAACCAAATCGTAGGTTATATAATTTCCGAAGACCCGACTTATATCACTAACTATAACAACTCCCGTGCGATCATTTCAAAAATTGACCGTGATGAGCTTTTGCGCACTCTTGTAGAGGATTTCATCAATACAGACGGCAAGAAGAAAGGTTGATTCCCTAAATGAAAACGTTAATGTATAAGGGCAAGCCGCTTGTCCGCCAAGGTCGCTATGTCTTCTATGGCAACCCCGATGATAAGTTCATACTTTTTATGAATATTCTCGATGCCAAAAAGATCGGCGACGTTGAAATTGCAACGAAAGTGCTTGTTCAAATCCAAAATACCGATGACGATATTTCTTTTAACGAAAAAATCGTTAAGCAATGCGAAAAGAAAAATTTCTATGATGCGTTCGAAATCGGCACCATTTGGCTTGAAAGAGCATTAAAACAAAAGTAAAACAACAAAACGCACCGTTTTTCGGTGCGTTTTCGTTTTATGGACCCAATAAATTCAAAAGGAGAAACTAACCGCTTCTCCTTTTTGTGTGTTATTCGGGTTTATACGGCTCGGTGTGGCGGTAGCTTTCAATATTTTCGAAGTTTTTTTCGTAATCATATCCGCCGCCCATAACGCCAACCTCGGGCATTGCATCTTCTTTTTTATCTGCACAGTGCTTGCAGAAATCTTGTGCGGGAATCAGATAGTTTACAAAGTCTTTTTGACCGGAAGTTATCTGTTCGTCGCAAATGAAAATATAATCTCCTTGGTCAGTTATAAAATAAATATACTCGCTATTTATATATTCATTTGAGCTTATCAAAAGATAAGCCGAAGTTACTTCTACGCCCTTGTCGAATACAAGTGAAGGATCTTCCAAATAATTCATTGTGCGCGGTGACGTGCCCTTTAAATAATTGGAATTACAAGAATCGACAGTTCTTCTTAAAGTGTTACCGCAACATATCACATATTTATGCGACACACAAAAATTCTTCTCTGCTTCGGATTGGTTTTCTTCCAAATGTCTATCCATTACCAAGGTGTTCAAATCTTCAAGCGACACATTGCCGTTATAAAGCTCACCAAAGAAATATCCGGCACGACCCGCGACATAATAAACTTTATAAACTCTATCCGTGCTGTGACACAAGAGTGATTCGACGTCTTCTTTACAGTTGAGTGAATCGCTTGTTGTTCCGCATCCCGTCAATAACAATGCAAATAATAAAAGAAGAGAAAGAAAAACGCCCTTTTTACCAATAAATGTCATTTTCATAAAAAGCTCCTTTGTTGTTTTATTCGGGTTTATACGGTTCCGTGTGGCGGTCGATTAAGCGCTTATGCGTATTGCAACACGATATGTCGTTATTCGCTACCGCTATTCATCAAACCTTTCCATACCAAACTGCATCAACCAATCGTCAGTCGGATCTTCTGCAAAATCAGTCAACCAAATATAATATCTTACGTCGCCTTCTACGCAGTATATTTCGATACTGCTCGGAATATCCTTCGATGCTTCAAGAAGATCATGATTTATTCGTAGACGATAAGCTCTATCAACGATAAGCGACCTTCCGTTATCATTCAACGTATATCTTACCCTTTTAAAATCTCCTGACGAAGTAGAGTAGTATGTGACATCCTTATTACCGTCAAGGCGCTCTGATGCGGTAACGTTAATGTTTTTTCTTTCAAAAAAAGTTCTGTATCTTTCCTCGTATATGCTGTTATATCTGCTTTCGGTAAGATACTGAACGAAACCGTAACCGCCTTCGTCAAAGGATAAAGAAAAGTCGTATGCGTTACCGCCTTCCCAACTAACACCGTTTACCGAGCAGTCGTTTGAAACTTTGGGAACGTATAAGTTATTAAAATCACAAGCGGGTATATTGCCGTTTTCATCTTTTATGAACCTAGCCATAACTTCTTTTTGCGATTTTGTAAGTTTTCCTTCGGTAACCGACTCTTTAAAATCCTTCATTGAGGGGAAGCTAAGTTCTCCTACTACCATATGACTTGACTGACTTTTGTGATATGTAGAAATATCGTCAAAAACAATGATATGCTCACCATCGTGATCGATGATAGAATAGTCCATTACCGTTTCTTCGCCGACTTCGTTTGAACACGATGTGCTTACTACACATACTACAAACAGTAAAACGAATGCAAATAATTTTTCTTCATAATTAATCCCTCCAATTCAATTTCCTTCAATAACACGATGGTTTTTGTTGCGTTTCTTTACTAAGAATACGGTTAAGACAGCAATTGCAATTATAACAACAGACGCTACAGAGTATACGATTATATTAGTCCAATTTGTTTCGGCATCATTTCCTGCGGATGCAGCATTTCCGCCGAATTGTACTTTTTCCCAACTATCTACTGTTTTAATGGGTTCTTTATCGATTTCTTTACGAAGAGGAGCGTATTCTGCTACTGTATACGCGCGTGTTTCATAATACGGATACTTGTCTCTTTGATTATGCAAGGTGTCTGTCATATCAACGATGATCTTATCGGTATTTCCGTCTATCAAAACAATACTTTCGTCGGTTTCTCCGGTCGCGGTAAAGGCATGTTGAATTAAAATAACATTTTTGGCATCAATACTGTTTTTTGTTAAATACTCTGCAATCGCCTCGTAATCACCTACTATTTTTTTGTTTATGAAATCATGCTCTTGTACATTCGAAGCAAAATATCCCAAGGTGTATTCTTTGGTTAAGGAATCGTAATGTAGCTTTAAATTACCGCATTGGCGTTTGCTTACGTTCCCATCAGCATCTGCAATGTCTGCAAAGAATGGTATGAATATGGTAGGATATTCGGTATAAAGCGCCTTGGTTATTCCTTTATAATCTAATGTCTCAACTTCATCCCAAAATTCAGGCCAAACACCATATTTTACGATATATACCGCAGGATCATAGGTGTATTCGATTTCTGTTTTCAGAGCATTGTTATACATTTCGAAACAGAAATTTACCGCTGATTCGGTAACCTTGTTTTTTATAACTTCTTCTATGTCAAATTTTGGTTCAGCGATGACTTTCGAAGGAATCGGTTTAATAAAGTCTGTGATTTTTTCATCGGCTTCTTTATCCGACTCTTGCGCAAAGCAGGTTGTTGTCAACGAAAATATACAGCAAATAATCAACAATATTGTTGTGGCATATTTAATATAGTTTTTCATAATTGTTCCTCCTTGTTATGAAGTATAATCGATTCCTAACGACTCCAATATGTTTTGATCACTGTATTCGGTTTTTGTTACCGCCGTCGGGAACCAACATGTTATTCTTTGGCGTTCGCCTATTACCTCAGTTGTTTCAAGTAATAGTTGTGTATATGTTTTTTGCGTAACCCGATTCGTTGAACTACCCGGATCATAAACAGTATACATATAACATTGGTTTTCAGAATCCCACATAGCTCCGGTTATAACAGTTACATGTCCAGAAAAATCAAGATTCGAATTTTGGATAAAATTATAAATGTCAATCAAAGCCGTCGGCAATGAACCAGAATAGGTCATTCCACCCCAAAGTCTTGCAACTGCATGCCCGTCTGCCAAAAATTGAAGAAGCTTTTCTTCGGAATAAGGTGCGGGGTATCCTGAAAAGGTTTCCTCTCCATTTGCTTCTCCGACCAAATATGCCGCTGCTTTTGCAACATGGGTATAAATACCGGTCTTATTATTTAAGCCTTGTGGATCAGTTCCCCAATCGTATACAGTAGCATTACTTGTATTATCTCCAAACACGTGATAAACGGCATTTCTTTGCTCTTGTAGTATAGCATTCTGATCGTTGGTATTTGCAGCAGTTGGATGATTGGTTCTTGCTAACATTTGCGCACTTGCTACCCAACACCAAGAGCTGGTTTTTTGGGTTAAACTCGGGGTGGGTAATGTACAATTGAGCGGTTGCAAAATCCATTCGTCTTTATAATTGTTATCCAATGCAAACTCTTTTTGTTCAATATTAATACCGTTCCAATTAGCTCCCCATCCTACTGATAAAACTAAATTGCTATTGCTTTGGTTTTTAGATTGTATCTCATAAGTTCCTCTGCCGGATATTCTGGATATTGACCAAAGTTGTCTGCTTTTAGTAGAGAAATTATACTCTTCTTCTGTAATAGTTACGCCGCTTGAATTGCTATTTGGTGCAGTCAGATACTTGTTTGTGTCTTCGTTAACTATAAAATAATAGTTTTCGCTATTGTATTCCAAACGCCATTTCTGTTTATCGCTTCCCTCGAATTCCAATTGCTCAATATGCGAATCACCGTTGTCATCCGGCTGCATATACTTTTCAGTGTCTTTGTTCTTGAAGAAGTACGTGCCGTCCGCAAACGGAATTACATACAGCTCATAAGAAATCTCTTTGCCGTTGTAAGAAGCTTTAATTGTCGCCGTTCCGCAGGAATTTGCGGTAACGGTTCCGTTGGAGGAAACCGAAGCTACTGTCGAGTTGTTCGTTGACCATCTTACAAGATTTCCCGGAGAAATAGTTTGATATGACACAACTACTAAGTTCAAGTCATCAAGCGTTTTTGTTTCGTGCAAAACTATTGCTTTCGAAGGTATCCCATTACTAGAGTAACTGCTACCGGTTGTGGCGTTATATGCAGCAACCCCCTCTGGCGCACTATCCTCTCTAACCAACGCCCATTTTTGCCAAGCACTTCCCGTATATGAACCCACGGTTGCATTTGCGCTCAGTGTTGTGTTTCCATTAGCCATCTGCAACGTTTTGCCGGTGCTGACATTCTTTATCAAGTAATTACTTCCGTTCCAAGATATTTCCCATTGAGCAGAAAGCGGAACATGATCCAAAGTGTCAATATTACCGACGGTAAAAACATCCGCGGACGTGCCGGTTATATGAAGAGCCATATCAAGCTTATACAATGGTCGAATGCTGTATATGCCGTTGTGCAAATGATTTATGCGCCAAAGCTGATGTATCTCATATTTTTCATCCGCTGCACTGCCAGTGCTATCATATTTCGCATATTGATTAACCTTTGTTAAATCTTTAATAGAACTGTTATTAGCTTTCAGATAGAGTTCAGAATAAATATTTTTAATATAAAATGCGTCAACATCGAAATACACGTATACCGTACAACTGTGGCTAAGCGTAGCGCCGTTTTGAAAAATGCTTGCTGTAATCGTAACTTTTCCTGCTTTATGCGCGATAAGCATACCTGTATTGGAAACAGTTGCGATTGCAGGGTTTGATGACGTCCAAGTAAACGGAATACTATAATTATTTGTAGCAGTTAAATAACAGGTTTCGCCTTCTTGCAGCTCAATTATTACATCATCGCCGGAGATATAGTATAAATTGCTCGGGGCATAATTCATCACCACGTAAGGTCTGTAGGTAGTGGTTGTAGCTTCTGAAGAATACGGAGCTTTTTTGTATGATGCTGAGGTTTCGTTGGAGTTGACAAGTATAAAGCCCTTATCGGATGAATAATAACCATTTTTCCAACCTTTTACCAGTGTTGTTATGTCAAAGTCTGTCCAAGCTCCGCTTGGCATACTCTTGTGCCAGTTATCTTCGGTAGAATAGGTTACCGCATCTCCGTAGGTTACCGTATTTTCATTCCAAGCTGCACTTGTTATCGCATATAAATTAACCATCTGTGCACTGTTGCCTGTAGTGTCCCAACAGTAAAACTTAACGGACGATATATTCGATGCAGTTATCGCATTATAGTCTGCACTGTTATACAATCCCGGTAATTTTACGGCAACTCTGCCTACTCCGTATGTCGAATCAACATAACCGATTGAAAGGTATTTGTAATCGCCGTAATTCTTCGACGGTCTGCCCGAGAAAAGAACCGTATCTTCAATAGCGCCGTCACCGCTTTCGTTATCCGAAATCTTAAGATTCGGGTCGATTGTTACCGGATAAACGGTTGTCGAATCGGCAAGAAATTCTTCGGGTGCGGACAGCGATAAAATATACTTTTGCTTATCCGAAACCGTTTTTACGGTCATAGTGCCGTATTCGGGCTTGCCGACTGCATCGTATACTATCACCTTACCC
>JAZRTE010000047.1:0-19081 GCA_045651785.1 Eubacteriales bacterium | reverse complement strand
GTCGCGATACCGAAAACCTTTTTTACCTTTTCGTAAGCAAGGTCAACGTCGGCATCGTCAGACGGAGTAAGACAAAGCGTCGATTGTGCATAATCAAAATAAAATTCGCCCTGAACGCTTTTAAGCGCGCGTCTTACACGGCTTTCAAGCTTTGTATTGAAGAACGAACGGTTAAGTCCCTTAAGAACTATCTCACCGTATTTAACAAGTATTACTTCTTTCATCTTTTAACCAACCTTTTTGCCGCTTCTTCAAGCTTTTCCACAAGAATTTCGGCTTCATTTTCAGTGTTGCCGACACCGAAGCTTATTCTGACGGTGCCGTCTATTTCATTCTTTTGAAGCCCGTATGCCGAAAGTGTTCCGCTGTGTCCCTTTCTTGCCGAGCAGGCGCTTCCCGCAGAGATACAAACGCCGTATCCGTTGAGCAGATTCAGCACTACCTCGCTCTTTGCGCCGACAATCGACACCGAAAGTATGCTATCGACCTTGTTTTCGGGCAGATTCAGCTTGAAATCGCAATCGCTCTTTTCAAGCAGGGTGCGTGTATGGTCGCTGACCTTTTTAATTTCTTCCTTATATTTCGGAAATTCCTCGCAAGCGGCGGCAAACGCGGCAATGCCTATGACGTTTTCGGTGCCCGAGCGCAGGTTGTTTTCCTGACCGCCTCCGCGAATAAAGGGGGCAAGGTTTTTGATAATGCTTTGCTTACAGTAAAGCGCGCCGACACCCTTCATTCCGCCGATCTTATGTGCCGAAACGCTTGCAGCATCACAGCATTTCGAAATAACGCGCATATCTGTCTTTAAAAAGCCCTGCACAGCATCGCAATGAAGCAATGCGCCGCATCCGCTTTTATCGATTGCGCGTTTTACCGCTTCGATATCGTAAATCGCACCCGTTTCGTTATTGACGAGCATAACGCTGACAAACGCCGCGCCCTTTGACAATTCGTTTTCAAGCTCGGAAATATCGAGCCTGCCGTTCCTTGTGGAAATACGCACGATTTCAAACCCCGATTCCTCAAGGGAATTAATGGGGTTACCGACCGACGGATGCTCGCTGTCGGTAGTTATTACGCGCTTCGACCGTCTTGCGCGAAGCTTTGCCAAGCCGAAAATCGCTTGGTTGTTGCTTTCGCTTCCGCAACCGGTGAAAATAATTTCCTCGGGCTTGCAGAAAAGCGATGCCGCAACCGTTTTCCGCGCGTTATCTATTATTTTTTTTGCCGCAATGCCCATCGAATGCACCGACGAGGGGTTCCCGTAAGCATCGAAGGCATCGATCGCCGCTTTTCTTGCGCTATCGAGCACAACGGTCGTTGCGGCATGGTCAAAATATAATTGTTTCATTACTTATTTTCTCCATCGTTATACACCGTAATTATAAACGCAAATCGGCAATAAGTCAATAGGAAAGGACCGATATAGCATATCGGTCCTTTCAGCTTGCAGACTTTGTCTGCAAGCTGAAGCAGACTGAGAGAAATGAGGCTGTTTTTAATGAAAGGCGAGCGTAGGCTTACAAGGGTAAGGTAGTCGAGCTTTTCGTTAAAACCCTTGAAAATACAATAAAAATTTTTAATTCCTTATAAAAATCAAGAGTTCTTCCGATGTAAACGAAAGAACTCTTTTTTGTTGTTTTATCTTTCAAGGGTGTAAACAGACTATTTGTCTTCGGTCTAAAAGGACCGATATAGCATATCGGTCCTTTGTTCGTCAGTTTTTAATTGTGTAGGTCTTCATTACGTGACGCTTGATAAGGATATAGTCAAACTGATTAACGACTGTATCGTCGTTAACGTCGGCAATGACGTTTTCCTTTTCATCAAGGGTAAGGGTTTGAAGTATCGAGCGCTTTACGTGAATATAATCGTAGGCATTTATCTCGTCGTTACCGTCGAGGTCGCCGCGTTGCAAAAGCTCACCGTAGTTGATGGGAAGGTAAGCGTTGTCGACCTTTTTGATAAATCCGTTTACGGTGCTGCCCTTTGCCGTCTTATAGGAAATTCGGTAACCGCCTTCGACCTTACGGACAATTTCAAAGGTCGTGTAACGGGGCATTGTCGTACGCGCCGATTTGTAATTAGTGTCGGAGAAAACAGGGGTTGCACGGTCGGTGATATAAGTGCCGCCCGTAACCGTTTTTCCGCTGTAGTCGACCTTGTTGCCGCTTGCGGTCTTATAAGGCATAACGCCGTAGCCGCAAATATACGTGCTGCTTATCGGATAATTTTTAAAGTAAACACCGCCGCCGTCGGTTTGCAAGCCTGCCGCATCCGCTGTGTTGCCCTCGACAGTATAAACGGTCGCGCCGTCACTGTAAACAACTATACCGATATGGTCCTCGGAATACTTTGCGCCGTCCCACGAGAAGAAGATAAGGTCGCCGCTTTGGGGAACGTAATCGTTGCCGTTATACTTGGAATATTGCCAATAGCCGTGAGTTCTAAGCGAGCTTGCCCAAGCAGGACAGCCAACCTCACGCCAGATGTAATTTTTATCGTCCTTGTGCTTACGGCACCAATCCGAAATCTTGTTTTGTGTGGTACAGCCCGATTGAAGAAGACACCAAGCCACGAAAGAAGCGCACCAAGCATAATCTCCGCTTCCGTAACCGACGCCCCAGTCGCCCATATTGTAGTTATATTCGGTGAAATTGCTGCTTGAACCGCTCGGCTTACCGTCAAAATCGTTTTCGGTGCCGCTTTCCTGATAGCCGAGCTGGGAAAGTGCAACCGCAAGCAGATCCTGACGTCCGTCGCCCGTAAGGGTCACGTTCATTAATTTTTCGTAATAAACAGAATTTTTATAGGAGTCAGATACATCGTTCGAGCCCTTGACGTAAGTTACCTTTTTTTCTGCCGCCACTGCAGAAAACGGCAGACTCGTCAAAAGCATTGCAAGGCAGAGAAATGCGATGAAAAGCTTTTTAATCGATTTCATTTTGTTCTCCTAACGGTTTTACCCGAATTATTTTTTCTTAGATACGATTACAGCGATAACTGCACCTATAACCACAACGCCTGCTGCGATGATAGCAATGAGCGCACCGGTCGAAAGGCCGCCTTCTTCATCAACAGCCTCACTTGCATCTTCGGAAGCAGCAGTGTCTTCGGAAGCAGCAGTATCTTCGGAGGTTGCAGTATCTTCGGAGATTGCAGTGCCTTCAGAGGTTGCAGTGTCTTCGGAGGTTGCGGTATCTTCGGAGGTTGCGGTGTCTTCGGAGGTAGTGGGAGCTTCGGAGTCAGCGGGGTCTTCGGTATCGGTTTCGCCGGTATAAGGAGTGATGGTAGCGGTGCAAACGTAACCGTCCTCATACCACTGCTTGTCGGTGGTAGAGGTGGGAATAGTTTTGCCTTCAAGGTCGAGGCCGGTGATCTTGAACGTCAAGCCTACGCACCAGTCGTTGGCTCTGGTAAAGGCTGCAGAGCAGTTTTCGCTTGTGTAGTCGGGCATTGCCGCGTGATCGGCATCGTCAAACCACAATCCTGTAGCGCCGTCGCCGGTAGCGCCGTTCTGTTCAAAAAGAGCAGGCCAGTCGTTGCCGGTGTTGATGCCGTAAACAAAGCCGCCTTCGGGAATAGCAAGCGCATAAGCGTTGCCGTCGCCGATACAGAATTCAACGATTTCATAAACGTCTTCCTCGCCTTCAACGGGAGCAAATGCAACGTGGTGCCACCAAGTGCCCGCCATGTCGGTTTCGGTGAAGATCGCACCTGCACCTTCAGCAGAGCCGTCGTTAAAGTGGGTTACCCAAAAAGTAGACGCTTCTTCAGCGGAAACGGTAATTGCAAAAACGGAAACTAAAAGAAAAGCAGAAATAAGTAATGCGAAAAGTTTTTTCATTTTTAATTATCTCCTTTTGTTCAATATAGAACAATTATAACTCTTCTGCCGCGACTTGTCAAGAAATAAAAGCATCAGGCTAAAGTCGCGTATGCCTATAAAAAATCGAGCAGGGCGTTTTACCCTGCTCGTATTATTTAATTAATCAAGCGTGACAACGGGGATCTTGGTCCAGTCGTTTCTGCCGATGATACCGCCGCCGTTGCGGTAGGTGATATTCTTCCAGACGTTATCAACGTCATTGGTGGAGTTGATCGAGAAGGTGAAGCCGATCTCTACGCCCTTTTCGGGGGTAACGCCGATGGACGCGAAGGGGATCGCGACCTCGTAAACGGTTACCGCATTTGCATCGTCGCGCGAGCAAGCAACCTGACCCTCGAAGGTTTCGTAATCGGTGCCGCTCTGATAATATGCGGTTTCGCCGCCGTCGGTAGCCGCAAAGCCGAAGTTACGGATAACACCGTCCTGTTCAGCGGTCTTGTTGGTTGCGCGGTCGAAGTTCTTAAAGATATATTCACCTGCGGGGCTTTCCGAGCTGATCTTCGCCTGAATACATTCGTACTGCCACATATCCTTTGCGGTTGCCTGAGTAATGGGGCAATAATGATAAGGCGAGTCTACAACGACACAGAGATAGAGATATGTGTCATCGTAGGTAACGTAATAGGAAGCGGTCGCATAGTAGTTGTTGGTTTCAAACTGTGCATAGGACCAGTTGGGATTTTCGGCATTAATGTCTTCGATGTGGTAATCCTTCCATTCGGATTTATTGAACACACCGTCGATAGTGGGCGCGGTTTTTACCTTGTCGATATCATAATCGGCGCCATCGTAAAGGTGGATGCCATGGGGGAAGATGGGTGTCTTGTTATCAAGCGCCTTTACACGGTTAACGTAGTCTGTTTGGGATTTATGGATCGCAACCGCAAATCCGTCGTCGGGAGCTTCAAAATCGCCCGCTTTGCCGACGTCAAAGAAATCGGTCAAAAGGTATTCAAAAACTTCGTGGCTGTAAGTGAAGACAGCAACCGCAAAATCGGTAACAGCTTCTGCGTCAACACTGCCGTAATCGTCGGTATAAAGCACGATAGAGCCGAAGGTCGGTTCAACGTCGATACCGGTAAGACGAAGCGCGTTTTGAGAATTGACGTTGACCTTAGTGTCAACAACGCCGAAGGAAACGAAGCTTGCGATAAATTCGGGCGCAGTTTCGTTTTCGGGTGTGCTTTCTTCGCCGTCGTTCGACGCGTCGCTGCTTTCATTGGATGCATCGGAGGATTCGTTAACGGATTCGGACGATTCGGTGCCTGCAACCGAGGAATCTTCAACGACAGCCGAGGATTCATCGTCGGCTACGGACGATTCGGTCTTGGATTCTTCCTGCTTGGAGGAGTCCGAAACAGCAAAGGATTCGTTTTGCTCGGTTTCGCTTCCGCCGCAAGCAACAAGCGCAAAAACAAGTAAAAGTGTAAGGGAAAATGCGATGATTCTTTTCATTTTTTAACTCCTTGCGTTATCGTTATTTCATTTTTGATTCTTTATTTAAAGAAAGCTCTTTCCTTCCCAATCGGGGTCGGGCTCTACTCCGAGCAGCTTCACGACCGTCGGTGCGATATCCTTGATGCTCACTTTGCCTAAACCGTCTCCGGCTTCGATACCTTTTCCGTAAACGAACATAGGAATCGTCATATCCTCAGCCATATCGGTGCCGTGAGTGCGGCCGTGACCGCCGTGGTCTGCGGTGATTATAACAACGTAATCGTCGGGAAGCGACGAAACGAGTCGGTCGATATTGTCAAAGCAGCTCTTGAGCGCATAGATATATTCCTCGCCCATCCAGCCGTGGTTATGACCTGCCGCATCGGGGAATCCGAAATACAAAAACGTGAAGTCGATATAATTTTCGCCAAGGTATTTGATCGCCTCGTCGGTGAGCATATTGCCTGCGGCCTCATAGCCGATATCTCTGCCCTTAACGAAATAGGAATAGGTTAAGGAATTGGGCCTTGTCAGGTCGCGAAGCTCCTCCCAATTATAGAAGAATGCGTTTTTCTTTCCGTTCGCCAAAAGCACCTCGCAAAGCCCTTTGATCGGTCTGACCTGCGGAGCATAGATATTGGTCGTCGTGCCGTGACGAAGAGGATCAACGCTGTGAAACAGCGACATGTGGCAAGGTAGCGTTACCGACGGCATAACCGTGACCCCATCAAGCGTATAACGGCATTTGCCCATATAATCCTTTGCCTTAGCTACGTTATCCAATGCATCCGGTCTCATACCGTCCGCCAAAATAACAAGTGTTCGCATATCCTTCGCCCCTTTAATAGGTGTTATTTATTTATTATAGCATATCGGTTTTAGATTTTCAAGACTTTGATCCCCTCAGAATAAATAAAACCGCCCGTGAGAACCTCACGAACGGTTAAAAGTTTTTGTCAGCCGCGTTTGCTTACGTTCAGCGTGCAATCCTTGGACAAATGCTCGACAGACCTGCCCTTTATCCTGCCTATTGATATTGTGCCGCTCCCGTGAATAGATATGTCAGCATTATTAACGGTCAACCATTCGCCCGCAAGGTCGCCGCTTCCTTTGATGCTGACGTTAAGCGCGTCTATTTCGCCTCCGCTGCACGAAACGCTGCCGCTTCCCGAAACCGATATGTCTAAATTTCCGTAAAGCTGCATTGTGGAAAGATCACCGGAGCCTGCGATGCGTACAGTTGCATTTTTTGTATTCGCGCTGGCTACAGATCCCGAACCGCTTATCTTGACCGATAGCGATTGCCTTATGTCGTCTGTTGCAATATCGCCGCTTCCCGAAATAATTATTTCGCACCGATTAAGATCCTTGACCTTAATGCTTCCCGAGCCGCTTATTGTCAGTTTTGCCGAATCAAACGAAAGCGGTGTGGTTAACCCGCCGCAACCGTTAATAATGACGTCCAAGGCTTCCCCGGTGTCAAAGCCAACGGCAATTGTTATGCAATTTCCGATCTCGGTACCGTGGTTAGTGCTTTGCTGTGCGTGTACCTTAAGTCTGCCGTTAGCCTCGGTAAGCTCTAATCGATCCAAAAAGCGCTTGCTTCCTTCAGCACGTATTACGGTTTCGTTGTCGATTCCGCGGATTATCTCTATCGCACATGCCGCAGAATTGATTATTTCGAGCGAATGGGTTTCGTTAAAGCTTTTTATAAGCTGTTTGTGCTCGAAATCGTCGGAAAACGCAAGCGGAATAATGTCCTGTAGGTCTATAATACGAATTTCTCCCGATCCGCAGTTAATTACCGTGTTGGAAGCCATATCTGCGCTGCTTCCGTCAGAAAAATATACCGCGCGGTCGTTTATGCTTGCAATTTCTTTGTTAGAATAAACCGCGTTTTTTTGATCGTTGCAAACCAAATTCATATTCATATACGTTTGCGGAACGGTTATTTTTTGAGGCTCGGCCTCTCCGAACAGCTCTGCCAATGAGATTCCCAAAGCAGACGCGATCTGAGGGACAAGCATCAAGTCCGGAAAACCAATGCCGTTTTCCCATTTTGATATCGCTTGCGGTGTGATTTGTAAAAGCGAAGCGAGCGTTTCTTGGGTCATCCCCGATTCTCTGCGCTTTTTCGCTATGATCTTGCCGATATTTTCTGTTTGGTAATTGCTCATTCGTGTTAAACCTATCCTTACAAAATTATCTGTCTTTAAGTCAAGTATAACACACAGCGCTCGCTTTGACAATAACCGCTCTGTTTACTTTTCGGTTCGGGAAAGTGCAAATATGTGCTTGTCATCGATAAAAATATCAACTAACGGTTGTTCAACAGCGCGTTGATGCCTTCTTGCGTTCGCACCGATAAAAAACAAAACCGATTTGAAAGGGTCGATCCAATCAAATCGGTTTTTGTTATCTTATTCCTTTTCGGCGATATCTTTTCTGCTCACGCCGATGCTGTCGTCAACTGCGCTGTCATACAAACCGTAATACTGCGTATTTCCGTTTGCGTCCACGAAGGAGATTCCTCTGCATGTGTAAACGTCGGTGAACACCACTTCCGCAACGAAAATCATTTCGGGGGTGAATTCATCGAGAGTATAAAGAATTTCGTCTATCTTAAGACCGCCGTCGTCCGACCAAGTATCGGTGGCAACAACGCTGAAATATCTGAAATTCGTTACCTTTGTGTCGGTAGTAAACGCGGCAAGACTGTAATCGGTGTTGGGATCGTCATACAATATATATGCATCCTTATCCGCAAGAAGCTCGTCGGTCGGATATTCCGTGCTTATTTTAACCTTGACCTCTTCCTTTTCGCCCTCTTTCGACTCCTCGCTTTCGTCAACGGTTTCGCTTACCGTTTCGCTTTCGTCAACGATTTCGCTCGATTCATCGGCAATCGAGCTTTCGGTGTCTGCGGCAGAGGATTCAACCTCTTGCGCGGTGCTGCTTTCGGCTACCGAGCTTTCGGTGTTTTCGTCGGCACACGAAACGAGCGCGCAAGCCAAAAGCGCGGTGATAATAAACGCGGCGATAATTTTTTTCATTGTTTTTTCCTCCAAGTACGAAGTTTACAAATCTATAGACGAACGTTTTGCAGTTTTGTCACATATTTTTGGGAAATTTTAAAAATTTCCTTCCCTATGCTCTGCTTTAAAGAATCGTCTTTTGCCATTGTAGCGGATTTTCCGCTAAATGTCAATAGTGTATTTTCCGCTAAACTATAATAAGGTATACTGTTATTGGGGTGATGACGATGCATTACAAAAGAATTCGCGACCTGCGAGAGGACGGCGACCTTACTCAGAAGCAAATGGGCGAAATTTTGTCCTGCAGTCAGCGCGTTTACAGCAACTATGAACGAGGAGAGCTTGACATCCCCACCGAAATTCTTATTAAGCTTGCCGATTTCCACAACGTATCGGTAGATTATCTTCTTAACCGCACGGATAAAAAGGAAACAAACAAGTAAAACCGATTTGATTGGGTAATTTCCCTCTCAAATCGGTTTTTTGTATTAACTCTTAACTTACGAAAAGCCTTATTACTGATTGACCTCTTCCAAAAGACTGCCTTCGTAGCTTTCCAAATCGCCTGAATCGCAAAGAGCAGCGAGCTTGGGGTCGATGGGGAGCTTGGAAATGCGTTCGATTCCGTGAGCCTTTGCAACCTCGTCAACCTTGCTTTCGCCGTAGATATAATGCTTTTTGCCGCAATCGGAGCACTCAAAATAGGAGTAGTTTTCAACAAGACCCAAAATCGGCTTGTTCATAAGCTCTGCCAATCTTACAGCCTTGCCGACGATCATCGAAACGAGGTCTTGGGGGCTTGTTACGATAATCATACCGTCAACGGGGAGCGATTGGAATACGGTAAGCGGAACGTCACCGGTTCCGGGAGGCATATCGATAAACATAACGTCGTTTTCGCCCCAATTAACGTCGGTCCAGAACTGCTTTACACAGCCTGCGATAACGGGACCGCGCCAAGCGACGGGGTCGGTTTCGTTGGGGAGAAGGAGGTTAAGCGACATAATTTTGATGCCCGTCTTGCTTTCGGGGGGAATCATCGATTCGCCGTCGCTCATAACACCGCTTCCGACACCGAAAATTTTGGGGATCGACGGGCCTGTGATATCGGCATCGAGGATACAAACCTTTTTGCCTGCTCTTTGCGCGTTTATCGCAAGAAGCGAGGTAACGAGCGATTTACCGACACCGCCCTTACCGCTTACAACAGCGATAACCTTGCCTATCTTGCTTCCCTCGCGAAGCTTTTCAATCATACTTTCGGGAGCTGATCCCTTATCTCTGCTCGAGCAGTTTGCACTGCAGGTCGAGCAATCGTGCGTACATTCACTCATTTTAAATTCCTCTTTTTATTTATTCAATGCTTTAAGATATTTTATGCTCATTTCGGCACATTCAAACGGAGTTTTTCCGATTGTCGGCTGATCCTGCTCGACAATGTACCATTCAACACCGCATTTTTCGGCATTTTCGATGATTTCGGCAAATTTTACAACGCCGTCACCGACCGAGCGGAAACCAAATTCCTCGCTTCGCTCCTTTTCGCTTTCGTCGATGCCGATAAGCGCATACATATTGTCGCTCTTTCTGCCGACGTAGTCCTTTAAATGAAGCAAGGGACAGCGGTTTGCATACTTTTTAAGGTACTTATTGGGGTCTTCGCCTGCGACAGAAACCCAACAGCAGTCCATTTGCATCTTCAAATTTTCTGCGCTTACGCTGTCGTAAAGGTCGTCAAAGCCATAGCTTCCGTTTTCCAAACGGACAAATTCGGTATCGTGGTTGTGATAGCTGAAGGTCATACCTGCATTTCTGACCATTTCGCCGTATTTATTAAGCTCTGCCTTGGTGTTTTCCCAATTTTCGGTGCCGGGGCGGTCCTCGGGTGCAAGTCCGGGCACAACAAGGTGGGCACAGCCTGCTCTTTTATATTCGTCGATAACCTTATTTGCATCCGCGCGGAGATCGTAAAACGAAATGTGCGCCGAAACGGGAACAAGCCCGATTTCGTCAAGCAAATTCTTCATTTCTTCGGGGGTAAATCCCCAAAGTCCTGCAAATTCAACTCCGTCATAGCCAAGCGCTTTTACCTTTTTAAGCGTTGCGGTTACGTCGTTTTGCATTTCATCGCGAAGCGAATAAAGCTGTATTGCAATAGGTTTCATTTCGGGAATCTCCTTTTATATTTTTATTCTGCCCATTTGCCGTTTACGAAAATAGGCGTTGCAACCCCGTCCTTATAGCCGGTGATGCACATATCGTCGGAGCCGATCATAAAATCGACGTGTATCATCGAATCGTTCACGCCGAGCTCACGCAGTTCGTCAAGCGTCATATTTTCAAAACCCTTAACGCAATTGCTGTAGCCCATACCGATAGCAACGTGGCAGGAAGCGTTTTCATCGAAAAGCGTGTTGTAATAAAGCAAACCGCTTTCGGCGATCGCCGAATCCTTGGGAACGAGCGCCAATTCGCCGAGCATCGCGCTTCCTTCGTCGGTGGTGATAAGCTTGCCGAGTGCTTCGTTGCCCTTTTCGGCGTACCAATTAACTGCTCTGCCGTCTTCAAAATCGATATAAAACTTATCGATCAAGGCGCCTCTTACCGAAAGGGGCATGGTAGATACCAATCTGCCGCTGCACTTACCCTTTTTGGGAGTGGTGAATATTTCCTCGGTGGGCATATTCGGGTTGAAGAAGATTCCGCCGAGCGTTTCCTCTCCGCCGCCGCACCAAACGCTTTCCTTCATAAGCTCGCAGGTAAAATCGGTGCCGTTGGAGGATTTATAATGCAAATAATCGAAGTTCTTTTCGGTCAACCATTCGCTCTTTGCCTTGAAATCGTTGTTTTTCTTGTCCCATTCGGCAATGCAATCGTTATCCTCGGTGCAATTAACTGTAGAAAGGATTGCATCCCAAAGCTTTTCGACAGCGACCGATATGCGGTCGTTGGGGAACATTTTTTTCGCCCACGCCTTGCCGGGAATCGCGCAAACGAGCCATTGATGCTTGTTTTCCATCGCCTCGCGGTAGGGCTTGAGCTTTTTCGATGCCGCAATGCTTGCGCGTGCTATCTTTTCGGGGTTGGACGATGCAAGCGCATCGGGGTCCTGACACAAAAGCGCGATTCTTGCAGGGAGAATTTCGGAATCGTGCTTTGCTCTTTCGACCTGCCAATCGGGCACGTCGCAAAGAGTTTTCATCGAGCAGTGACGGTAAGCGAGCTTTGCAAGCTCGGTCATCGACCAATCAACTCTAACGTAGCCTGCGCCTGCGCGGTATGCCTCCTCGACGAGGATAGCCACAAATTCAGCCGCTTCAACGTCGGCGCTGATATTAAGCTGCTGACCCTTTTGGATATTAACGCCCTGCTTAACCAAAAGCTTGGCATATTTTCTTTTTAAGCTCTTCTTCATTTCTTTATTTCCGCGATGCGCGATACAACGAACCTGTTTGCTTCTCCTCGCGATACCTATTGCGATAAGAAGCGTTGTATCGGTCGCGTTCCTTCGTTTTATTTTTGAAATACACAAAGGGCTGAAAATCAGCCCCTTTATTATGTGTTATTTATCTTCTTCGTCCTTTTTCTTGCCGAAAAGCGATTTCTTTTCCTTCTTTTCGGATTTGTCTTCCTTCGACTTCATTTTAATGCCGCTGTCGGACTTAACCGCTTTAACTTCCTTAGCTTCAGGCTCGTTTGCCTTTTCAACTACCGAGTGAACCGCCCATTTTTGAATTTGGATCTTGGTTCTGTCGCCGCTGGTTTCGATAAGGATCATATCGTTCTTGACCTTAACGACCATACCGACAATACCGCCGGTGGTAACGATAACGTCGCCAAGCTCGATAGAGGAGCGCATATCGGCAGTTTCCTTTTCCTGCTTCTTTTGGGGACGGTAGATGAAGAAATAGAAAACAAGCGCAAGCAATGCAAGGGGGAGAAGCATTGTGAGCATCGAGCCGCTGCCCGGTTGAGTGTTTTGTGCCGTAGTTTCGCCGGCAAAGAATGCTGTAAGATTCATTTTAAGTTACCTTCGTTGTATTTTATTCTCTTTACGCTTGTGCAATAAAGCGTTTTTTCGTCGATTTCGAAAAGTGCGCCGCAAAGATTTATGCTTCCCGCAGCGGGAATGCCCTTCATACGGATGTTGCTCGTAAATCGCGACATTGCGGTTTCATAGGTAACACCGATGACCGAGTCCTCGCTTCCGCACATACCGATATCGCTTATATATCCGCTGCCGCGAGTGGTCAGACGCTCGTCGGCGGTTTGGACGTGGGTATGCGTTCCGAAAACGACCTGAAGTCTTCCGTCGAAATGATGCATAAACGCCTGCTTTTCGCTTGTCGCTTCGCCGTGAAAATCGCATATCGCGATATCGTATTTACCCTTTTGCGAATCGAGCAGACGCTCAACGGCATAAAAGGGTGAATCGACGGGGTCCATAAAGACCTGTCCGCAGACCGAAATTATCAAAGCCCGAAGTCCGTTCTTGATCGGTACGATGCAATAGCCGTTTCCCGGTGAATCGGGCGGGAAATTAAGCGGCCTGAGCACCGTTTCCTCGTCCTCGTAAAGCTCGAACGCCGCATATCTGCGGAATGAATGGTTGCCGCCCGTAAGCACGTCGGCACCGCTGTTGAAAAGGTCGTTCGCATCGTTTCGGTCAAGACCGCTGCCGTCATGCACGTTTTCGGCATTGACGATAACAAGATCGGCTTGTTCGATATTTTTGATCCTGCGAAGATTCTTTCTCACAAAATTCAGCCCCGGCGTTCCGAATACGTCGCCAACGGCAAGGATTCTGAGCATATTTTGCACCTTTTTCTAATTTGAGGTTACGTTTGTTACAAACGCTGCGTAGCGGGCGATTCGTGAATCGCCCCTACGGCGTTATGGATTTAACTGCATTAATTAATTGTCTAAAACAAATCCTAAACAATCACCTAAACAATTGCCTAAACAATTACCTAAACAATTATCTAAAACCGTTCAGAGCGGATGCAGATTGGACAAACAGAACCCGAAGCTGTAGTGACCTACTGCGAGCGGTTCTGTTTGTTCAAAGCGTAAGCGGTATGCGCCGTTATGGACGGTTTTGACTATTTCGCGTAATCCACCTGACGCATTTCGCGTATAACGTTAATCTTAATCTGTCCGGGATATTCAAGCTCTTCTTCGATCTTGCGAGCAATATCCCTTGCGATAAACACCATTTCGTCGTCGTTTACCTCGTCGGGCTTGACCATTATGCGCACTTCTCTGCCCGCTTGAATAGCAAAGGATTTTTCAACGCCCGTAAAGGAGGTTGCGATTTCTTCAAGCTTCTGAAGACGCTTGATGTAGGTTTCAAGGTTTTCACGTCTTGCGCCGGGACGGGCAGCCGAAACGGCATCCGCCGCCTGAACGATCATTGCAACCAAGGTGTTGGGTTCAACGTCGCCGTGGTGAGCTTCGATAGCGTGAACGATTTCGCGGCTTTCCTTGTACTTACGCGCAAGGTCAACGCCGGTCTGAACGTGCGAGCCGTCGATTTCGTGGGTCATCGCCTTACCGATGTCGTGAAGCAAACCTGCGCGCTTCGCCTGAGCAACGTCAACGCCGAGCTCGGATGCGATCATACCTGCGATATGAGCAACCTCGATAGAGTGCTTAAGCACGTTTTGACCGTAGCTTGTACGGTATTTAAGTCTGCCGAGCAGCTTGATAAGCTCGGGATTGATGCTGTGAACGCCGGTTTCGTAGGTGGCCTGTTCGCCCTCCTTCTTAATAACGGCTTCAACCTCTTTACGGCTCTTTTCAACGGTTTCCTCAATGCGCGAGGGATGGATTCTGCCGTCGGAGATGAGCTTTTCAAGAGTCATTCTTGCAACCTCGCGGCGAACGGGATCAAACGTGGAGATCGTGATCGCCTCGGGAGTATCGTCGATAATAAGGTCAACACCGGTGAGCGTTTCGCTCGCGCGGATATTTCTACCCTCACGGCCGATAATGCTGCCCTTCATTTCATCGTTGGGAAGGTCAACTACCGAAACGGTAGCTTCGGCAACGCTGTCGGCGGCACAACGCTGAATTGCGAGTGCGATAATGTTCTTGGCTTCTTCCTCTGCCTTGTCTTTGCATTCCTGCTCGACGGCGAGAAGCTTAACAGCCATTTCGTGTCTTGCTTCGCTTTCAACACGCTCCATAAGAACGGCGCGCGCTTCTTCGGATGTCATACCCGAAATCTTTTGAAGCATTTCCTCCTGCTCGGCAACGATCGCCTCCGCCTTTGCGGTAAGCGCTTCGTTTTCACGGATCTTGGAGTTCAAAACCTCTTCCTTCTTTTCGAGGTTTTCATACTTTTTGTCGAGATTTTCTTCCTTCTGCATCGCACGTCTTTCCATGCGCTGAAGGTCGTTTCTTCTCTCCTTCAATTCGCGCTCAGCTTCATTCTTGATCTTGAGCGCTTCTTCCTTAGCTTCTACAAGCTTTTCCTTCTTTGCTGTTTCAGCAGCTTTTTTTGCATCCTCAATTATACGCTTGGATTCTGCTTCCGCACTTCCGATCTTCTTTTCGGCGATCGTTTTGCGAACCATAAACCCTACGATAAAGAACAGGACGGCAGCACCGGCTATTAAACCAATAGCTAAAAACAGGTTCATATTTGCCTCCTAAAATATATTTTATCCCGAGGCACGGCAATTCCGGGTAGGCTGATAAGTTCTATACTCTGATTTTCAACAAAATATATAGTTATTTCGCCGCGGCAGACGCCTTGGCATCGGTATTCACGATAATTATACATATTTTATTTACTAAAGTAAATAGTTATTTCCAAAAAATTATAAACAATGTGTAAATTTAATCGTAATTTTTTGCCGTTTTTGTTGCGTCGGCGCGCTTTTTCGTATATAATTTTTGCCGTAACTTAAATTATCGGAGGTGCTTTCCTATGTGGGGAACGCTTCGCACGATCGGTGTTTTCGTGTCGGTTCCTATCGCGGTCTATTTTTTCTTTTTCATCAAGCGGGCGATCGGCTTCTTTTTTCCTGCTCTTAACAAGCGTTGGCTTTACACAGTCTCTGCCGTTTTGGGAGCCTGCATCGGCTTGACCTCGACCGACATTTTCGGTTTTCCCGCCGTTTTCGTGCTTCACGTTATGTTCTTTTCGCTTATCGCGAGGCTTCTTAACCTTCTTTTTAAAAAGATCAATAACGGCAAGATCGAAAAAGCAAGGGTATGGCAGCTTCTTTACAAAAGCGGTGCGTTGGCACTTGCTTTTACCGCCGTATTTTCTCTTTACGGATATATCAACCTTCATAACGTCCGCGCCACCGAATATACGGTTACAACAAGCAAGGCGCTCCGCGACGGGGGTTACCGCGTCGTCCTTATTGCCGACGTGCACTACGGCGTTTCGGTAGACGATGAGGAATTCGCCCGTATTTGCAAGGAGATCGAAGCGTTATCGCCCGATATGGTCGTGCTTTGCGGCGACATTGTGGATAACAACACGACGACCGAGCAAATGCAATTCGCATTCTCGCAATTCGGTGCGATCAAAAGCGAATTCGGCACCTTTTACGTACACGGCAACCACGATAAGCCGTTCGGCTTTGCAGGCTTTGAAAGCGAATTTTCGGAGGACCTGCTTACTCAGACCATCAAGAACAGCAACGTTCGCATTCTCACCGACGATACAGTCGAGCTTGGCGACGAGCTTCTGCTTGTCGGACGGAACGATGCAAGCGAACGCAGAAGAACGGATATAAACGAGCTTTTGAAGAACGCGGATGCCGATAAGTTCATTCTCACGCTTGACCACCAGCCGCGCGATTACGAAAGCATCGGAAAATCGAAAACCGATCTTGTTCTTTCGGGTCACACCCACGCAGGACAGATCTGGCCCGTGGGCTTTATTCAGGAGATATTCAATATGAACGACGAGGTCTACGGACACGGATTTATCGATGACGATACTCAATTTATCGTAACCGCGGGCTTTGCAGGCTGGAAATACCCCGTAAAAACCGAAGCAAAAGCGGAATATGCCGTGATCGACATCGTTTCCGCGCTTGATTAAAGTAACAACAAAACCACCCGAAGAAGAATGTAAAACTCTTTTTCGGGTGGTTTCTTTTTGTTTTTTACGTTATTTGTTCTTTAGTTGCTCGTCAATTGCGCTTGCGGCGGTTTTGCCTGCGCCCATTGCGAGAATAACGGTTGCCGCGCCCGTGACGGCATCGCCGCCTGCATAAACGTTTGCGCGCGAGGTAAGACCGTTTTCGTCGGCAATAATGCCGCCCCATTTTTCGGTATCAAGACCGTCGGTCGTCGATTTGATAAGCGGATTGGGCGAGGTGCCGATTGCCATAATTACGCAATCAACGTCAAGCACAAATTCGCTTCCCTCTTTGACAACGGGTCTCCTTCTGCCCGATGCATCGGGCTCGCCGAGAGTCATTTCGACACATTCCATACCGCCGACCATTCCGTTTTCGCCCTTGATGATCTTGGTCGGGTTGGTCAAAAGCTTGAATATTACGCCTTCTTCCTTTGCGTGTTCGACTTCCTCTGCACGCGCGGGAAGCTCGCTTTCACCACGGCGGTAGACGATATAAACCTCGTCTGCGCCCAAACGGAGTGCGCTTCTTGCCGCGTCCATTGCAACGTTACCGCCGCCGCAGACCGCAACACGCTTTGCGCGGAAGATGGGGGTTTTGCTGTCTTCCTTATAAGCCTTCATAAGGTTGATACGGGTCAAAAATTCGTTTGCAGAATAAACGCCCTTGAGGTTTTCGCCCTCGATACCCATAAATCTGGGAAGACCTGCGCCCGAGCCGATAAATACCGCCTCGAAGCCCTCCTCTTGCATAAGCTCGTCGATAGAAACGGTTTTTCCTACGACGTAGTTGGTTTTTATTTCAACGCCCAATGCTTTAAGCGTTTCGATTTCCTTTGCAACGATTGCCTTGGGAAGACGGAATTCGGGAATACCGTAAACAAGAACGCCGCCTGCAACGTGAAGCGCCTCGAAAACGGTTACCGAATAACCCTTTTTCGCCAAATCGCCTGCACAAGCCAAGCCCGAGGGGCCCGAGCCGATAACGGCAACCTTGTGGCCGTTCTTTTCGGGAGCAACGGGGAGGGTGTTGCAATTTGCGTTGTGCCAATCGGCAACAAAGCGTTCCAATCTACCGATAGCAACGGGTTCGCCCTTGATACCGCGAACACATTTGCTTTCGCACTGAGTTTCTTGGGGACAAACGCGGCCGCAAACTGCAGGAAGCGAGCTTTGACGGGTGATTACGTTATATGCGCCCTCGAAATCGCCCTCGGCAACGAGCGCGATAAATTCGGGAATTGCGATATTTACGGGACAGCCCGAAACGCAGGGACGGTTTTTGCAGTTAAGGCAACGCTTTGCTTCGTCGATTGCCTGCTCTGCGGTATAGCCGAGCGCAACCTCTTTGAAATTGCGCGCGCGAACCTCGGGTGCCTGATGGGGCATTTCGTTCTTTTTCAATGACATATTAGGCATTTTTCTTTTCCCCCTTCCTTAGGCTTCAACCGATTTATTCAAAAGATTACAGGTTTCTTCATAGCTGTGACGCTCGAATTCGCGGTACATCGTGCCGCGATCCATTGCCTCGTCGAAATCGACCTCGTGTCCGTCGAAATCGGGACCGTCAACGCAGGCAAACTTCACCTTGCCGCCAACGGTAAGACGGCAGCCGCCGCACATACCCGTGCCGTCGATCATAATGGGGTTCATGCTGACGGTGGTTTTGATGCCGTATTCCTTGGTGAGCTTGCAAACGAACTTCATCATAATAAGCGGACCGATTGCGATGACCTCGTCATATTTTTCGCCGCTTTCGATGAGCTTCTTAAGCGCGTCGGTAACAAGTCCCTTTTCGCCGATAGAGCCGTCATCGGTCATGATGATATATTTATCGCTGTATTCGGTAAATTCGTCCTGAAGAATAACGAGATCCTTGTTACGGAAGCCGACAACCGAATGAACCTCTGCGCCGAGCTCGTGAAGCTTCTTTGCAACGGGAAGCGCGATCGCACAGCCAACGCCGCCGCCGATAACGGCAACCTTTTTAATACCGTCGGTTTCGGTCGCTTTGCCGAGAGGTCCGACGAAATCGCAGATATATTCGCCCTCTTTTTTAGCGTCAAGCGCCTTGGTGGTACCGCCGACGATTTGATAGATAATGGTAACGGTTCCGTTTTCGCGGTCAAAATCGGCAATGGTAAGAGGGATTCTTTCGCCGTCTTCATCGACACGAAGGATAATAAACTGACCCGGTTCTGCTTTTTTTGCGATAGCGGGTGCTGAAATCACCATCTTCGAAACGGTGGGATTCAATGATTCTTTAGAAACTATTTTAAACATTATTAACACCTGATTTCTTAAAATCGAAATTATTCCGATTAATTATATCACCAAAAATTTATATTATCAACCTTTTTTCTTGATTTTCCACAAATTCCATAGTATAATGTAAAATGTATGACGTTTGTGATTATTTTTTGTATGAAATATAATCGAATCGCAACAATATCGCATTATACAACGATTTTGTTTTTTCCGAGGACATGCGCCTTGGAAAAAACTCCTTGGGGTTCCGCAAGTGTGCGAAAGCCGCAGGCTTGAGTGCGCGCAGGCGCGAGCGGACGGAACTCGCAACCCGCAGAAATGCCTGCATTTTTGCGGAGCGCGGAGCGC
>JAZRTE010000046.1:0-6128 GCA_045651785.1 Eubacteriales bacterium | reverse complement strand
AGGTCCATCTGAATGGAGGTGATACCCTTCTTGGTACCTGCAACCTTAAAGTCCATATCGCCGAAGAAGTCTTCAAGACCCTGAATGTCGATCATGGTATCCCAGCTGTCGCCTTCGGTAATAAGACCGCAGGAAATACCTGCAACGGGAGCCTTGATGGGAACGCCTGCGTCCATAAGCGCAAGGGTAGAGCCGCAAACAGATGCCTGAGAGGTACTGCCGTTGGAGGAAACAACCTCGCTTACCAAACGGATAGCATAGGGGAATTCCTCGGTCGAGGGGAGCACGGGAACGAGCGAGCGTTCAGCCAACGCGCCGTGACCGATTTCACGTCTGCCGGGGCTTCTCGATGCCTTTGCTTCGCCAACCGAATAGCCGGGCATATTGTAGTGGTGCATATATCTCTTGGTTTCTTCTTCGTCAATGCCGTCAAGAAGCTGAGCTTCGCTAACGGGTGCAAGAGTTGCGATGGTAAGAACCTGAGTCTGACCTCTGGTGAAAAGGCCCGAGCCGTGGGTACGGGGAAGAAGCGAAACTTCTGCGTTAAGAGGACGGATCTCGTCCATTCTTCTGCCGTCAACACGCTTCTTTTCATCAAGCAACCATCTGCGAACGATTTGCTTTTGAAGCTTGTAAAGGCATTCGTCAATCATACCCTTGCTTTCGGGATATTCTTCCTCAAGCTCGGTGTAAACTCTTTCGTAAATGGGTTGGAGAGCCGCATCGCGGATTCTCTTGTCATCGGTATCAAGAGCCTTCTTAACGTCTTCGCCAACCATAGCTTCGATCTTATCGAACATATCGTGGTCGATATCGCAAGAGGGATATTCAAACTTATCCTTGCCGATTTCAGCTTGGATTTCGCTGATGAAGTCGCAAATGGGCTTGATTGCCTCGTGCGCCTTCATAATAGCTTCATACATGGTGTCGTCGTCAACCTCGTTAGCGCCTGCTTCGATCATAACGACCTTGTTCTTGCTGCCTGCAACGGTGAGCTCAAGATCGCTCTTTGCTCTTTGCTCTGCGGTGGGGTTGATAACGATCTTGCCGTCAACAAGACCGACGAAAACGCCTGCGATAGGACCGTTCCAAGGAATGTTCGAGATAGAAAGTGCAATAGATGCGCCGATCATCGCCGAAATTTCGGGCGAGCAATGGGGATCAACCGACATAACGGTAAGCGAAATTACAACGTCGTTACGAAGGTCCTTGGGGAAAAGGGGACGGATAGGTCTGTCGATAACACGCGATGCGAGGATTGCGTGCTCGGTAGGTCTGCCCTCACGTCTGTTCCAGCTGCCGGGGATCTTACCTGCAGCGTAAAGACGTTCCTCGTAATCTACCGAGAGGGGAAGGAAGTCGATACCGTCTCTGGGAGCGGCAGACATGGTAGCGTTTGCAAGCACTGCGGTTTCGCCGTAGCGAACCAAGCAGAAGCCGCCCGCAAGCTGTGCAAGCTTGCCGGTTTCGATAACCAAGGGTCTGCCCGCAAGCTCATAGTTGAATGTTTTGAAGTTGTTAAACATTTTCTTTTTTTCCTTTCATTTTTTAAAATATACGAAAGGCAATTTTTCTTGAAAGTTTAACATTTAAGTGCACGCCGAACCCTTTTCGGCACACAGTTAACTGCTAAACTCCAAATTATCGCCTTTTCGTTATTATGTCTGTTTTTTGTCCTTGCAATCAAACACCTCGGAGATCGTGAAAGAAAACCGAGGTGTTGATCACAGAAACTTGTTAAAGCGTTAAGCGAACGCCCTTGAGTAAATATTTGAACGATTAGATGCGAGTGGAGAGTGCGCGAGCTGAAGCCCGAAGCAATAGTGACTATTGCGAGAGGTGAGGACCGTGCGCTATACACCGCAGATAATGTTCAAATTATTTACGGATACCGCAGCGTTCGATAATCGAACGGTAGCGTTCGATATCGTTCTTGAGAAGGTAGTTGAGGAACTTTCTTCTCTTACCGATCATCTGTTGCATACCTCTGCGGCTGTGGTTGTCCTTGGGGTTCTTCTTAAGGTGCTCGGTGAGCTCAGCGATTCTCTTGGAAAGAATAGCGATCTGAACCTCGGGAGAACCGGTGTCGCCTTCGTGAACCGCGAAGGTCTTGATGATGTTTTGCTTGTTTTCCTTTGTGATCATGGTGTTTCACCTTTCAAAAAATATTATTTACGGTACAAACTCGGCAAACGGTCGGTGAAATCGGGGAAGATGCCCCGTGTGTCCGTAAACCGTGCAAGTCCGCATTCCAAAGTAATATACCACACAAAAGTCGGTTTGTAAATACCTTTTTTTAAAAAAATAACCGAATTTTGCCAAGTTTATTGAATATATATATATTTAAATGTAGAAAAAGGATTTTTTCGGTCGATTCTATTGATTTTGGCATTTTTTGGTGGTACAATAAAAAGTGAAAAATTATAAGGGGGTGCTTTGGCGTGAAGAACGGGCCTGCAAAAAAATATTACGATATCTTCGTTCGCGCGTTTGCGGCGCTGATGCTTTCCGCGCTGACGCTTCTGCTTATCTATGCGTTTGACGGCGGAATGCTTCCTTATTCCGAGGACGGCGATGCATTCGATACGATTTACGCGATTGAGAGTGAAGTATAGACAACAGATAACAGATAACAGATAACAGATAACAGATAACAGATAACAGATAACAGATAAAAGACAATAGACAACAGATAATAGATAATAGATAATAGATAATAGATAAAAAGGAGAAACAAGAAATGATGACTAAAAAAGAAACGGTCGCAATGCTGCTTGCCGGCGGACAGGGAAGCAGACTTTATTTGCTCACCGAACGCATCGCAAAGCCCGCCGTACCTTTTGGCGGTAAGTATCGCATTATCGATTTTCCGCTCTCCAACTGTATCAATTCGGGCATCGACACCGTCGGTGTGCTCACCCAATATCAACCGCTTGCGCTCAACGGCTATATCGGTAACGGTCAACCGTGGGATCTTGACAGAACCTTCGGCGGAGTGACGACTCTTCCGCCCTATCAGGCGCAAAAGCGTGCCGATTGGTATAAGGGTACCGCTAACGCAATATATCAGAATATGCAGTTTATCGATAAATTCGATCCGGAATACGTCGTTATCCTTTCGGGCGACCATATTTATAAAATGGACTATGCCGAAATGATCGAAGCACATAAAAAGAAAAACGCCGATTGCACCATAGCGGTGTTCGACGTTCCTCTTTCCGAAGCGTCAAGGTTCGGTATTATGACCACCGACGAAGATCTTCGTATCACCGAATTCGCCGAAAAGCCCAAGGAGCCGAAAAGCACGAAGGCTTCGATGGGCGTCTACGTATTCAGCAAGGATAAGCTCTTTTCCTATCTCGAAGCCGACGAGGCTGACGAGAACAGCGAAAAGGACTTCGGTAAGAACATAATCCCCGCAATGCTTAACGCGGGTGAACGACTCTTCGCGTTTGAATTTTCGGGCTATTGGAAGGACGTCGGAACCATCGATTCGCTCTGGGAAGCGAATATGGATCTGTTAGGCTCGCGCCCCGCGCTTCCTCTTAAGGATAAATCATGGCGCATCCTTTCCCGTAACGAGGCGCTTCCGCCCCATTTTGTCGGCTCTGGCGCCGTTATAAGCAACTCGGTAATTACCGAGGGCTGTGAAATTTACGGTACGGTTATCAATTCGGTGCTCTCCGCAGGCGTTATCGTCGAAAAGGGCGCAACCGTCCGCGACAGCGTAATTTTAGGCAACGTGACCGTCAAGGCAGATGCGACGGTTGATTATTCGGTAGTCGATTCGGATACAGTCATCTGCAAGGAGGCTGTTGTCGGCAAAAATATCGCCGATGCAAAGGGCATCACGCTTTTGGGCGGCGGTCTTACCGTACCCTCGGGCGTTAACGTGCCCGACGGTGTGATCTGCGGCAAAGAAATGCTTGCCGAGCTTTCGGCGAAAAGGGGGTAACTTAAAATGAATGCAGTAGGAATCATCTTTTCAAGCATTAACGAAAAAAGCGTATACGAGCTTACCAAGCAGCGTACTATGGCTTCCGTGCCCTTCGGCTGCCGTTACAGATTGATCGACTTCGCACTTTCGAATATGGTAAATTCGGGTGTGACACACGTCGGTATCATTACCCATTATAACTATCAATCTCTTATGGACCATATCGGCTCGGGTAAGGATTGGGACTTGGCTCGCCGTCACGCCGGTATCAAAATACTTCCGCCCTATATCACCGCATTTGCAAATTCAAGCAACCGCCTCTACAGCACCCGTCTTGAAGCGCTTATAAGCATCCGCGACTTCATTTCCGACTGTAAGGAGGAGGTCGTGGTATTGTCCGACTGCGATACCGTTTGCAATATCGACCTTTCGGCTATGATCGATCAGCATATCGCCACCAACGCCGATATCACTCTCGGTGTCAAGAGCAGCTACGTTTCGCAGGACAGCTCGCGCACGTTGACGATAGTCCGCTCGGACGAAGACGGAAGAGTCACCGAGGTCGGCGAATATCAGGGACTCAAGAACGGCTTCGAGGACGTTTGCGTCCGTATTATGGTGGTTGGCAGAAAATATCTTGAGGAATTGATAACCGATGCCATCGCAAGAGGATATACGAGCTTTACCAAGGATATTCTCGTACGCAATTGCAAATTCCATAACATCCGCACCTTTAAGTTTGACGGCTATTTCGCAACCGTTCGCTCGCTTTCCGATTATTACCGTTGCAGTATGGATCTTCTCGAACCCGATATCCGCAGATCTATCTTCTCGGTAGAGCACCGCCCCGTATTTACAAAGGTTCGCAATTCCGCACCCGCATCCTACGTTACCGGCGCGATCGTCCGCAATTCGCTTATCGCGGACGGCTGTGTTATCGAGGGCACGGTTGAAAATTCGATTCTCTTCCGCGGTGTAAAGGTTGGCAAGAATACCCATATCAAGAACAGTATTATTATGCAGGACACCATCACCGGCGAAAACGTATACTTAAATTGTGTCATCACCGATAAAAACGTCGTCATCCGCGACGGCAGAGTGCTTTCGGGCCACGAAACGAAGCCCTTCTTCATCGATAAGAATTCGCACGTGTGATTATCCCCAAAAATGCTTTGCATTTTGAATTGACGTAAAAAAACAACCGTAGGGGCGATTCAAGAATCGCCCGTTAAGTATCGGTTCGTATGACGAAACAGAATGCAACGATTGCGGCAACCCAAAATACATAAAAACACAATCGTTGATTTTATATGTTATGTGCGGGCGATTCGTGAATCGCCCCTACGAACGTAACTGTTTCGATTTCGATTAACGGCTTCGGGCGTTTCAAACGTATACAAAATTAACAAAAACGATGGATAATAAATTACCTCGAAGGAAACTATTGCGGCTGAAGGATTTTGACTATAATTCAGCAGGAACATATTTTATAACGGTCTGTACGCACAATAAGAAAAACACACTCTCGCGGATAGTCGGCGTGTTTGACGATTCACCCAAGGTGGATTTGACCCCTATGGGAAGGATAGTTGATGCCGTGATAAACAACATTCCCTCGCATATTGAGGTCGAGGTATGCCGATATGTGATAATGCCCAACCATATTCATTTGATTTTGGGCATATATGAATCTGACGAACGAGCGTGCCAAGGAGTGCCTGTGCGGTTGCGTTCGTCGATTTCAAAAGCAGTTGGGTATATCAAAATGAAATCGTCCAAGGAAATACGTTCTGCTTTTGGGAATGAAGCCGTTTGGCAGCGAGGTTATCACGATCATATTATACGTAACCACCGCGATTTCGAGAAAATCGCCGAGTATATTTATTATAACCCCGCACGTTGGCAATTCGATTGTTTTTACAGCGAACGTGATGAGTAACCCCGTATGTGCGATTCATAAACGCGTGCTACGCAACGAATATACCTAACGTTCGTTTTTAAATCAAACGTAAAAATCACAACCGTAGGGGCGATTCACGAATCGCCCGCATCGCAGCAAATATACCTAACGTTCATTTTTAAAGCAAACGTAAAAATCACAACCGTAGGGGCGATTCACGAATCGCCCGCATCGCAACGAATATACCTAACGTTCGTTTTTAAATCAAACGTAAAAATCACAACCGTAGGG
>JAZRTE010000045.1:0-27243 GCA_045651785.1 Eubacteriales bacterium | reverse complement strand
TCTGTCGTGAGCGGCGGAAAAACGCTGTTCACCTGCAAGGCTGATGAATTGCACGCTTGGGAATTTATGTCGCTTGACGGCGCTACCTTGACAGGCTTTGATAAAGTTCAGGGCAAGGAACGTACCGTTATGGCGTATTACACTTATTACAGAGATTAATTTTAGGAGGTTGCGCCCCTTAAAGGCGCGTATAAAACAATGGCTGAAAAACTCAGAATTGGTATCATCGGTTGCGGTGGTATCGCAAACGGAAAGCATCTTCCCGCGCTTAAAGCACAACCCGACGTTGAAATGGTTTGGTTCTGCGATATCGTTCGTGAAAGAGCTGAAACCGCGGCAAAGAATTACGGCACACCCGATGCAAAGGTTTGCACCGACTATCGCGAAGTGCTTGAGGATAAAACTGTTGATGTAGTACACGTGCTTACTCCCAACCGTTCTCACAGCTTTATCACTGTTGATGCTCTTGAAGCAGGCAAACACGTTATGTGCGAAAAGCCTATGGCTATCAACGCGGCTGAAGCAAAGAAGATGGTTGATGCCGCAAAGAGAACGGGTAAAAAGCTTACTATCGGTTATCAAAACCGTCACCGTCCCGATTCGCTTTACGTTAAGACAGAAGCTGAACAAGGCACATTTGGTGATATTTATTATGCAAAGGCTACTGCAATCAGAAGAAGAGCGGTTCCCACTTGGGGCGTATTTATGAACGAATACGAGCAAGGCGGAGGTCCTCTTATCGATATCGGCACCCACGCGCTTGACCTTACTATGTGGTGTATGGATAATTACAAGCCCAAATATTGCGTAGGTACTACCTATCACAAGCTTGGCGAAAAATTCCCCACCGGTAACGCCTGGGGCGATTGGAAGCCCGGTGAACTCACCGTAGAGGATTCCGCGTTCGGATTCATCGTTATGGAAAACGGCGCTACCATCATTCTCGAATCGAGCTGGGCGCTTAATATGCTCGATCCCCGCGAAGCGATAACGACTCTTTGCGGTACCGAAGGCGGCGTTGATATGCTCGACGGTGTTCGTATCAACGGTATTCGTAACGGCAGACCTTATGTTCTTAAGCCCGGTCTTGGTGCAGGCGGCGTTGACTTCTATGATGGCTCGGGCGATGAAACTCCCGCAAACCGCGAAGCAAGACTTTGGGTTGAAGCAATTCGTAACGACACCGAACCCTTTGTAACTCCCGAACAGGCATATGCGGTAAGCTGCATTCTCGAAGGTATCTATACCTCGGCGAAGACCGGCGAACCCTATTACTTTAACAAATAAGAGGTAAAACCTATGAAATTAGGAGTAATAACCGTCCTTTTCGGCGACAGACCGTTGGACGAAGCTCTTTCTTATCTCAAATCCTTAGGCATCGAAGAGCTTGAGGTCGGCGCAGGCGGATATCCCGGAAAAGCGCATTGCGATCCCGAGGTGCTTCTTGCCGACGATAAAAAGCTTGAAGAATTTAAAGCGACCTTTGAAAAATACGGTCTTAAGATTAACGCCTTCGGTTGTCACGGAAACCCCGTGCATCCCGATAAGGATATTGCGGAAAAATATCGCAAGGACTGGCGCAACGCAGTTCTTCTTGCCGAAAAATTGGGCATTAAGAAGATAATCGGATTTTCGGGTTGTCCCGGTGATTGCGAAGCTTCCAAATATCCCAATTGGGTTACCTGCCCTTGGCCCGAGGATTATCTTGCGATTCTTGAATATCAGTGGAATGACGTTCTTATTCCTTATTGGAAAGAAGAAGCGAAGTTCTGCGCAGAACACGGAATTGAAAAGATTTGCTTTGAAATGCACCCCGGCTTTTGCGTTTATAACCCCGAAACCCTGCTTCGCTTGCGCGCGGCAGTAGGCGATATTATCGGCGCGAATTTCGACCCCTCGCATCTTATCTGGCAGGGAATCGATCCCGTTGCGGCTATCCGCAAGCTTGGAAACACTATTTATCACTTCCATGCAAAGGATACCAAAATCGACCAAATCAATACCGCAGTAAACGGCGTGCTCGATACCAAGCATTACGGTGATGAAATCAACCGTTCTTGGATTTTCCGTGCTGTCGGTTACGGTAACGATATGAAATATTGGCGCGATATGATAAGCAATCTCCGTCTTGTCGGTTACGATGATATTCTTTCTATCGAGCACGAAGATTCGCTTATGACATCAGAAGAAGGTCTTGAAAAAGCTGTTGCTTTCCTCAAACAGTGTATTATGAAAGAACCTGCTCCCAAAGGAATGTTCTGGGCATAAATGAAGGTTCTTCTTGCTCCCGACTCATTTAAAGGTTGCCTTACCTCAAAAGAGGTTTGTGCGGCTATGTCGGAGGGTATTAAAAAGTATTCGGAAAATATTGAAGTGCTGCAATTCCCCTCGTCCGATGGCGGTGAGGGGTTTTGCGATTGTATGAGGAATATTTTCGGCGGTGAAGTAATCGAAAGGGAGGTTACCTATCCGCTCGGAGATAAAGGCAATGCATCGTTTGTATATTTATCCGATACAAAAACCGCTTTCATTGAAATGGCCTCCGCTTCGGGACTAATGCTTGTTCCGAAAGAAAAAAGAAACGTTTTACAATCATCAACTAAAGGTACAGGAGAGCTTATCAAAGAGGCATTAAAGCTTGGTGCAAAAACCATCGTGTTGGGTCTTGGTGGCTCGGCGACCAATGATTGCGGTATGGGCCTCTTGCATTCTCTCGGTGTGCGCTTTTTGGATTCGGCGGGATTCGAACTAAAACCCGTTGCAGAGTCGCTCGGTAAGGTTCAATATGTTGTAAAAAATAATTTTATTGATATCAGTAACGTGAAATTTATAGCCGCTTGCGACGTTAAAAATCCTCTTTGTGGTGAAAATGGCGCAGCAAACGTGTTCGCGCGTCAAAAAGGAGCAAGCGATGAGGACGTCGAGTTGCTCGATATAGCGGCGGCGCATTTTGCGACGAAACTGAATATCGATCCCGATTTGTCAGGCGCAGGTGCGGCTGGCGGTGTCGGTGCCGCAGTTCTTTCGGTTCTTAACGGTGAATACGTAAGCGGCGCTTCGTTGCTCGTTAATTCGGAAAAATTTTCAAATGCTTTATCACAAGCTGATCTTTTGATTACAGGCGAGGGTAACACGGATTCGCAGACTGCATATGGTAAGTTGGTGAGCGTTGTTGCAACCGCAGCGAAATCGTACGGAGTGAAAACGGTTGTTCTTTCAGGCGGCTTGTCTGAAGGTTATGAGTACTTGCGTGATTTCGGTGTAACCGAATTTAGGTCTTTAATCGATAAGAACAGGGATCTGGACTATTGTTTAAGCCACGCAAAAGAGCTTATAACAGAAATAACTTATGAAATTATAAAATGACTTAAAAAACCTCTTTTTCGAGGTTTTTTTAAGTATAGCGTTACTTTTTTAAAATAAATTCGTCTTAATAAGTGAAAGGCAAAGGAGGGATTGCTTGTGAATGACAACGAAATGATACGTTTGCTGTTTGAACGCTCGGAAAATGTTATAGCAGAAATTGAAAAACATTATAAACAACAATGTATGCGAGTTGCTCGCAACATCCTTCATAACGAGCAGGATGCAGAAGAGTGCTTCAATGATGCACTTTTAAAGCTTTGGAATACGGTACCGCCAAAAGAACCGCGCTCGTTATTTGCCTATCTGTCTGTAATAACGCGAAATATTGCGTTGGACAGATACAAATATCTCAGCGCTGACAAACGCGGAGAAACCGATTTGGTATTCGAAGAGCTTGAAAACTGTATTTCTGTTTCAGATATCTTTGAAGAAAACGAGCTTGCCGAGATCATTGATGAATTTCTTGGTAATGAGGAAGTCGAAAACCGTAAAATTTTTCTTTTGCGTTACTATGAAGCGAACTCAATATCGAATATTTCAAAAATACTCTCGCTTCCGGAGGCAAGCATTAAAATGCGTTTGTCGCGTATGAGAAAAAGATTAAAAAAGCTACTTATTAAGAAAGGGGTTTATAAATGAGAATAACAAAAGCAATGTCTGAAATTTCGGATATATACATTGACGAATTAAAAAACGTCAATATGCCGATTAATAGAAGACGTTCGTTTCGACCTATGGTTATTGCCGCGACCCTCGTTTCGCTCGTCGTATGCGTTTCGTTGTTTGCGGTGATTGGCTCGCAACCTCCGGAAACACCGGTGATTCCGCCTGACTTTTCGGAAACACTTTCGCAAAATACGTCGGCAAATAGCGATGATAATTACAATAACGTTTCAACAGAAATAAACGACTCGTCGGATTACTCTAACGAAACTTCAAACCAAAACACTTCAATTCCGAATGAAAACTCCTCCTCAGACGAAACATCGGCACCCGATGAAAATTCGAATAATGAATCGTCTTGGCAACCTCCGTATATCGATGAAACCGATGCTGACTTTACTGCACAGCAGATTGCGGATATTTTTGACGTAAGAGATGATGGTGGAACAAATAAATATGAGGTGTTGGGCTTTGAAAGTGTGAACGATATTAAAACGGGTTCGATTCCGCAGGGCAATCTTCCGATGCTTTTGGAAAGCGATTGGGAATACGATTACCATAAATTTGCATTAGGCGGCATTGCTGAGCATTCGCTTTATCTTGACGGTAAAACCATAATTTTGCCCGAAGATGTATCGTATGAAGAAGTCTATTCGGTAGCGCTTGAATGGTTACCGCACTGTCAAAAGTATTTTGGCTTTAAATACGATGATATTGAGGTGATCGACATATATAATGGATATAAGATAATATATTATGATTCTTCACAAAGTTATCCATATTTTTATTATGGCAGACCGATAATGTATACCAATGCGTTTTTGCAATTATATGTGGGTACTAATACCGATTCGGGAATAATTACACTTTCGTGGATTGAGTATAAATCTAAAAACAATACGTTTGCCGAAGGCGAAAGGTTCAATACAATTTCGCTTGAAGAAGCTGAAGTGATGCTTGAAAAAGGATATGTTTTCGGAGGGCACACTTGTCCACTTTGTATGCAATTGCAAGATAACGTGGATTTTACCGATTACGATCACGTTGGAATTGAGTATGTACAACGCTTTACATTTGAAGGTGTTACGAATGAATATTATCCCTTCTATGCCTTTTATAAAGAGATCGAAGATGGCAAATTTGCACGCACTTACGTTCCCGCATTCAGAGTTAGCGGCTTAGAAGAATATTTTGAGTCGCAGGAATCAAAGCATAATTCTTCAGGTTTAATTCCTGTTTAAAAGAACTAAACAAAAATAACCGACCGGTCTTGTGATCGGTCGGTTTTAAATTGTGATTAATTAAAGCGCGTTTGCGGGAATAAAATGAGTAAGAACACCGTGTAAAACGTAACGTTCGTCATCGTTTGATGTCACGTTTGCGCAGGTGATAAGGGTTACAACGCGTGAATTTTCATCGTATTTATTGGTAACGCGAAGCTCGTTTCGGGAAACGACTTCGTCGAGAAATGCTTTGAAATCAGCGCTGTTTGCAAATATAGTTCTTTCGTAAAACCTATCATCGTCGCGATAACCGCTTAAGACTTTATAAATGTAAAGTCCGTCTTCGGTGTAGATCTCGATGTTCATCGCCTTGGCGGTAGTGTTCTTGACAGCACTTTCCATAAAGGTCTTGAGCGATCTGAACATAAGACCGTTTTTCATACAGTGTCCGTAAATTACATTGTTCATATTGGCGTTGTATACGTCAGAAAGGTTGGAGTCTGCCGTTATACTGCCGTAAGAGGACTTAACGCCGTCGATCGTATGGTCAAGATAGTAGTTTGTATAAGGGCCCTTCATAACAGGGTAGTCGATATCTGTAAAATTAACGTATATCCAGGCGTACATATCGGGATATTTCGTAATCTTGCTCATATAGTTTCTGTAAATAGAGCTTCTGCGTTGAGAATCTTCAACGGAAGTGATAGTATCGGTTTCGACCTCTATATATTCACCGTTTGAATCGAGCATTTCTTTTAAAGTGAGCATCGGAGAGGTTTCGGGCAATGAAGGCGAGGGCTTAACCGCTGAAATAAAACCGTCAGCACGAAGATCACTGTAAAAATCATTTGCCTGTTCGGTTTCATAAGCACTTGAAACGAGCTGAAAAACAGCATATCCGAACACTGAGATACAAAGCATAATACAAATACAGCGTATAACAAGAGACGGAAGCATTGCACGTTTTCTTTCATCAAAATCGCCGTTTACGTCGGTGTGCGAAAAACTGTCGACAGATTCCGAAAAGCTTGATCCGTTATGATTATCGCTCATTAATACCCCTCCTTTCGCATATATTATATACAAAAGTGCACTAAAAAGCAACCTCTTAATTATTATATTTAAAAAAAGGTTACAAAAGATTCAAAAATGCCCAAAAAGACTTGACTTTTCGGGATTTTTCAATAAAATGTATAGATGTATTAATATGATTATCGGAGGATCCAAAATGGCATCTATCAAAGCAAAAGAAATCGAAAAGAATAAGTTTGAGTTTGAATTTCTTATCGAAAAGGAAGCGTTTGATGCCGAGGTAAACAAGGTTTACCGCAAGAACGTTTCCAAAATGAATGTTCCCGGCTTCCGCAAGGGCAAAGCTCCCAAGCACATTATCGAAAAGCTTTACGGTGCAACCGTATTTTACGATGAAGCACTCGACAATCTTCTTCCCGAAGCTTACGAAAATGCTGTTGCAGCTACCAAGCTTGACGTTGTAAGCCGTCCCGAGCTTGACGTTGTATCTATCGACGACAAGGGCGTTGCTCTTAAGGCACAGGTTTGGGTAAAGCCTAACGTAGAAATTTCTTCCTATACAGGTCTCGAAGTTTCTAAGGAAACTGTTGAGGTTACCGATGAAGATATCATGAAGGAGATCGACGCTACCAGAGAACGCAATTCGCGTATGCTTTCCGTTGAAGACAGAGCAGCACAAGAAGGCGACCAAGCTGTTATCGATTTTGAAGGCTTCCTCGACGGCGTTGCTTTTGAAGGCGGCAAGGGCGAAAAATTCCCTCTTGGTCTCGGCAGCGGCAGCTTTATCCCCGGTTTTGAAGAACAGATCGTCGGTAAAAATATCGGCGAAGAATTTGATATTAACGTAACCTTCCCCGAAGATTACGGCGCAGAAAACCTTGCAGGTAAGGAAGTTGTATTCAAGATCAAGCTTCACGAGCTCAAGGTCAAGGAGCTTCCTGAACTTGATGATGAATTCGTTAAGGACGTTTCCGAATTCAACACTGTTGACGAGTATAAGGCTGACATCAAGGCTAAGATTACCGAACGCCGTGAAAAGTCTGCTGAAAGCAAGGTTGAAAACGACCTTCTTGATGCACTCATCGCAAACACCGAATGCGATATTCCCGATTGCATGATCCAACAGGAAATCGACGGTTACATTCGCGATTACGAATACCGTCTCCAGGCTCAGGGCGGCAATTTGGAAATGTATTTCCAATATACCGGCATGACAATGGAAAAGCTTCGCGAAAACTTCAAGTCTGATGCCGAAAGACAGGTTAAGATCCGTCTTGCACTTGCAAAGATCGCTAAGACTGAAAAGCTCAAGGCGCTTAAAAAGGATATCGAGGCTGAATATAAGAAAATCGCAACCGGCTATAATGTAGATATCGAAACCGTTAAATCGAGCATTCCCGAATCGGGCATCTCCGAAGATATCGTTCTTCGCAAAGCGGTTGATTTTGTAAAAGAAAACGCAGTTATTACCACTAAATAAATCGAAAGGTTGAGCAATTATGTCTTTGGTACCGATGGTCGTCGAGCAAACGAACAGAGGAGAGCGCTCCTATGACATTTTTTCCCGTTTGCTTAATGACAGAATCGTTTTCATCGGCGAACCTATCAACGATACAGTTGCTTCGCTCGTTGTAGCGCAGCTGATTTATCTTGAAAGTCAGGATCCCGAAAAGGAAATTTCGCTTTATATCAATTCGCCCGGCGGCTCTATCAGTGCGGGTATGGCGATATATGACACGATGAATTTCATCAAATGTCCCGTGAGCACGATTTGTATCGGTATGTGTGCAAGTATGGCGGCTGTTTTGCTTGCTTGCGGCGAAAAGGGAAGACGTATCGCGCTTCCTCATTCTAAGATAATGATTCACCAACCCCTCATTAACGGGCATTTTCAAGACCAAGCAACCAATTTGGAAATTGAAGCAGCTGAAATGGAACGTATTCGCAAGATGCTCAATGAGCTTCTTGCGGATGCGACCGGAAAAGACGTTTCGGTTATCGAAAAGGATACCGACAGAAACAACTATATGGATGCTTTGTCGGCGATGGAATACGGTCTAGTTGATAAAGTGCTTGGGAAGAGAGAATAATTTACTTTATGGCAGATAATAGAAAAATTTGCGGCTTTTGCGGACGGCCTTCTTCACATGTGACGAACCTTTCGATAGAAGGCAATCATATCGATTTTTGTGATGAATGCCTGACTCTTTGCTTGGAAATTTCGGAAGAATATAATGCAAAATTTGCACCAAACGTTGCCGAAGAGGTCGAACCCGAAAACAAACAGCTCACACTTCCGAAACCCGCCGAGATCAAAGCGGAGCTTGATAAATACGTTATCGGTCAGGACGAAGCAAAGATCACGCTTTCTGTTGCTATTTACAACCATTACAAGCGTATTAATTCGCTTGTAGAAAAGACCGATAAAAAAGCAAAAAAGGATACAAACGTCTTAGCCGAAAACGAAAATGAAGTTGAGCTCAGTAAGTGCAACGTTCTTTTGCTCGGTCCTACCGGTGTAGGCAAGACTCTTCTTGCTCAAACGCTTGCGCGTATGCTTGACGTGCCTTTTGCCATTGCCGATGCGACAACACTTACCGAAGCAGGTTACGTTGGCGAAGACGTTGAAAATATCCTTGTGCGTCTTCTTCAAGCGGCAGATTACGATGTTAAAAAAGCTGAACGCGGCATTATTTATATCGATGAGATCGATAAAATTTCACGTAAGAGTGAAAACCGTTCGATCACACGTGACGTTTCGGGCGAGGGTGTTCAACAAGCATTGCTAAAAATCGTCGAAGGAACCGTTTCCAATGTTCCTCCTCAAGGCGGAAGAAAGCACCCTAATCAGGAATTTATACAAATCGATACTTCAAATATTTTGTTCATTTGCGGCGGTGCATTTGACGGTTTGCGCGATATTGTCGGTACGCGTTTGGGTCGCCAGACGGTCGGTTATAATGCGCCTACATTAAGTGCGGACGAACGCAAAAAGGAAACCGATCTTAAAAAGGTTACCCAACAGGATATTGTTAAGTATGGTCTTATTCCTGAGCTCGTAGGCAGAATTCCCGTTATAGCTACACTTGAACCGCTTAACAAGGAAGCGCTCGTGCGCATTCTTCAAGAACCGAAAAACGCATTGATCAAGCAGTATAAAAAGCTGTTTGCGTATGACGGCGTGGAACTTGTTTTTGAAGAAGCTGCCATTGAAGCAATAGCCGAAAAGGCGGATAAGCTAAAAAGCGGAGCAAGAGGATTACGTGCGGTTACAGAGGGTGTTATGACCAAATATATGTATGAAGTACCCTCTGATGAATCGATAAAGACACTTACGATTACAAAAGAGATGATTGGCTGAGCAGCCGTTTTAAAGGAGTTATTATGACTGCAGTTATCCTTGCGGCAGGTTTGGGAAGTCGTTACGGTGGCTTGAAACAAATCGATCCGGTTGGACATTATGGAGAATTCATAATCGACTATTCTGTATATGACTGTATACGCGCAGGATTTAACAAAGTAGTTTTTATTATCAAGGAAGAAAACCTTGAGGTTTTTGAAGAAACCATCGGTTCGAGAATTAAGGGCAATATCGAGATTGAATATGCTTTTCAGAATATGAATGATCTTCCGGACGGATTTTCTTGTCTTTCGGGTCGTGTAAAGCCTTGGGGTACAGCACATGCGTTGCGTGCCTGCCGAAATATTGTGAACGATAATTTTGTTATTTTCAACGCCGACGATTTTTACGGAAAAGAAACCTTTAATGCTATGTTTAACAGCTTATCGCAAGTAAATTCCGAAAATTTCACGATGCCCGGTTACGTTCTCAAGAACACACTGTCAGAAAACGGACACGTTGCGCGCGGTATTTGTGAAAGCGAAAGCGGATGTATTAAGCATATCCGCGAGATTAAAAAAATAATGCGTGTTGAAGGCATAACAAAATATGAAGAAAACGGTAACTGGAACGATATCGATGAAAATTCATTGGTTTCGATGAATTTTTGGGGCTTTACGCCCGATGTTTTCCAATATACCGAGGAAAGCTTCATCAATTTCTTGAATGACCCGAAAACCGATATTCTTACCGATGAATTTTATATCCCTACGGTTATTGAATACGGCATTACTAACAATAAATTTAATTGCCGAATAATCAAAACCGATGCAAAATGGATGGGCGTTACTTATCGTTCCGACAAGCCGGCTTTTCAAGAATATTTAGACGGTATGATAAACGACGGTGTTTATCCCGAAAACCTGTGGTTGTAAAATAAAAAGAGAAGAGTTATTCGCTCTTCTCTTTGTTTTTTGTGAAAAATTTGCCAAATACCGCAGCCATAAGAAGCGGTACCAACATATAGATTACCAAACCTATAATAGTATATGCGGGATTAAATGCATTGTAAATATCCTGAAGAATTTGAATTGGGATGTTATAAGGCTCGCGCAGATTCATTAAATTGCAACCAAAATTAGAATTCATAACGATAGAAACTATTGCGAAGAACAAAACGTATGCGAAATAGTTTAAATACGTTGATTTGTTGAATTTATTTTCTTTAAGTAACAATCTGATACCTACAAATATCATTAACGAATGGAACAGAAGACTATATAACGAAAAATAATGCCATATTGGAAATAGCATAAGCGAGGTAGTTGGGAATATAAGAAACATTAGTCCCGCAAAGGCACATCCGTAGGCAATAAAAACTTCACCGCAGCGCCTAACCTTGCCTTTTCCAAATCCCGCCATCCAGAGTGCATAAATAAACAAACCGCAATAAGAAAGCGGAAACCATGCATCGAGGTGAAAGTCACGGTATATAAAGCTGTGAGTAATCTTGATGAATTCAAGAACCGTTAACGAAACGGCTGATATACGGACAATTTTTTGATTTAGGTCGGTACGGTAGTTTCTTTTGTTGAGTATAACAAGCAAACCGGTAACGAATAATATACAAATCAGTGCAGAAATAATATGCTCAGCAGTGAACATGCCGCATGCCTCAAAGCGACCTTGCGGCGCATAAAAATAATAACCGAAAAAGTATTCGTTTTCAGGCGGCATTAAATCACCTCGATCCGTCATTCGTTAATGTTTATCTTGATGCCGTTAACCTCGACGTCGCCATCGGCGCGTATAAGCAGATATTTAGTGCCGTCGATAATACGTGTTTGGATAAGCTCGCTGCATTCGGGATTTACTTTTACAGTTACCTCGGGAGTCTTTACTTCGAACTTTTTAATGTTCATTACGTTTTCGGGAGGTATTGCGGCAGCCGGACCGAAATCCTCCTCAAACTTCTCCGAAAAGGTTCCGATAGATTCTTCCTTTACGCCGCCGAAGCGAAGCAAAGAATTCATATCTTTTGCAGAAAGCAACAAAGGCTCATCTTCCTTATTCGTTTTGTGGTCAGCTCTCAATTCAATAAGCTGTGCTTGGATAGACTGAATAAGTTCAATACTGCAATCATCCGAAACGGTGCCGTTAAGAATTTGAGCAATGCTTTCAACCTGTTCGGAAGCAGGTCTTGGAATGTCAGACTTAAAAAGAGTGGAAATAAACGCTTCGTGAGAAAGCGAAATGTCTTTTGTATAGAATAACGCCTCGTAAATATTTGCGCCGTTTGATTCAAAAGCAGGGAACATAAAACCAAGCTCGGGCGCGGTGATCACGGTATCGCGAATAATGTTTTTGAATTTGCTTTCGTTAAGAGAATAACCGAGCGAGGGCTTAGAATCTTTGATAGGACAGATGGCACAAATAATATACGAAAAGGTGTTGATCGAATCGTTCTTTTCGCCGTTTTCATCATAAGTAAAAATGTCGTATTTGTCATTTAAAAGGAATATAAAATAGCTGCCTTCGATTTCAACTGAAGAAATAACCTTTTCATAGAATTCCTTAACGGCATCGTCATCAGTGAGGGAAGAATTACGAAGGGTAGACAATAGTTTATGTTCCGCACTGTCGAGTACCTGCTGGTTAGAAAACGAAATGTCGATAAGGTTTCTTCCGATAGAGCCGGAAAGTGTTTTTCTAACGTGAGAAAGGATCTCTTCCGCTTCGTTAGTAGAAATTAGTCCGAAGGATTGATTGAATTCGGATATAATATTGTGATTATCATTTACATAGCAGCCTCTTATGCGTCCGATATTATTCTTTTCGGGGCGCATTCTTCTGCGTATTTCGGCAATATTTCGTTCGTTCATTGATATTCTCCGTTGATTTATTTGTTTTATCTTACATCGAAATTGCAATAAAGTCAATCAAAACTAAGTAATTATGAATTTAAATTGACAATGCATATATAAAAGTATATAATTATTTAAAATAATTTAAAATTTTATGTGACAAATCTCGGGTTTTTACGTCTATATTAATGTGGATTGTTATATAAAGGAGGGGGGCGTATGAAAAAGGAAATTTTCGAGCAGTACGTTGTCGATTTTGGCAACAAATTGTCTCGGCTTTGCTTTTCGCTTTGCAGAAATGAGCACGATGCTTCCGATTTATATCAGGAAACCTGGCTAAAAGCGTATAATTCGTTTGACAAAACCGATGTACATAATTTTGAAAAATGGCTTTATTCTATATGTGTAAACCTTTTTAAGGATGCCTACCGCAAAAAAATACGCGGCCCTCAGGAAATCGTATTTGACAGTAATGAGCATAAGGATGCGTTTATGGCGACGCTTACCGACGATTGCGATTATGAAAAAAGTGATTATTCTAATCTGTATGCGGCAATTGAAAAATTGCCCGAAAAGCTTAAAGTATGTATATCATTAAAGTATTTTTCAAACTTATCGTGCTCTGAAATATCGTCAATTCTTGAAATTTCAGTCAGTGCGGTTACAACACGGTTATCGCGTGCCATAAAAGCGCTCGCGAAAGAAATGAATAAAGGGGAGTAGAATGGTATATGAAAAAATACAGTGAGCACGATATTGAAAAGATGCTTTTTAATACTGAAAAAACCGAGCCTTCTTTTGATAAAACGGTTAATTTTCCTAGCGGTAATATAGTATATAGGCGCAGACGTTTTACGTCCTTGCTGATTGCGGCTTGTCTTGTTGTATTTATCGTTTCGGGAAGCTTGATCGTTGCTTTCGTTCAAGGCGGATCTGATTATCCTGATCTTTCGGAAGGTGTTGTTGAATCTGAAACCGATTCGGCAAATTCAGATATTAACGATAATTCTTTCGTAACCGATTGGTCTGATGTATCCGATTTTGTAAGTTTTCCGTATGACAATTCAGATTATATTTCGGGTACGGAACATTCAAGCGGTGACGAAACACGTAATCCTTTTGGCGAATCGGATAGTTCGAACATTGTAAGCGGTTCCACTTCGGATTCCTTTATAGATGAACCGTTATTGCCTTTGATAAACTATCCGTACGATAGTGAATTCTTTGCGAAAAACGGTATGGGTTCACTTACCGCCGATGAATATTTCAAGTTGAATCCCAACAAGGAGCTTGATAACGTATCAAGGCTTACGTACTATTCACGTTCAATGCTCACTATCGGCGAAATCAAGCAGTTGATCGGTATGCTTGGCAATTCCTTTGGTGTAAAGCTTGATTTCGATGAAGAACTTTATCAAAAAAACGGTGAATGTGTAGGCGCTGACTCGGAATCGGGATTTGTAGTTAACGTGAGTGAATATGGTGACTGGTATTTGACTTCTGACGAAGAATTGCTGTATATAGGTGCGAGAACCGAAGCTTTATACAATGAAATACAAAACAGAGTAGGCGCTTTTATAAACGAGCATCATGATATCTTTGACGGAGGCAAATATAAGATTACGCATAAATTTACAAACGTAAGCTTGGAGGTTTATTTATCCGAGATCACCGATGATAAAGTAATGTCCGAAATGATCCGATTTGTGTTGACGTTTGATAAGGTTGGTACGAATGATTTCTATCTTAAAAAGATCGAAAGTAAGGTTGCCAATATGAGTCGCTGCGGCGAATATCCTACTATTTCGTATAACGAGGCGCTTAATGAGTTTTTTAAGCAACCGATAACAGAAGACGATAATCTAAATGAGTCGGAATCGGAAATGCTTGAACGTGTTCTTGTCGGATATGATGTAAGGTATTTATATTCATCGGAATATGAGGGAATGTATCCGTATTACGCTTTTGTAATAAAATTTGATCCTTACGGAGAAAATCCGAGATATAAAGCGTTTTTTGTGCCTGCGATCAAAAAGGAATATATTATCGTTTCCGACTGACTTATTTGGTATTGAAACTAAAAAAATAACAAAAAATTATTGAAATTGCGCAAAAAACTTTAGCCATTTACTTGACTAAAGTTTTTTGTTGTGATATAATACGTACGATATAAGATTTATAGGTGATTTTATGAATAAAGATGTCGTTACAATGTTCCGCGATGAAGAATATTTAATTGGCTTAAGACGGCTGTTTGAGTCATTTGGTTATAAAAAATTCAAGATGAGAAAGTTTGAAAATTATGAACTTTACCTTGAAAATAAATCTTTTTTAAGAAGCGGTAATATTATTACAGTTACCGGACCCAAGGGCAGGCTTCTTGCAATAAAGCCCGACGTTACGTTATCTATTGTAAAAAATGTAAGAGAAGATATGCTCCCTGCGAAGTATTACTATAACGAAAGCGTATACATCGCAGACAGTAGTGACGGAAGTATTAACGAAAGTACCCAAGTTGGATTGGAATATATTGGAGATCTTGACATTCGTGCGCTTGCCGAAATATTGCTTCTTGCTTCCGAAAGTCTTTCTCGTGTCGGCGACGACTATCTGATCGCCATCTCGCATATGAGCTTCGTTTCCGATATTTTGATCGATTCAGGGCTCGGTGAAAGCGAACGTAAAACTATTATTAATTTAATTTCCGAAAAAAATCTCCACGGCATACGTGCACTGTGTTCTTCATTGAACGTAAATGATGAGATTGCCGAACGTATATGCTCGTTAGCATTCGTTTGCGGTGAATTACACGAGGAGATCAAGACTGCCGAACGCTTCGTTTGCGGCGATTCTTCTCGAGCAGGATATGATGAATTAGTTGCGCTTTCTGCGATTATAGATGAGTTTGGTTTATCCGGAAGGTTTATACTTGATTTTTCCTTGATGAACGATATGAATTATTATAACGGACTTGTTTTTCAAGGCTTTATCCAAGGCGTTCCCAAAAATGTTCTTTCTGGCGGACGATATGATAATTTGGTTCGACGCTTTGGTGTTGAAACCTCTGCTGCGGGCTTTGCGGTTTTTACAGACGTTTTGGATAAATTCAGATATCAGTCGGATGAATTTGACTATGATATTTTTCTTTTGTATTCAAATGAATGCAGTGCTGATGTCGTTCTTAAGGCAGAGCTTGAATTTTCAAAACAAGACTTGCGTTGTATAGCCTTTGATTTCGAACCCGATGGCTTAAAATACAAGAAAAAAGCAGTAATGTCTTCCGATGGGAGTATAAAGTATGAATGATTATATAAATATTGCGCTTCCCAAGGGCAGATTGGGCGAAAAGGTATATTCTTTGTTGGAGTCTATCGGTTACGGATGTCCCGAAATGCTCGACGGAAGCAGGAAGCTCATTTTTGAGAATGAGGAAAATAAAGTCAGATATTTTTGGGCAAAGCCGTCAGACGTTGCAATATATGTTGAACGCGGTGCGGCAGATATCGGTGTTGTAGGTAAGGATATATTGCTTGAATATTCTCCCGACGTTTATGAGCTTTGCGATCTTGGCTTCGGTAAGTGCAGGATGGCTGTTGCCGGAAAGAGGGGCATGAGAATTCCTACTGACCGTACCATTCGTGTTGCAACAAAATTTTCGAATATAGCTTGGAACTATTATTCCGGTCAGTCGCGCGATATAGAAATAATTAAACTTAACGGCTCTATTGAAATTGCGCCTTTGCTTGATTTGAGCGACGTTATCGTTGATATTGTTGAAACGGGCGCTACGTTGCGAGAAAACGGATTGGAAGCCTTTGAAACTATATGCGATATAAGCGCGAGACTGGTTGCTAATAAAGCTGCGTATAAATTCAAATCCGAAAGCATTAATAAGCTTGTCGCACGCACTACCGATTATATTTCGGAGAGTAAAAAATGATAAAGATTTTAAAAAGCTATAACGAAAAAGAAATATTTGACCGTTCAACTCAAACGGTTGACGTTTCGGCGGCGGTTTCGGAAATTATCGAAAATGTTCGCGAAAACGGCGATGAGGCCATTAAAGAGTATTGCTTGAAATTTGACAAGGTTGAGCTTGATAGCTTGGAAATTGATCCTTCTTTAATGAAGCAAGCATACGATAAAACCGACGATGAATTCAAGAAGGTGTTGGACGAAGCCGCAAAAAACATTCGCGAATATCACGAAATGCAAAAACGCAACGGCTATGAGATAAAGCGAGAAAACGGCGTTATTCTCGGCAGAAAGGTTTTGCCGCTTCAACGTGTTGCGCTTTACGTGCCAGGCGGTACTGCGGCATATCCTTCTTCGGTTCTTATGAACTGTATTCCTGCAAAAATCGCAGGCGTTGAAGAAATCGTTATGACTACACCGCCCTCGAAGGATGGTTCGATTCGCGATGATATTCTTGCCGCGGCATACGTTGCGGGAGTTGACCGTCTTTTGTGTATCGGTGGAGCACAAGCGGTTGCCGCTTTGGCATATGGTACCGAAACAGTGCCCAAGGTTGATAAAATCGTTGGTCCCGGCAATGCTTTTGTCGCTGAAGCGAAACGACAGGTATACGGCATGGTCGATATCGATATGATTGCAGGACCGAGCGAAATACTTATTATTGCAGATAAGAGCTGCGACCCCTCGATGGCGGCGGCAGATCTTCTTTCTCAGGCAGAACACGATAAAAATGCCGCGGCGGTTCTTGTGACCGATTGCGAGGAGTTGGCAATCGCGACCGCTAACGAGGTTGAAAGACAGCTTGAGCTTTTGCCGAGAAAAGAGATCGCGCGCGCTTCTATCGATAACAACGGAAAAATCATTATAACCCAAAATATTGAAGAAGCTATTGAAATTTCAAATAAGCTTGCTCCCGAACACCTTGAAATTAATACCGAAAACGCTTTTGAGTTATTGGAGTCGGTTAAGAACGCGGGTTCTGTATTCCTCGGAAGCAGTTGTCCTGAAGCGGTGGGTGATTATTTCTCGGGAACAAATCACGTTCTTCCTACAAGCGGAACTGCAAGATTTGCAAGCGCTTTGTCGGTAGATGACTTTATAAAAACTATTGAATATACCTATTATACACGCGATGCTCTGATTAACGATGCGGAAAAAATCGCTATGTTTGCAAAGCGTGAAGGATTAGATGCGCACGCAAGAAGCGCGTTGATCCGTAAGGAGAAAATTTAATGAGTCGATTTTTAGATAAACGCCTTTCGGCTTTAGAAGCGTACGTTCCGGGTGAACAACCAAAGCCCGGCGAGTTTATTAAATTAAATACGAATGAATTTCCGTATCCGCCCGCTTTGGGAGTTGAAAAGGCGGCGGTTGATGCGGTTGCGAATATGAATCTTTATTCAGACCTTTCCTGCAAAGCATTGACCGAAAGCTTTTCTAAAGTGTTCGGTTACGGAAGCAAAAACGTCGTTTTCACAAATGGCTCCGACGAGGCGCTTTATCTCTCTTTTCTTGCTTTTTGCGGAAAAGAATGCGGCGTTGCATTTGCCGATATAACCTACGGCTTCTATTCGGTATATGCTGACCTTTGCGGTATCGAATCCACGGTGATTCCGCTTGACAACGAGCTTTCGATAGTTCCTTGTAATTATTACAATATAAACAATACTGTTGTTATTGCCAATCCCAACGCGCCTACGGGTAAAATGCTGTCGGTAGAGCAAATTGAAGAGATTGTTAAGAGCAATAGGGATAACGTCGTAATAATCGATGAAGCTTATGCCGATTTTTCGGGACAAACTTGCGTTAAGCTCACCGAAAAATACGATAATCTTGTAGTCATAGGTACGTTTTCAAAATCACGCGGTATGGCAGGCGCTCGTTTGGGATACCTAATCGCGTGCGAAGAGCTTGTTGAAGATATTCAAAAGGTTAAGTTTTCAATAAATCCGTACAACGTTAACTCGATTACCCAAGCGGTCGGTAAAGCGGTTCTTGAAAACAATGATTATTACATCAAGTGTGTTAAAGAAATATGCGATACAAGAGATTCCTTTTCGGAAGAAATCAAAGCTTTGGGATTTGAGGTTATACCCTCAAAAACGAACTTTGTTTTTGCAAAGCATAATAAGATAAACGGAAAAGTAATTGCAAATAAGCTGCGCGAACGCGGTATATTGATTCGCCGCTTTGATAAAGAGCGTATTTGCGAATATTTAAGGATTTCAATCGGCACACCCGATCAAATGAAAACGGTGTATAATGCTCTAAACGATATAATCGGAGGAAATTAATGAGAACTTCCAAAATTGACAGAACAACCAAGGAAACCGATATTTCAATCGAACTCAATCTTGACGGAAGCGGAAAAAGTCAAATTAATACAGGCGTTGGTTTCTTTGATCATATGTTAACGCTGTTTGCATCACACGGTATGTTTGATCTTACTGTTGAATGCAAAGGCGATTTAGAAGTCGATGCTCACCACACCGTTGAAGACGTCGGAATCTGCCTTGGCTTGGCTTTTGCCGAAGCTATGGGCGATAAGTTGGGCATAAAACGCTATGCCGATAAAACGATACCGATGGACGAGGCTTTGATACTTGCGGCAGTCGATATTTCGGGTAGACCGCACCTTTCTCTCGATCTTCCCGTACCTGCAAAAAAAGTCGGAAATTTTGATACCGAATTAGTAAGCGAATTTTTCATTTCGTTTGTTCGTAATGCAAAATTAACCCTTCATATAACAAAGCTTGCCGGCAAAAACACTCACCACATTATCGAAGGTGCATTTAAAGCGTTCGCCAGGATTATGGATGAAGCAACCGAAATCGATCCTAAACGTGCAGGCGTATTGCCGTCGACTAAAGGGGTGCTTTAATGGTTGGTATAGTTGATTACGGCGTTGGTAATTTGTTTTCGCTAAAATCGTCTTTTCGTTATATCGGAGAATCTGCCGAGTTGGTTTCGGATGAAAAATCGATACTCGCATGCGACAGATTGATATTACCGGGCGTAGGCGCTTTCGGCGACGCTGCAGACGCATTAAAAAACACGGGCCTCGGTGAGGTTGTAAAAAAGTACGCAAAAAGCGGTAAGCCGCTTATGGGCATCTGCCTCGGTATGCAATTGCTTTTCGAAAAGGGGCTTGAATTCGGCGAACACGAAGGGCTTGGATTGATTCCCGGTAAGGTTGTGGCGATCAGTCCGCTTGTAAAGGGAAATAAGGTTCCGCAAATCGGTTGGAATTCGCTTGTTTTTACCGAAACAAAAGGCGATATTTACAAAAATACCGATAATGGTGAATTTGTATATTTCGTCCATTCCTATCATGCCGAATGTCCTATTGAATATATTACCGCCCAAACCGAATACGGTGCGCTTTTAACAGCATCGGTACAAAACGGCAACGTTATGGGCACTCAGTATCACCCCGAAAAGAGCGGCGAGGCCGGCTTGATGATATTAAAGTCATTTTGTGAAATATAGGTGAATTATGCAAATATTACCTGCAATAGATATTTTTGAACAAAAAGCAGTGCGCCTTTTTAAAGGCGACTATGCCCAGATGACCGTTTACGGAACTCCGCTTGAAATAGCAAAGTCATTCGTTGAAAAGGGCGCTTCCTATATACATCTTGTTGACCTTGAGGGCGCAAGAGTCGGTGTTTCAAGCAATTTTGATACTATTGCATCCGTTATTTCTTCCGTCAATATTCCTTGCGAAATCGGCGGCGGTATCCGTAACATCAAAACAGTCGAAAAATATGCAAACGTAGGCGCAGATAGAATTATTTTAGGCACTTCTGCAGTATCGGATAAGGCGTTTTTGAAGGAAGCGATTAGAGAATACGGTTCAAAAATTGCCGTTGGTGTTGATGCGCGCGACGGTATTGTTTCGATAAGCGGCTGGACACAGCAAAGCGGTATTCCCACCTTGGATTTTATCGGTGAAATGCTCTCTTTGGGCGTAAAAACGATTATCTGCACCGATATTTCAAAGGACGGTGCTCTGTCGGGCACAAATACAGAACTTTACAAACAAATTTTAAGCAAGTATGATCTTAATCTTATTGCGTCGGGCGGCGTAACGACTATTGATGACGTCAAAGAGCTGCTCGATTGCGGCGTATATGGCGCAATACTTGGTAAAGCGATATATAACGGCAACATTGACCTTATGGAAGCGATTGCCGTCGGGGAGGGTAATAAATGATTACCAAACGTATTATCCCTTGTCTTGACGTACGCGACGGCAGAGTGGTTAAGGGAAAAAATTTCTTAGGCCTTAATGATGTCGATTCGCCAATAAAGCTTGCGGCTGAATATAGCGCTTGTGGTGCGGATGAGCTTGTGTTTTACGATATTACCGCATCGTTTGAACAAAGAAAGCTTTTTGCCGAAATTCTTCGCGAAACGGCTTCCAACGTGTTCATTCCTTTAACCGTTGGCGGCGGAATTAATACCATTGATGATTTTGCAAGAGTATTGGAAAGCGGCGCTGATAAAGTCAGCGTGAATTCCGGCGCGATAAGAAATCCCAACCTCATTTACGAAGGCGCTAAAAAATACGGCAGTCAATGCGTTGTTCTTTCTGCGGATATCAAGCGTGTTGATGGCGGTTTCAGAGTTTTTGCAAAAGGCGGTAGAGAAGATACGGGCATTGAAGCATTAAGCTGGTTAAAAAACGGTGTTGAATCAGGCGCGGGTGAATTGGTTGTCAATTCTATCGATACCGACGGAGTTAAAAATGGTTTTGATATCGAGCTTTTGCAACAAGTCTGTGACGTTTGCAAGGTGCCTGTAATTGCATCGGGCGGAGCAGGCTCTGTCGAGCATTTTATCGAGCTTTTTAAAAAGGTTCCCGAAATCGATGCGGGGCTTGCGGCTTCTGTATTCCATTTTGGCGAAATTAAAATATCTGATTTGAAAAAAGAACTTAAAGAAAACGGAATTAACGTTAGGATAGGTAAAAATTATGATTAACGTAAACGAACTTAAATATAATGAAAACGGTTTGATCCCTGCGATAGTTACCGATGCAAGAACAGGCAAGGTGCTTATGCTTGCATATATGAACAGCGAAAGCCTCGAAATCACTTTGAAGGAAGAAAGAACTTGTTTTTATTCTCGTTCAAGGCAAGAGCTTTGGAGAAAAGGCGAAACCTCGGGCAACGTTCAAACCGTTGTTTCTATCGCAACCGATTGCGACCTCGACACCCTTCTTATAAGCGTAATTCCTGCAGGTCCTGCTTGTCACACAGGCAACGAAAGCTGTTTCTTTAACTCCGTTTTCGAGGGTAATGAACCTTTTACCGTTGAAGGTCTTATGGAGCTTATCAAGGGCAGAAAAACCGATAAAAAAGAGGGCTCATATACAACCTATCTTTTCGAAAAGGGAAGAGATAAGATTCTTAAAAAGGTTGGCGAGGAAGCGACCGAAGTAATTATCGGCGGTAAGGCAGATGATAAAGCCGAAACCATCTATGAGTTGGCGGACTTGATGTATCATGCAATGGTATTGATGGCCGATATGGATATTTCAGTTGACGATATTCGCAAAGAGCTTGCTTCGCGCCACGTAATCGACAAAAAAGTTAAGCAAGAAAAAATGGCTTAGATCCGGTTGTAAAAAAATGCAAGGGGAAGTTGTAATTTATGCTTTGTGAAAAATGCGGAAAAGAAATTTCTGATGATTTGAACCTGTGCAGTGAATGCTTGAATGAAGCTGAAAATACAGAAAACAAAAGCAATGATTTTGAATCTGTTTCGGAAGATCATTCGGATAAACAAAAAACACCCGAGCACACCGAAAATAAACGTAAGCACAGGGTCGCTGCTCATATTGGAGCAACTTTGTTTTCAATAATACTTGCGTTGATGCTTATTGTAACAACAGGGCTTTATATCGTTCGTCGTGCAGTTTCTCCCGATACCATCAAGGAAATGATTACCAGCGTTGATCTTGAAGAGGTCAAGATAACCGATGTTGCCGATAAAGAGGTTTTCGAAAGTCACGGTTTGGTTTGTGAATCAGATAATCTTTTAGACGTTGTTTATGATAATATCGATCAGGAAAAATTACCGACTCCTATCTCAAAAGAGAATTTCACCGCGATCATAGAGGATGAGGAATTTCGTTCGTATTTAGGCGAAGTATTCGGCATCAGTATTGAAGCATTAACGTCCGGCGATACAACCGATCTTGTTACTCCCGAAAATATTGTTGATTGCCTTGGAGAAAACCGCGAAAAATTCTCGTCATATTTAGGATATGATCTTACAGATGACCGTCTTGACGATTTACAAACAACGCTCGAAGAGGATTACGGAGAGGTTTTTGAGGCGATCGGAGATCAAAAGCTCGATGTTATTGTAGGTAATGACTTTGCCGAAATTATTAATATAATTTTTGCTGATTGGTTGTTCTGGACTTTGGTTATTATCGATTTGTTTGTTTGCGGTCTTGTATTTTTAGTATTACGAAGAATCGGTTCGGGCATTAAATATTCCGCAACCGTGATTTTGGTAGTCGGCTTAATGTTCTTGTGTGCTTCGATCGCTATAATTAACGGCGTTCTTCCTTCGTTGGGAGAAGGCGCTATAATGACAGTGTTTAATCAAGTTGCGAGCGCTGTTCTTTGGGATACAATCGTCATTTCAAGTATTATGATTTTGATTGGTATTTTGTTGCCGGTTTCCGTAATACTTCTTGGTTATTACAAAAAACGTCGCTCTGCATAAAAAGATGCCTCCGGTATAATTCCGGAGGCATTATTTTTTAATTTAAACCTAAACTATCAAGTAATTCATCATCTGCATAAAGATACATAATCGTTCCGCTTTCGGTTTCTTTATAATCAAATGTGAATTCGATATCATTAACAAAGGTGCGAAGAATAAATTCGGTTTCATCATAAACGTCGAGCTCATCGCAAACAAAACCGTTGATAACTAATTCAGCCTTATCATCGCGAATGACGGCAAATACATTAAGACCTGCATATTTACCCTGTACAAGCGGTTCGGTTCCGTCATCAACGTACTTTCCGATGGGCTGTGAGAGGTCTACAGCATCGTTTTCATTATCGTCATAATCTAACGATTCTGTTACGTCAACATATTGGTCATTATCGACATTTTCTAAAATGGTTTCTTCAACGGATAATGTATGTTCGGATTTATTTGTTTCTTCATCGGCAGGTAAGCGCATTAACTCTTTGGATGCTTTTATTGACGAAATCAGATAAAAAATAGAAAGCAGATGAATTGCTAAATTAAGAATGACGTAGGGTGAGGCGAGCGATCCGTTAACACCTTCAAGAACCGCCAAGACAATTGTATCTGCAACGAAAATCGAAAGAGCGATTATAAAATACAAGGGCTTGCTTTTTGATAAAATGTAACACACCATTAATATCATCAGAACGGTACAGGCAATTACCAAGCCGAGTATTCTAAAATTGGAGTTGCCGCTTTTTAACGCTTCGGTAATTCCTAAAGCTACCGAGTAATCTGAAATAGCCGAAGAATAGGGTAACATCATTTTACTGCTTGAGGTTATCAAAAAAATGTTAACGACAGACATCAGAACAAGAAACAGAAGATTATATCTTCCGCGGGTTACCTTGATCATTAAGTCATGTCTGCGATTATTTGTGCTGAAAAGATTCATATAACACTCCGAAGATTTTTTAACATTATACTTATTTTTATAAATAATGTCAACTAAGATAAAAAAATAAGAAAAATAAACTTTTTTCTTTCAAAAACACTTGACAACACGAATGTATTGTGCTATAATTTCGCTTGTTGTCGGACACGACATATCTGGGTGTGGCGCAGTTTGGTAGCGCGCTACCTTGGGGTGGTAGAGGCCGCTGGTTCAAGTCCAGTCACTCAGACCAAAGCCCGAACGCAATCGCGTTCGTGCTTTTGTTTTATTAAATTTGCGGAGGATTAATTATGCGAATTTTATTTCAAGGTGACAGCGTAACCGATTGTCAACGAGTTTATGATGATCCCAACAATTTGGGCCAAGGATATGTTGTTTATACTGTAGAGGCGATAAAAAATGCTTTTCCCGATATGGATATTGAATTTTTTAATCGCGGCATTAGCGGCAACCGTACCGAAAATCTTCTTGCGCGCGTTGAAAACGATCTTATCAATCTTCAACCCGATATCGTAACAATCCTTATCGGTATTAACGATACTTGGCACAAATATATGATAGATCTTGAAACAACGATTGAATATTTCCGTTCAAATTACGAAACTGTTTTAAAACGCATTAAATCAGAAACGAATGCAAAAATCGTTATTATGGAACCGTTTTTGCTTTATAATATGGATAAGGACAATATGCGTGCAGACCTAAACGAGAAGATCGACGTTGTTCGTAAGCTTGCAATGCAGTATGCCGATGCATTTATTCCTCTTGACGGTATGTTCGTCGAAGCTAACGTTAATGGCGTTCCTAACGTTGAATTATCTCCCGACGGCGTACATCCCGATACCGCGGGTAAAAAGTTAATTGCAAATGCCCTTGCGCCCGTTGTATGCAAATTGATTGATGAGATAAAGTAATTATGAAGGTTGTAGATAGTTGCTTCTTTAATGAAGCGATTCGCTTTATAAAATACGGTTGCGATTTGGGTTGGCACGAAAGAAACGCAGGTAATATTTCTTTGCGCCTTTTGGCAAATGAAGTCGAATCTGTATACGAAGATTTCTCGTTCGATAGGGAGTGGATTTCGATTCCAAAAAGCATTCCCGAAATGGCAAACGAGTTTGTTTTTACAACCGCAACCGGTTCATACTTTATCGACATCCACAACGCGTCTGAATCGAAATTTTGCGTTTGCCAAATATCCGATGAGGGTTCGGCGTATCGCGTCGTTTGGGGCGGTTTAAAGCCTACGAGCGAGCTATGCGGTCATTTGATGTCGTTAGGCGAGCTTAAAAAGCGTGATAGCGGTCGCGCGGTTTATCATTGCCACCCTGCGAACGTAGTTGCTCTTACTTACGTCTTACCCCAAAACGACAAGAGCTTTTCCGAAGCTTTATGGGAAAGCGAAACCGAGTGTTCCTTTGTATTTCCCGAAGGTGTCGGCATTGTTCCGTTTTTTGTACCGGGAAGCTTGGAGCTTGCATCGGCAACCGCAGAAAAAATCAAAGATTATAATGCAGTTGTTTGGTCTTTTCACGGTGTTTTCGCCTCGGGCGATAGCGTTGCTTCAGCATTTGGACTTGCGCACGCAATCGAAAAGGCGGCAGAAATTAAACTGAAGGTTATATCGAGCGGTATGCCTGTTTTGAATTCCATTACATATGAACAGCAAGAACATACCGCAAAAACCTACGGTTTTGAATTGAATAAGTTTGATTAAACAAAAAAGGGGCTTTTACATAGCTCCTTTTGCATTTATTATATTCCTGTTTCGTGCATTCTAATAAATTCTACTGCCAAATTGGCAATAATATTGTTTTCGTGTTTGGAAAGGGCATAAAGATATTCAATAGATTCTTCATTGCCGATGGAATAAAGCGCGTACATGCATTTTCTGCTTAATGCACGATAGTCCGACTGATAATCCAAATAATCAAAATCAATCGTTGAAGCGGTATACAAATACTTTGCGGTGCTCGGATCCTTTGAGTGTTCCAAGTAAAATGCAATATCTTCATGGCAGGTATGCCAATCTTCTATCAATAACGGGCCAAGTATATCGGCAAACTTTTTTTCGATTCCAAAGTGAAAAAGCAATAGCAGCAATAATTCTATGTTGTATGGATCTTTATTTGAAATTTCTTCTGTGAACCATTTTTTAATTTTATCAATATCAGGCTCGTGTGAATCAAAAAGCTCGATGCATAATAAAATATCCTTGTTTGTTTCTAATTCTATATAAGGATCCCATTCGGTTCTCATTTCTGTGAGTATTCTGTTTTCGATCAATTTGATTTCTTGCTCCGTCATATAAATTCTCCTTAGAAATACTACAGGTTAGAAAAAACGGGCGCCTTGATGGCGCCCGTTTTCTTTTGCAGTAATTAGTTGAGTTCTGCGAAGTACTTGATAGTACGAACCATCTGAGAAACGTAGGAGTTTTCGTTGTCGTACCACGAAACTACCTGTACCTGATAGGTATCGTCGTCGATCTTGGATACCATGGTCTGAGTAGCATCGAAGAGAGAACCGTAGGTCATACCGATAACGTCGGAGGATACGAGTTCTTCATCAGAGTAACCGAAGGATTCGGTAGCAGCAGCCTTCATAGCAGCGTTGATGCCGTCCTTGGTGATGTCTGCGCCCTTAACAACAGCGATAAGGATGGTGGTGGAACCGGTGCAGGTAGGAATACGCTGAGCGGAACCGATAAGCTTACCGTTGAGTTCGGGGATAACAAGACCGATTGCTTTTGCAGCGCCGGTGCTGTTAGGAACGATGTTCATAGCGCCAGCTCTGGATCTTCTGAGGTCGCCCTTTCTTTGAGGACCGTCGAGGATCATTTGGTCGCCGGTGTATGCGTGAACGGTGGTCATGATACCGCTCTGGATAGCTGCATAGTCGTTAAGTGCCTTAGCCATAGGAGCGAGGCAGTTGGTGGTGCAGGAAGCTGCGGAGATAACGGTATCTTCAGCAGTAAGGGTTTCATTGTTTACGTTGTAAACGATGGTGGGAAGATCGTTGCCTGCGGGAGCAGAGATAACAACCTTCTTTGCGCCTGCTACGATGTGAGCAGAAGCCTTTTCCTTAGAGGTGTAGAAACCGGTG
>JAZRTE010000044.1:0-35948 GCA_045651785.1 Eubacteriales bacterium | reverse complement strand
GGCTAAAACACGGGGTCCCCGAAAATGCTTGTCATTTTGGGGCTAAAACACGGGGTCCCCGAAAATGCTTGTCATTTTTGGGGTTTACACACGGGGCCGTAAAGGTTTCGACGGGGATTGTGAAGCGGAGTAAGCGAGCAGAAGCGCATAACTTCTTAAAAATGTGCACTTTAAAATTAAACGCTAACAATAACAAATTAGCAGTAGCTGCCTAAGCGCAGCTTCCGTCGTACCGAAGAGCACCGCGGCTTCGGATACGGCGTCACTTAGCGGTGAACGTGTGTTGGGCAAAGCTTTGAGCCCTTCCATGAACTAATGAAGCTACCGGCTTAATGCGCCTGCCTGTCGGCGTGTTAAGTGGGGAATCCCAAAGATAGGCTGCGCTCGGAGAAAGCACCGTGAATCGGTTTTCGGACAGGGGTTCGATTCCCCTCGGCTCCACCAAAATAAAAGAACCGCATAAAAGCGGTTTTTTTATTTTGATTTGAAGGGAATCGAAGGGCGAGCAAAAATGTGTCGGGGACACGTTTTTGCCGCCACGGGGGAGAGAGCGAAAAGGCGAGAGCGTGCGGAGCAAAGCGGTAAGCCTTGAAAGCGAACGGAGATTCCCCTCGGCTCCACCAAATAAAAAGAAGTCAAGCCCATAAGGGTTTGGCTTCTTTTTGTTTCGCGTTAAGTATGGGGAATCGCGCATCGAAGTACGGCTTCCCGATTTGTAATCCCCGCCCTGCTTTTGCGGGGCTTTTCTTTGTTTAATGTGGTGCGATTACAGATAGAAAATAATTACAGTTTTCGCTCGACAAGCGAGTCGATTCTAACACGTGGTTATTTACTAATGCGATTTTCTCGGATATAATACAAGTGTCAGCTGATAAAACATTTTACGGAGTTAGTTATGGAACTTAAATTAGGATCAACAATAAAAAAGCTGAGAACCGAAAGAGGAATTACACAGGAGGAGCTCGCAAATAAAATCGGCGTGTCTTTTCAAGCAGTTTCTAAATGGGAAACAAACACTACCGCGCCCGATATTGCAATCATTCCGCAGTTGGCTTTGTTTTTCGGAGTCAGCATTGATTCGCTTTTCGCAATTAACAAAGACGATTATATGGAACGCATAAGCAATATGATTCGTGACGAGCATACCATCAGTCACGATAATTTTGTGTGGGCTGAGCGATATTTGAAAGGCGTTATTTGCGACGAGCCCCAAAATAATGACGCCCGAACTCTGCTTGTCGAGCTTTACGAGCACCGCGAAAACCGCGACACGTTAAACTCAGGTAGATTATGCGAAGAAGGACTTTTACTCGATCCGTCCAATATCGCACTACACGGGAAGCTTATAAATATCCGTCGCAAAAGAAGTGAAACGGACAGACTCATTAAATTTTATGAATCATTGTTGCAGAAGTTTTCAAAGAACGATACAGTCAAAGAGAAGCTGATTGAAATTTATATAACCGCAGGCAGATACGACGACGCAAAGAAACTCATCGCTTTGTCTGCCTCTAAAGCGATTTTTGATTTGTTCCTCGGCGATATTGAAATGGCTCTCGGAAACAGCGATAATGCACTTACTATATGGGAGTCGACGTCAGAGAAAAACAATGCCGACCACTTTATACTTTTTGAAGCTGCAGAACGTTTTAATAAACACGGTTTTTCCGAAAAGGCAATCTCGTTTTACGAGCAATCCTATGAGCACGCACCGTCGCCAAAAGAATTGGACTCGGTTTACGCAAGAGCGTTCCTGTTCACAAACCTCGGAAGAAAAGACGAAGCGATATCAATGTGGAATTTGATAATCAAATCGCTTTCTGACGACTATGGCATCAACGACGGCGAATGTGTAGACTGGGCAAAACGCGAGATTGAAAATTTATCTTTCTGAAGTGACATTGTCAATTGTACGCAAAGCGAACAAGGCTGTAAAAGCTCGACTGATTATGAATGCGGTTGATTTTGTTTTTTGTTTATGGTAATATGAATACGGTTAAGGACTAGTAAGTTTTTAACAAATATAAACAGCGTATTGGAGTAGGGCGTTGGACTATGAAACAAAAATTGTCAATCAAGCAAAATATGACGACAAGACAAATAGTTCTGTGTGTTGTTTTAGGCTTTTTCTTGGTTTTTGGCATACCTTTTTTAATCAATTGGGCGTTTACATATCTTTCTTTTGAATGGCTTCAAATCAAGTGGGGGGCTTCAGATGCACTGTCTTACTATGGTTCTTTGATGGGGGCTTCCGCAACTATTTATGTGTTGCGAAAAACTATTTTATTTACTGAGAAGAATCAAAAAGCAGAACGGGTTTTGACCATTCGGCCGTATTTACAAACATATCAAAGGCATTATGCGGATGTCTGCACGATACCCGAGAGCGATGACATTTTGTATTTTACCGTTACAAACGGGATAATGACAATAGAACGCGATATACCGGATTGTATTGCAAGACTAAAGATGTATCATAAGAAATTGCATAATAGAGAACCTATTAACGGGAAAGAAAAAGCAATATGTGAGAGTATCAATACCGATTTCTTTAAAAACAATTATGTGATGAGTTATGAAATCGAGAATTGTGGCGCGGGGAATGCGGTAGATGTAAATTTGAAAATAAACGAACGACCGTTATTTATGAATTTTTGTATTACGACAAATAAAACCAAACAAATGGTTTTCATATTTAATAACGATTTGATTAAAAACACTTCCGCTACTTTACTTAACTTGTCTATTACATATACTGATGTGGCATCTTTAGCGCAATATGTGCAATGTGAAAAGTTTCGATTTAGTCGTTCACATAACGATAACTTGCAAATGGTGCAATTCGGAGAAAATCTTTTGACGAGACCACAGCAAGTGTAATATCTGCCATCGTTGTTGCAATCCAAAAAGGTTTTCTGTGTTAATCATGAAATAAAAAGCCACTGACTATGTTGGGTTTCACTTTCTATGTGGTGGGTATTTATTTTGTGCTACGACGCAATTATTGATCAATTTTCCCAACGTGTTTTTCTCGCATTTAATCTTCCTACCCCTCTTGCAAACGGGTTGGTTCGGTTGTATAATAAGGGCGACGATATATCACGAATTTGACGGAGGCTGAAAGCATGGCCAACTTATCGAAAGAGGAGAAAAACACTCTGAAAAAGGCATGGAAGGCAGCACAGAGCAAGAATTACATTCTCACAGAAGAAAACGTGCAAAAATTGTTTGAATACTTAGAAGAACAACTGGATAATTCTTGCTGTAATCACACACTGCGCCATACAGAACAATGGCTCAAGGAGAATATTTCCCAAGAGATGATTGAAAGTGTAATTACAGAAATCACGGATATGGGCGGTTATTGCGATTGTGAAGTATTGCTCAATTGCTATGAAGACTATGATATCGGTTAAGTAAATCGTGAATTTCACGAAGAGGTGAATGCTGTGAAGCTTTTATGGCAAAACCGTTTTGAAGATTTTGATTTGGTAAAAACATCTCCGACATATTACAGCGGTGCTGCTGTGAAAGAAGATGTTTTGAAATGCGTTTTCTTTGGCGCCGATTTAGGTATAACAGAGATGACCTTTGATATTCAAAACGGGCATATTCTTACTTTTAACAAAAATGGAAATACAGAAAAATATAAAGAAAACTATGCTGTGAAGCACGCCTCCCGCCATTTGGAATGCGATGATTTTGTATTTGGAGAATATACGATTTCTCATTTTGGAGAATGGGGGTATATGTGTCATAAAAACGACCGACTATTATGGAAAAAAGCCTTAAAAGGCTATCTCTATACCGATATGATATTAAATCAAAGAAATATTGTTTTCGGGACAGGCGGTCAAGGCGGACATTTTTATTCCGTGAACATAGACACGGGTGAAATCGTCTTTGATTTTAACACCTTGGGCACCTCGAAATTCTTTGATGTAAACAACAACTATTATTTTTGCTCTACAGAAAAGAAATGCACGCAAATACTGAAAATCGATTATGACGGCAACGTCTTGGAAAATATCGAAGTAGAAGGCTTATATTATGACACTTATTGCCCATTTAATCTGTGTGATGATTTATTGTGTGTTATGACGCTAAAGAAAAAAAGAAAAGGAACTACGGAATTGTTTTCCCCGATTTTGCATTGTATTCAAGTATGAAAAGAGCGTGAATAGTTCCAATTCCTCGAACAAACAAAGACGGCACTCCTCGTGAGTGCCGTCTTTTGCTATTTCATTCAATTTTAAATTTCTGACTCGCTTGTGTCTGTCGCGCCACTTTCGGGATGCACATTGCTTCCTTCGGCTCCATTTTCATCGGGCGTTTTGGGGGTGTTAAAGTAATTCTCCAATTCAGCCACGGTAAAGCTGCGTCCTTCTTCGGATACAACAGTAGAACTAACCACTTTAACATTTTTATCTACGCGCCCTCCACCGTTTTCGATTTCGTAGCAGTCGAATTTAAACGCTTGACTTTGTGCGTCCATTTTAATACGGAAACCATAGTTTTCCTGCGCAAGATTTTTGACGATGAAGAATCCTTCGACATACTTGTGGGTGCTAAAATCCCATTGCCTCTCACCGGTCTGTGGATCATATCCAACGCCATTTGTCAGACAAGAGTAAAAGTTGTCTCCCTTGCGGAAGGTAATCAAACTATCGCCCCAAATGCATTCCTCGGTGATTACTACGTCCACGATACCAAGTCCCAATTTGGAGGCTAAGAAGCCTTCTTCATCAGTCAACTCAATTTGGAACATGCTAACTCTATTGATGAAGAAGGGCTCATTGGGATCCAATGAATAATAGTGAATGTTATCATCAGGATTCGGGGCTGTGGGATTGTCGGGAGTAACAGCAGGCTCTTGGGATACGTCAGGATCGGTAATCTCGGGAATAGGTGGTTCGTCATTTTTATCTACGTCACTTCCAGCGGATAATAGAACAATTCCATAGTTTGCACCGGTCGTTTTGAAACTCGTCGTAATCAAATCCGTTGCTTTAGGCTCTTCTGTAAGCATACGAACAGCAGCATAATAGTTAAGTTGAGCAATGCTGTTAATTGCGAGGTAGCCTTCTCCTTCTTCTTTTAACCAAGGAGGAGCAACTTCTTCTTGATGATCTTCTTTACTTTCAACTTTGTTATGACTTTCTTCAGTAATAACTTCGTTGTTTCCTTGATTAAATAGTCCGGGGACGGAAAACATAACCCCAATAATCAACACGAAGCAAGCTGCAATTGCAGACACTCTGCGAAATGCAGGAGTCATATAAAACGGTTTCTTGGTCTTTGCGTTCTTTGCCTTGATATATTGTCTGAGCTTTTCAGCATCGTCAATATCATATGCGTTGGTAAGGATCTCTTCGTCGACATTCAATAAATGTTCGGACATTCTTTCGTTGCGAGAGTTTTTCATACTTTGATACCCTCCTTTTCAAGCATCTTTTTTAGCTTTTTTCTCGCGCGGTACAGCTTTACCGATACGCGGTTTTCATCCAATTCAAACCGCCGGGCAAGGTCTGCCACTGATTCAAGATACATATATCGGCGCACAAACAGGATTTCGGTTTCGGGATCAAGACTTCTAATGAAATCAGACAGAACGGATTGAATGATCTCGCTGCGTTCGTCACTATCCTCGATCGGTTCCTCTGCCGGCAGACAATCGTCAAGCTCAGAAAGCATCACTATGTAGCCTGTGTTTCTCTTTTGCCTTGTGTTATATTTCAGCCTGTTTATTCCGATACGTCTGGCGATCTTGCAGATATATGCCGTAAGGCTATTCGGTCTGTTCGGGGGAATCGTGTTCCAAACGGCGAGCAGTACGTCATTAGCACATTCGTCAATATCGCATTCATCGCTCAGAACTTCTCTGATAATCCCTTTGTACAGTCGGGAATATTTATGAGAAACTTCATTGAGAGCAGTTTCGGCACGCTCAAACAATAATTCGATTATTCTGTTGTCATCCATAATGCTCCTTCATAATACTCCTTTCCGTGACAATTGGCACCGCGCGTTATGCCTTTCACTTATTAAGTCAACTTTAAGTTTCAAATATGTCACTATAAACGTAAAAGCCCACAACTTTTTTCAAAGTTATAGGCTTTCATCATCGTCCGTGTTCAATTCTCGGGTGGGCTGATGCTCCTATAACCGCACCGAAAATGCTTGCTATTTTAATTATATCAGAAAAATATGACTTTTTCTACACATTTTCAAAACATTCTAACGGCATCACAAACAAAGACGGCACTCCTCGTGAGTGCCGTCTTTTGCGTTATTTATAAAGTATTTCGATCGTTTTGCCGTCCTCAAACGCCTCGTTTGTGATTTCGCTTGCGGGGGTAAGTCCGTCGATGGCGGGCGAGGGGATGGCGATATGCGCACCGACCGCGCCGATAAGCTTATCGCTTCTCAAAACGTTACCCGATTGGTCGACACAGTTGACCGTCATTTCTGCTCTGTTTACGTTATCGTATCTCGCGAGCAGATAACTGCCTACAAGGTCGGCAATAAAACGTCTGCCGAGGTCGGAGGGGTGCATACCGTCGCCGAGCATATAATCGTCGAGGGGGATAAGGTCGTATTCACGGTGGATATCGACAAGACCGCAGCCGTACTCACGCGCAAGATCGCGTATGCAATCGCAATAGCGGTCGAGCACCTTGCCGTCCTCATAGATATAATGGATATTGTATTCCCAAGGGGTATAGCGCTCGGGCATAGTGGGAGTAACGGTGAAAAATATAACGTCGCCGCCCTGAGCACGAATGCTTTCAAGGAAATAAAGGAGGTTTGCGCGGAATTCCTCGATAGGAACGATGCTCTTGCGGTCATCGCGCTTAACTGCTTGGTCGTTTCCTGCAAATCCGATTATAACAAGATCGGGCTTATGCGAAAGCACGTCGGCTTCGAAACGGTCGCGCGCGTGGTAGGTGTTGTTACCGCCGACCCCTGCGTTGATAACGGTCACGCCGAGATCCTCGGCGATGTGCGCCGCATAGGAATTGCCGCAAAAATTAGTTAAGCTGTCGCCAAAGGCAACTATGGTCTTTCCGCTTAAAGCGTTGGATCTAATAAGCTTGGACATTGTTTTTTCTCCTTGTTGCGTTTTGATTATTTTGTAAATTCAATAATTTCGTTGCTGTTCAGCGGTTTCCGTACCTATCAAGCGCATCGCCCGAGAGGCGGTAGGTCGTCCATTCGTCCATCGGCTTTGCGCCGAGCGAGAGATAGAAATCGATGCTCGGTTGATTCCAATCGAGGCAGGACCATTCCAAACGACCGCATCCGCGCTCGTTTGCGATACGCGCAAGCTCCAAAATCAAGCTTTTTCCGTGTCCGCGTTTTCTGTATTCGGGAAGCACGAAAAGGTCCTCGAGATAAATACCCGCTCTGCCGAGGAAGGTCGAAAAATTATGGAAAAACAAAGCAAATCCGACCTCACGACCGTCTTCAAGGGCAAAAATGACCTCTGCCTTTTGCTTTTCGAATATCCAGTCTTTAAGCAATTCTTCGGTGGCAACCACGTCATCGGACATTTTTTCGTATTCCGCAAGCCCTTTAATAAATTCAAGTATCAAGCCACAATCGTCGACCGTTGCGTTTCTGAATTCGGTTTTCATATTTTTAAAGCCTCTCCCTGCATAAGATTTTCGCGCTCCATTCTGCGCGCAATTTCGTTCATAACCGTTTTTTTATCCGCACTCCAAAGCGGTGCGACAAGGAATTTTTTCGGCGCGTCGCCCGTGATTCGGTGAACAACTATATTCTTTGGCAGACGGCGGATGCAGTCGAAAAGAATATCGACGTATTCATCGAACGACAAGACCGAAAAACGACCGTTTTCATAATCCTCGCAAAGGTCGGTGCCCTTAAGCACGTGAAGAAGCTGTAATTTTATCCCCTTTGTGCCGCATTTTACCGCAAAATCGACGGTTTCAAGCATATCGCGCTTCTTTTCGTCGGGAAGCCCCAAAATAACGTGGGTGATTACCTCGATTCCGACGGAATTAAGCGAACGAACCGCTTTTTCATAAATTTCGTTTTTATAGCAACGGCGGATATTCAAAGCGGTTTTTTCGTTTGCGGTCTGCAACCCCAATTCCACCCAGATCGGCTTTTGTTTGTTAAGCTCGGCAAGTAAATTTATCACCTCGCCTTGCAGACAGTCGGGGCGTGTCGCAATCGAAAGCGCAACGATATCGTCGCGCGCGATAACCTGCGAAAAAACGCTTTTAAGCAGCTCTGTCGGCGCATAGGTGTTTGTGTAGCTTTGAAAATAGGCGATAAATTTTTTCGCCTTGGTCTTTTTTAAGACCAATTCCTTTGCGCGTTCGATTTGTTCGTTTATATCCTGTCCGGTTGATGCAAAATGCGAGCTTCCCGCAAGGCAAAAGCTGCATCCGCGTGTGTCGAGCGTTCCGTCGCGATTAGGGCAGGTAAAGCCCAAATCGAGCGACAGCTTATAAACCTTTTCGCCGAATTTTTCCTTTAAATAATCGTTGAGTGAATAATATCTTGCCATAAAAACTACCTCATAACGGCATTATATCAAAAAAACAAACGATAATCAAGAAAATCATTGACTCCGCTTTTGTAATTTGTTAAAATCAAGCGAGAATAGGTTTGATCTCGCAAAGATTGCGGAGCAAGGAGATAAATATGCTTAAAATTTCAACAGAAATAAAATCATCGTCGCGTTTTGTCGGCGAAAGAAAGGCGATCGAGCTTATCGCGAAGGCAGGCTTTGACGCTTGGGACTTTTCGATGTTCTCGATGATACATTACGATTGGAAGACTCGCGTCGGCACGTTGACCGATCATCCGCTTGGCGGAGCAGGAGCTTATAAGTTCGCGCGTGAGCTTAAGGATATCGGCGAAAGCTTTGGCATAGTTTGCAATCAATCCCACGCGCCGCATCCGACCTATTGCAAGGAAATTGCCGATAATTACGAAAGATGCATTGAGCTTACAGCCGAAGCGGGCGGAAAAATTTGTATCATCCACCCCGATAACTATAAGCCCGCCGAGGCAAATGCCGAGATTTTCAACCGTCTGTTGCCTATCGCAAAGGGCTGTGGTGTGAAAATTGCGACCGAAAATATGTGGAATTGGAGCGAGGAAACAAAATCTGCCGCTCCTGCCGCGTGCAGCGGTCCGAAAAGCTTTTTGGATCACTTGACGGCTGTAAACGACGAATACTTGGTTGCCTGCCTCGACATCGGACACTCCGAAATGCAAGGCCTTAACACAAGCGCACCCGAAATGATCGACGCGCTGGGCGCTCATCTTCAAGCGCTTCATATCCACGATAACGATAAAAAGGGCGACTGCCATGCGATTCCCTTTTCGATGAGCATCGATTTCGATGCGGTGGCAAAAGCGTTAAAGCGCAACAATTATCAAGGCTACCTCACTCTCGAGGCGGTCAACCACCTTTATAACTACGACGCAAGCAATCTCTTTATCGGTATAAAAGAGCTTGCCGACTCGGCAAAGAAGCTTGCTCGTATGATCGCGGAATAAAACACGATTTAACGAAAAAACTCTCTGCGCGAACGGGCAGAGAGTTTTTTACTTATTTGCGTGCAGGTTTTACATTGGAGGCAGGGCGAATAATGCCGTCAATCGAGCCGTTGGCATCTTCAAACGCTTTGATGCTCTGTCTTATCAAAACAAGCACTTGACTGTTCACACTTCTGCCTTCGTAGTCCGCGATATAGGAAAGCTTATTTAACATTTCCTCTTCAATTCTAATAGAAACGCTCTTAATAGCCATACAATTACTCCGAAATAAATATATTGTATATTTATTTTAGATGTATTATGTGCTATAATGTTGCAAACGGATATACTGTATATCTATAAAATTTGAGGAGATGATTATTATACTACCCGAAAAAGTGTTCAACACCTGTTGTTTCTTTGGGAATAGGACAATAAACGAAACCGAAGAGTTGAGGATTAAATTGACCGAGATTGTTGAGAGATTGATTACCGATGAAAAAGTGGATACTTTTTTGTTTGGCAGCAAAAGCCGTTTTGACAGTATATGTTTGGAGGAAGTGTCAAAAATAAAAGAAAAATACCCACACATAAAACGAATTTACGTCAGAGCGGAATATCCTGTCATCAACGATGATTATAGAGCGTTTTTATTGGAAGCTTACGACGATACCTATTACCCCGAAAATATAATTGGGTCTGGTAAAGCCGTTTACGTCGAGCGTAATTATGAAATGATAAACAACAGTCGTTTCTGTATAGTATATTTCGATGAATCAAACCTTCCTTCTTCGCGAAAAAGCGGAACAAAAATCGCTCTTGATTATGCCGTCAAGCAGGGAAAAGAGATAATTACCTTTTCCGCACGAAAAGCGCAAAATTTTACAAAGTCCGTTTTATAGTACAATTCTTGCGTTATAATCAACTCGCAACGAAAAAAGCGGAGGTTTTGTTATGGACGATTATCACGCATTTAAAAGCACAAGCGGAGGCGGAGGCGGAGGAGGATGCTTTCCGTGGAAGACCTTGGCAATAATAACGGTAATTTACATAGTGATGATATTGCTTGGAAAGTGCTCGGGGTGATTTTCAATAACCGTTTTTTGCTTCTTGACAAATTTTTGCGTATATAATAAAATGTACACATAAAGTTACGGAGGAAAATAAAATGAGTTACATTATTCGCGTTGAAAAGGAAATCGATTTTTCCCGTGCCGAAAAGGCGATGATCTCCACCTACAAATGGACGGAGGGCTACACTCCCGAAGCGTTTGCAGAGCTTATTTACGTTGAAGACAAGGGCTTTGCGCTTCGTATGACCGCAAAGGAATCGAACCCGTTGGCTGTGAATACCGAATATAATCAGCCTGTTTACGAGGACAGCTGTCTTGAATTTTTCGTAAGATTCAACCCCGATGACCCCAAATATATGAACTTTGAAATGAACTCCAACGGCGCTTTTCTTTCGGCAGTGCGAGTTGACCGCTCGAACAAAACACCCATTCACACACTTGCCCAGCTTCCTGTTGTAAAGGCAACCAAGAGCGAAACCGAATGGACTGTCGAAGCGTTCTTCACGCTCGATTTTATCGGCAAGACCTTTGGCAAGACCGAATTTAGCCGCGGCGAGGTATTAAAGGGCAACTTTTACAAGTGCGGCGACAAGACCGAAATTCCTCACTTCGGTATGTGGTCGCCCATCGACAGCGAAAAGCCCAATTTCCACCAGCCCCAATTTTTCGGTGAAATGGAGATAGAAAAATGAAAAAACTAATTGCGTCGCTTCTTATCCTCGCAACCGTTTTTACGTTTATTTCAATATTCCCCGCAAGTCACGCACAGGCAAAAGCCGAATTGCCCGAGATAAGTTGGTTCATTTCGGGTATGACTGTCGAAGCCGCGTGTGCTACCTCACCTGCAATTCTTGAGGTAAAGCGTGACGGCAAAGCGATAAAGATGACCGAATGCATCGCATCCGGCGATACCGTTGTCACCGCAAACGGCGAATATGTTGCTTGGGTGCTTGGTGACGTTGCCGGACACGGCAAAGCCGATGCATATTCCTATATCCTCGTCAAGCGTTACTGTATGAAGACCTATACCTTTGACGAAAAGGAATTCTTCTGCGCCGATATCAATCGCGACGGCGAGGTCGATTCTTACGATTATATCCTCGAAAAGCGTATTTGTATGAATACCTATTCGATTCCGATTCCCGAAAACAGCACAGGCGTTCCGATATTGCTTTACCACCACATGCTTACCGATGCGGAGAAAAATACCGACCAATGGAGAAACAACGATATAACCATTGCGACGGGTGAATTCCGCAGACATATGAAGATGCTCAAGGATAACGGCTATAACGTCGCTACCGTTGAAGAGGTAGTTGCTTACGTTCGCGGAGAAATACTTTTGCCGAAAAAAAGCATTGTTCTTTGCTTCGACGACGGCTATAAGTCCAACACCTATTACGCCGCACCGATTTTGCGTGAATTCGGCTATAAGGCGACCGTATTTTCGATAATGAGCTTTTTCGACGGTCAGTATCAGGAAAAGTATGACGTTTCTTCGCTTCAGCACGTCACAAGAAAAGACCTTGAGGCATGTACCGACGTTTTGGACCAACAATGCCATACTTGGGCAAACCACAACAAATTATCACAGCAAAGCTACAATCAGGTTTATAACGATCTTATGCAATCGCAAAATTGCGAAAAATATAAATATTTCGCATATCCTTACGGCGATTACGACACAGAAGTAATCAATGCAGTTAAGGCGGCGGGCTTCCTTGCGGCGGTCACCACCGAGGAGCGCAACGCTGTTCCCGGCGACAAAATTTATGAAATTCCGCGTTATACCGTCACTTCTCCGATGAGTGATAGCGATTATCTTAAATTGATCGGCAAAGCAGGATAAAACAAAAGACCACCTCCACGGGTGGTCTTTTTGTTTTTTACTTAACCGCAGCAGCAAAGAATAATAACCGCGATAAGAATGATAATCCAGCAATTGTTGTTGCCGAAGAACGAATCAAAGCAGCCCATTGCAATGCCTCCCTTCACTACTTTAAGATTATGAAGGGATGGCGATTTGTGTGCAAAAACTTCTTTCGCTTTAGGTTTTTATAAAGTTATAAAAATTCTTGTGGTATTTGAGTATCATATCGCGCTCGTTATCGAAAATAAGCGGAAGCGCAACCAAAACGGTGATCAGACACAAAACGATGACCGCGGTATAAAGCGCGACGTAAAAGCCCGAGCCCTTTCTTGCTCTGCTTACCGCAGAAAGAAGCAAATAAGCGCCGAGTATCGTAAGCACGAACATAATATCCGCCGAATATCTCAAATGAACGCCGCCAAAGCATAGGTCGAACACCGCGATAAAGGCTACGCAAAGGAAGGCGATGCCCGCCGAAATAAATTCGCGTCTGTTTTCCTTCCAAAGCACTGCAACAGCGCCGACACCCCAAGTGATCGGGAAATATGCCGAGCCGACAGAATTGCTGATATAAACAACGCGTTGGACATCATAGCTGTCAAGCCGTGCAGCGTTAGGATGCAAAAACGGGAAGCTGTTATCGAATATAGGCGATTGGAAAAAGAAATGATAAAGTGCAGGCATTGCCAAAGCACCGCTTAACGAATAGGTCGAGGTATCGGCAAGCGTAAGCTGATAATTCGCACCGAAATCAAAGGGCGAGCCGAACCTTGCGGCATTGTAAGCCATTATCAATCCGCCGAGCGCAAACATCGGGCCGCAAAACGCCGCGATGTCGGTCAGCAGGCTTTTGGTGCCGAAGGGACGGTTTTTGATAATGGAAAAAAGCAAGGGGAAGGCTATGAGAATATAAATTACAAGGTTAGGGCGAGAAGCCACGATCGCGGCAACGCAAACACCTGCGATCGCAAAATCAGCCTTGCGCTTCCAACCGTCGCCGCAGGCATCCGCCTTTAAAACGTAAAGGAAAAACGCGCAAACGGCGCATATTCCCGACAGCACCGCAAGGTGATAAAAGTTTGCGTTGACCTCGGTCGTCCACAAAAGCGCGCCGAAGGGAAGCGTCAATCCGCAAACAAGAACGAGCAAAAACGGAGGCTTGTTTTTCATCCGTTTGCAAAGCTCAATTAAAAGCTTTAGCATTAAAACTGCGGCTATTGCCGTCATTATCGCCGCCGCAAGCGCATCCGAAAGCACGTGCCCCGTAAGGAAATAGGCGGGATAATAAAGAAAAATCACGGGCGCGATGCCGAAATAGGAATAAAGCTTGCCGTCGAAAAATGCCCTGTCCCAGATAACGCCGTATCTTTCGCCCGTCGCCTTTCTCCGCGCTGCGGTGTCATAGGGATTTTCAAGCTTTTCAAGTATGCTCAAATCGTAATCGGTATCGATATTAAGCTGTCCCTTCTGAAAAGCATCGAACATTTGCGGATAGCATCCGTAATCGTCAACACTGCCCTTTAACGGATAATCGTGCAGCCATTCCTTTTCGATGCTGACCGTACAGAGAAAGAACGAAAACAGAAACAAAAGCGCCATAGCAAAGGCAAAGACCGCCTTTTGAAAGCGAGAATCGGGATTGAAATCCTCGCGGTGTGCGCCGTTTTTGTAAATATAAGCGCCGACTATCGCAATCGCAATCGTTGTAAGGCGCAAAAAGATATTTTCGGTAAAATAATAGGCAAGGAAAAAGGGAAGGCATATAAAAATCAATGGCAACAAAAACCGAGTTAACAATGCAACGCTTTTTTTCATTCCTTTTCCTCTCTTCCCAAAATGTTACGCTCGTAATAGAATAAATACTGCTGTGCAACGCCCGCATATTCGCCAAAGCTGACGGGGTCAAAGCCTTCGCCGTAATATTTGTTGATAACGCGCTTCACCCAAACGTCAACGGGAAACGCGTTTAGATATCCGAACCCGAACAAAAGAACGCAGTTTGCAACCTTGTCGCCGACGCCCTTTATCTTCTTAAGCTCGTTTAATGCTTCAAGATATCCGCAATTTTGGATATATTCAAGCGAAATTTCGCCGCTTGCCACCTTTTGTGCCGCATCGACGATATATTTCGTGCGGAAGCCTGCCTTTATCGGTGCAAGTCCTTCGATACCTGCGCTCACAATGCTTTCGGGTGTCGGAAACGAATATGAGCCGTTAACCCGATCTCCGAGCAATTCGCAAAGCGCTTCGATAATTTTTTTAATACGCGGAATGTTGTTGTTTGCCGAAATGATAAAGGAAATCAGCGTTTCGAAAGCATCCTGACGGAAAATGCGTATTCCGCTTCCGATTTTCGCCGCGCGCGCAATATTTCCGTCGCTTGAATAGCCCTTTATTATTTCGCCGTAATTTCGCTCCAAATCGAAATACCGAACGAATTTACCGATGAATTCTTCTTCGGTTATATCGAGAAAAAGCCAATTTTCGTCCTGCTTCCTTATCGTAAGCGAACGATTTTGAGCAAAAATTACATATTCACTTTCACTGATTTTGTTAAAGCGAAAGCATTGACCGCATTCGCAGGAAACAAATGGGTCGAAATTTTCACATTCGCGTAACAGCAGATGATTTTCGATCTTTGTAAATTTCATAAGTATTGCTCTTGTAATTTATAAAAAATTAATGTAGAATAAGTGTATCAACCGTAAGGAGTTAAAGATTTTGAGAGAGCATATTTATACAATACCCGTAACCGAGGCGTTTTCCGACCATAAAGACCGTTGCCCCTTTTGTGCACTTGCCGAAAAATTAGAGCGTGACGAGCTTGACCTTATTCTCGGCGCATCGATGATGGAGCCCGAAATAAGACGGGAAACCAACGAGCACGGCTTTTGCTCGCGCCATTTCCGCAAAATGTTCGGGATGAAAAACCGCTTGGGCCTTGCGCTTATGCTTGAAAGCCATCTCGAATCGCTTAAAAAAGAGGTTAAAACCGGAACCATCTTCTCGCGCGATATTGCGGCGAAAAGCGTTGAGCGTATCGAAAAGCTTTCAAAGACCTGCTACGTTTGCTTTCGTATCGAGGACAAGATAACCAAAATGTTCACAACCGCGGCTTACCTTTACAACGAAGAAAAGGATTTCCGCGAAAACTTCAAAGAGGTTAAATATTTCTGTCTGCCGCACTACCGCGAATATATGCTTGCCGCAAAAAAGGCTTTGGGCAAGGAGGAATATGCCGAATTGGTGCGCGCCGCAAACGGCAAGGTGACCGATTATCTCGATTCGCTTAAGGACGATATTTCGCTTTTCTGCAAAAAGTTCGATTACCGCTTTGACGACCTTCCTTGGGGTGAATCGAAGGATTCGGTTGAGCGCTCGATTAAGTTCCTGACCGGCGAAGAAACCTTTAATATTAAGTAAAAATTTTCACGCTTCCTTTGCTGTAAAAGGAAGCGTTTTTTATTGATTTTAAGTGTATAAAATTAAGAATTATACATCGGCATAGTTTACATAATTATGAGTGGTTTTGTGGTTATGAACCCGACTTTTCCACCTTATCCACAGAGTTTTCCACCGTCAAAAGGTGAAAATTGCTTGATTTTGGTCGAAGAGCCGTGGAGAAATCCACAATCTCCACAGAGTTTTCCACACAAGGAATAAAACATTATGTAACATACATTACGTGTAAACCGAATGAAAAACGGCAAAATTTTGACGTTTTTTTACCCCGAAAAATCACACGCCCTTGGTCGCAAATGCGTTCAAATCGGTATCGCCGCGAACACCCTTTAAATACTCGAAATAACCCTGAGAAGCTATCATCGCGGCGTTATCTCCGCACAGCTTCAGAGGGGGGAGATAAAGCTTTGCGCCGAATTTTTCGGCAGTTTCGGCAACCGCCTTGCGAAGATGCGAATTTGCCGCAACACCGCCCGCAAGCACGATGTTCATCGCGCCCTCGTTTTTAAGCAACAGCTCAAGACGGGTGTTTATCGTTTTAATAAGCGCCTCGGTAAAGGATGCCGCAACGTCGGCCTTGAATTCCTCGTCCATAACACGTCCGCGCTGTGTTGTTTCCTGATGCACCATATTGATAACGGCGGTCTTTAATCCCGAAAAGGTGAAATCGTATTCAGCGCCGTCGACACTGCCTGCTTTGAATTTGTATTTATGCTTATCGCCGACGGATGCAAGTCTGTCCATTGCCGCGCCGCCGGGATAGGGAAGACCGAGCACACGCGCGCATTTGTCAAACGCTTCGCCCGCGGCATCGTCTCTTGCACAGCCGATAAGCGAATATTCGGTATAATCGTTAACGCGCATAAGCGAGGTATGTCCGCCCGAAACGACGAGCGAAACGAAGGGGGGCTTTAATTCCTCGTGCACAAGATAGTTCGCCGCAACGTGACCGCGGATGTGATGCACGGGAACAAGCGGCTTGCCTGTCGCAAACGCCAGACCCTTTGCAAACGAAAGACCTGTCAGCAATGCACCGATAAGACCGGGCGCATTGGTGACCGCAATCGCATCGATATCGTCCATTGTAAGGTTGGCTTCGGAAAGTGCGCTTTCGACAACACCGCAAATTGCTTCGGTATGTGCGCGCGAAGCGATTTCGGGGACAACACCGCCGTAAACCGCGTGAATGTCGATCTGCGATGCGACCACGCTCGATAATAATTTTCTGCCGTCCTCAACGACCGCTGCCGCGGTTTCGTCACACGAGGATTCGATTCCAAGAATTTTCATAGCTTTTTCTCCATATTAAGCGCGTCAGCATCCTTGTAAAAGCCCTTGCGCCGTCCCGAAACAACAAAATTATGCTTTTCATAAAGCGAAATTGCACCGATATTGCCGTCGGCAACCTCAAGCGTAATAATTTCGCATTCTTTTTCACGTGCAACCGATAAGAGCTTGCTCATCAAGGCATCGGCGACACCGTTTCTGCGGTATTCGGGCAATACCGCAATATTCATTATCTCTGCCTCACCCGAAATGACGTACATAGAAGCGATACCGCACATTTCGCCGTCCGAAAAGGCGCAAATATAGGTTGCATAGTGCGGAAGCTTGGAAATTTGCGCTTCGCTCCAAGCGGTTTCAAGGGAAACGCTTTCGATATATGCGGCGCGTGCAAATTCGTCATTCCCGTCGATCGCACGGCAGATAATATCCTTCATCAGTCTTCTCCTACCATACGGATAGCAACGTCGCGAGGGCAGTAAACGGTCTTGTTTGCCGCATCGTCGCGCAGGAAATATCTTCCGTTATAGCCGAAGAAGGAAATGATATAATAAAGTCCGGGATAATCGGCAGACAGCATATGCAAATAGAAATGAGTGCCGATGTCGGTATCCTTGATGTTAAGGTCAACCGCTTCGCCGTCGGCGATGGCATCCTCGATCTGCTTTACAAGCGCGGTCTCGCCCTGAGTGAATTCGTCCTGCTTATCTTCGGGAAGATATTCAGGGTCGGCAAAAAGGTTGTCGAACTTAACGGTGTTGTTTTTGCTGTAGATAGATGCGGCAATAGCGTTAAATTCCTTTAAATTCGGCTCTTTCACGTCGCTTGCGCGCATAAGGAAGTAATATCCCTCAATTTCGTAGCAAAGAAAATTCGAGGGCTTTTCAAAATACACCTCGTAATAAACGGTTTTGCCGTTATCGTCGCTTACGGTGATAAATTCCTCGCCCGGATCGACGGGGTAAAGTCCCATCGGGGTGACCTCAACGTATTCAATGCCCGTATCGGGGTCGATAAAGCCGTTTTCGGTCGGCTCGCCTCCGCCGCAGGCAACAAGCAAGAGCGAAGAAATAACAAGTAAAAATGCAATAAATCTTTTCATAATCAATATCCGATCTGTCCCAAACTGTCGTCGTTTTCGATCCAATCGGCGACGTTGTAAATAGTGTATTCCTCGTTCGTTTCGCGAACTATAACGCGTTCAATACCCGCATTGATGACCAAACGCTTGCACATCTGACAGCTTGTGGTGCCCGAAACAAGCTCGCCCGTTTTGCCGTCAATACAAACCATATAAAGGTCGGCGCCGAGCATTCTTTCTCTTGCGGCAGAGATTATCGCATTCGCCTCGGCGTGTACCGATCGGCAAAGCTCGTATCTTTCACCGCGCGGAATGTTCATCTTATCGCGCAGACAGAATTTAAGGTCACAGCAATTAGCTCTGCCTCTGGGCGCACCGTTATAGCCGGTCGAAACGATAACGTCGTCCTTAACGATGACCGCGCCGAAATTTTTTCTCAGGCATGTGCCTCGGCGTGTAACAGTTTCCGCAATATCAAGATAATAATTGATCTTACTTCTTCTTTGTTCCATATTTTTATGTCCTTTTATGTAATTTTCATTTCATTATATAATAATAAGTCGCAAATTGCAAGGATTAAAGCAACGCAAAATAAACCAATCGGTCGCTTCCGTCGGGCATATCGCCCTTAAAGGTTTTCGTGTGCATAAAGCCGCATTTTTTCATTACGGCGCACATACGCGCGTTGTTGACCGAAACGTCGGCGTACATACGCTTTAAGCCAAGCTTTTCCTTGGCGTATTTTTTTGCAAGCATTATCGCCTCGGTGCCAAGCCCTTTGTTGCGGTAGCTTTCGTTTGCAAGGAAAATCGCAAGGTCGCAACGAAGCTCGGAATAAACTATGCGTTCAAAGGTAAGCTCGCCGATGACCTCGTCGGTTTTCGAAAAAATTCCGACTGTCGGATTCCATTCCTCGCGCTCGACGCTAAGGTCGTACCTTTTGTCGATAACTTCCTCGTTATAAACAAAATTCTTATCCCCCTCGGGAACGAATTTGCGCCAAAGCGCGCGCATTTCCTTTTGTGTCATCGTGCGAAGATTAAGGTTCTTTCCGTGTGTTTCAATCATCTTTCAAAATCACCTTTCAATGCGCTCTCGTTGTAAATGAATCAATTTTAGCAATTTCATAATTGGGAAGCTCTTTTATCTCGTGTATAAGGCTTGTGTCCTTGTAGCATTTGACGTGTAAATGCTTGTCTTTAAGCTTTGTGTTAAAGAAATCTCTGCCCGAATGCATGGGCTTTGTTATGGTTTCGTTGTATTCTTCTATCCTTTTCGGCAACGGGAAGTAATATTTTTTGTTGTCCGTTTCGATCAAGGTCAGTCCGGTAATGATTACGTAGCTGCCGTTCTTGCTTCTCGATTCGGTCGAAAGCTTAACGGCTGTGCATTCGATCTCGACTTTTTCTAAATCCTTACCGCGGGCTTTTCTAAGCTTGCGGTATACCGAAAAGTGCTTGAAAAACAAATTCAGAAACGCGCCCGCGATGACGCTGAAAACGGCAAAAGTAATAGTTGCAACAATAATTTTATCCTTATTGCCTATGCCCGTAAAGCACAGGTTTAAAACGATTATTATCGGCATCGGTGCAAACGGCAACGAAAACAAGCCGTAGACAATGCATGACTTTTTGACGTTTTTTATCTGCTTTTCGATGATTTCGGTCATATCAAAACCAACTTTCTTTCATTTCGGTCAAAAACTCTTTTGTGATCTCAAAGCCCGATTTATCGCCGATTACCGAATCGATACCGCAAAACGGACAAAGCGCAGTACCGCCGTCTTCATTAAGCCAGCTTGTAATTTCGCCTTTATCGAATATTTCAAGACAGTAAAAGCAACCGCATTTTTCGCTTTTTTCAATTTCGTCTTTGTTGCCTGTGCAGTGCTTGTGGGCGGTTTCGAGGCGCGTGTCAGAAAACTTGCGACTTATATACTTCCAATGAAATCCATATCCTGTCTCGCATTTTCCGTTGCAACACATTTGAATAAGAGAAATATCCTTCTTGCCAAGAGATGCAGCTGCTTCTTTAAGAGTTTTAAACCGTTTTCCCGTTTCAACTTGAATAATTTCCGTTGCGCGATTTTTTCTTGGTGTGCAATAAGGACATTTTCCATATCCTTTGATTTTGTTGCTTATGTAAGAATCATAATCGTTTTCGCACAAATTACATAGAAACCATACTTTTCTTTTATATCCTTTAGAAACTTGCGTTGGCAGAAGACCGTTGTTTTTCGTCGGGTGCCACTCTGCGGCAATTTCGGGGTGAGTAGTAACAAGGTCGTTAAAGCCTTGCAAAACTCGATTCCCGGAGCACACAGGACATCCGCGCCCTTGCATTCTAGTATTTGGAGCGGCTTCCCATTCGTGCCCTAAGGCGCAAATCCAATGGCGTTTTTTATTCGAGTGCGCAATGACTAAAGACGGGATTGTATCGTTTTTTGCATAGTTCCATTCTTTAGCTGCTTCAGGGCATAATGTTTCAAAATCGTTTTTGCCTTCAATAACTATTTGACCAGCACATCGTTTGCAACCTGTACCTTTTACGCGATTGCTTATCAGTGCTTGAAATTCGTACTTGCATTTTGAACATTTCCACCAAACCTTTTTATTGCTTAATTCGAGCAATTCCGTGGGGTTTATTTCTTTGTTTTTTTCATAATCCCATTCTTTCATTAAGTCTGGATATAAACTCAACAAATCGTTTTGACCGGGGATAGGTTTTATATGCGCACAAAATGGGCATCCGCGATTTGCTGATGTTCGCATATTAATTCTTGTGCGCCAAGTTTGCTTACATGTGGGGCATAACCAATATGCAGAGTATCCTGAGCCGTATGTGACGGAATCGGGCGTTTTACTACCGTTAAGCGTCGGGTGCCATTGCTTGGCAATTTGAGGGAAAACAGTTTGCAAATCATTAAATCCTCTCAAAACCTTTTGACCTGCGCAGAAAGGACAAGAATTACCGCGTGTTCGTACGGTAATTGCGGCTTCCCATTCGTGTCCGCAAGCACCGAGCCACCACACTTTTGCGTTTGAGTGGGGCGGAAACATAGCTGGAGTTAACGTTCCGTTTTTTGTAGGATGCCACTCTTTGGCAACATCTGGATATGTATTAAACAAAGAACTTTCTATAAATGCGGAATGATAAAATTCGAAAATTAATAAGCGGTCTCTTTTTGTGTCTATATCAAGGTGTATTTGGGATATACAAGAGAGTAGTATTTCTATGGCTTTGTTTAAATACGAAAAGGCTGATGCAGTGCCGTTGTATGCTTTTTCAACGGGTACAATTATATCGGCTATTTCCGCCGGGTTATCGAGTGAACCAGCGTTTTCTTTTAGCCTGAATAATTTAACAGAGTGTTGCTGGCATATTTTGAATTTTTTCCTTTCTTTTTGCAAAGACTTTTTATTATGCCACGCTTCTCCATCATATTCGATGCCAACCCGCAAGGAAGGGATGTAAATATCAAGTTCCATTTTATTGTCGAAAATCTCTGTATAAGAATTTATGGCGTCTTGGAAAAGTTGCTTCACATAAAAGAATACAGCTTGTTCAGGAAATGATGTTTTTAGTTTTTTCTTGCATTCCGGACAACCGCGTCCGTTATACCTGTTGTTGATTTTTGCTCTCCATTTGTGGCCAAAACTACATTTCCAGTGGGCATATTGATTGCTTTGGGCCGCGATTTTTTCTGGGAACAATCCGTTTAAACTATTCAGTTCGTAATCCCATTCTTCCATTAAGTGTGGAACATCAACAATGCGCTGCGTGATTTTTCTCATACCTATATATCGCCAAAAACTGGCGCGCTATCAATTTAGTTTAAAATCTGGGTAGACTGCACATCAGGAGCGTGCGCCTCTGCAAAGCTTAACGACCGTTTCTATATGCTCGGTAAAGGGAAACATATCGACGGGTTGGATCCTTTTGACCTTATATCCGCCCTTACGGAGTGCGAAAAGATCGCGCGAGAGGGTTTCGGGGTTGCAGGAAACGTAAACGACCGTTTTCGGGGAGAGGGCAAGAAGCGAATCGAGAAATTGCTTGCTGCAGCCTGCGCGCGGCGGGTCGGTAATAACAACATCGGCGCTTTCGCCCTTTCTTGCGAGGTCTGCCATAAATTCACCCGCATCGCCGTTGATGAATTTTACGTTCTTGATTTTATTGATTTTCGCGTTTTGCATTGCGTCGGCAACCGCGTCGCCGTTCGATTCGACACCCAAAACCTCGCGTGCGTTTCTTGCGACCGAAAGACCGATTGTACCGATACCGCAATAAGCGTCGATAACCCGTTCCTTACCCGAAAGGCCCGCAAATTCAATCGCCTTGGAATAAAGAATTTCGGTTTGCTTGGTGTTGACCTGATAAAAGGATTTCGGGCTTATGCGGAAATAATTATCCAAAAGCTTGTCGGTAATATATCCGTCGCCGAAGAGTATTTCGCTTTTCGCACCGAGGAAAAGAGGTGTTTCGGTCGGGTTGATATTCCAAACGACGGTGGTTATATCGGGATGCTTTTTAAGCAACGCGGCAACGAAATCGTCTTTTTTCGGGAACTCACCCTTTGCGGTCACCAAAACGACCATCGTTTCGTCCGTATTTACGGCACGACGCACCATAACGTGACGGAAAAAGCCCTTGCCCGTGTTAAGGTCATACGCCTTTATTCTGAAATCGATGCAAAGGTCCTTGACCGTTTGCACTATCTTGTCGGCATATTCGTCCTCGAGCAAGCAACAATCGGTTTGCACAACTCTGCGCGTTGCCGATTGATAAATGCCCGAATAAATTCTGCCGCTTCTGAAAGCAAGCGCGTGCGAAACCTTGTTGCGGTAGTGAAACGGCTCTTCCATACCGATAATTTCGTCAACGTGGCAGTATTTTCCTATATATTTGATTATTTTCGACTGTTTAAGCGAAAGCTGTTCTTCATAATCGAGATTTTGAAGCTGACAGCCGCCGCACTTTTTTGCAATGGAACAGTTCATGTTTTTGTTTCTCCGAAATTCCTTTTGAATTCATACGCGCTTTCATACACAGCGCATTTTGATATATTGCCGAAGCTGAATGCTTTGTAGCGGAATTATTCACTCCTGCTTTAAATTAATACGGTTGTTTTTAAGCTCACTGTAAAGCATTTTTGCAATATAGTGGGCATTGGCAGAAGATTTTCCCTTTGCGTTACCCAAAACCGCCACACCGATTCGTAACTGTTTATTGAGGATAACGGAGGTGCGGAAGGTGCCTACTCCCCCGACGTGCCATAGCTGGTTGGATTTTTTATAGGTATGCCAACCCATGCACATTAAGTGGTTATTGCTTTTAAGCTCCGAAGCCTCGCATACCGTATGGGCTTGGGCGATATAGGGCTTATCGCTTTCAATCTGCAGTGCGATATATTTAAGAATATCCCCGATATTGCTTACCATACCTCCGCCCGCAATATAGGGGTTGTTCCTCTTCCATACCCAGAAGGGTATGACCTTTTTACCTTTTGAGGCGGATGGATTTCTTTTTTCGGGATCAAGCTCAATAAGGGTTTCTTTAAGCCCCAAATCGTTATTTATAAAATCCTCAAAAAGCGTGGGAAAGGGTGTTTTTGTAACCGCCTCGGCTACTGCGGCAAGAATTGCCGAGGGAAAGTCGGAATATCCGTACCTCGTCTTGGGCTTAATAAAACGGCGTCGCTCAAGACAATTTATAACTGTTTTTACGGTGCAGCTCTCATAAGGATTTTTTCGGGCATAGCCGTGGGAGATAAGGGAGGGCAGAGTTACCTCTAACGGTGTCAAATGGTGGTATCCTGCAGTATGGGTTAAAAGCTGATATATGGTGGGATACTTTCCCTTTTTAAGAGGCAAGTAGTTATCGATCGTTTTGTTAATATCAAGCCTACTGTCTTCATAAAGCTTCAAAATAAGATGGGTGGTTACGGTTTTGGATATCGAACCGATATCGTAAAAAAGACGGTTTTCTTCCGCATCTCCGAAAACGTAACATTTTCCGTTTTTATAAAGACCTATTGTCAGGCGGTTGTGCTCTGACAGGTCGAGATATTTATTTATTTTTTCAGCCAATTTGGAACGAAGTAGGTTTAAATTCACAAAAGCAAACTTCATAATTGCGGCCTCTTTGTTATTTTGAAGTGACTTGCCGACGTAATAATGTTACCGTTTCGACGTGTCCTGTACGGGGGAATAGGTCGAAAGGAGTTGCTTCGTTTGCGGTATAGCGCTTTTCGGCAAATATCGCGCAGTCGCGTGCGAGCGTTGCGGGGTCGCAGGAAATATAAACCACCTTTTCGGGATTTGCCTTTACAACGGTTTCGATAACCGCCTTGTCAAGTCCCTTTCTCGGAGGGTCGACAATGATAATGTTCGGTCTGCCGAAGCGCTTTTTACATTCCTCAACACCGACCGAGGCATCGCCGCAGACGAAAAGCGTATTTTTTTCGCTTCTACCGTTAAGAGACGCGTTGATTTTTGCGTTTTCTATAGCGGCATCGATAATTTCAACACCGCAAAGCTTGTCGTTATCGTTTGCGATGCAAAGTCCGATAGTACCTGCGCCGCAATAAAGGTCGAGTATAATATTGCCATCCTTTTCCGAAGCCGCAAGTGCTTTCGCGTGGGTATAAAGCTTTTCCGCCATAACCGCGTTTACCTGATAAAAGGCGCGGGGCGAAAGCTCGAAAACCTTACCGCAAAGCGTGTCGGTAAGCGTTTCTTCACCGAGCAGGCAATAGGTTTCATCGCCGAAAATAACGTTGTCGCGTCTTGTGTTGACGTTTATATGCACGCCGATGATTTCCTTAAAGCGCATTGCGACCGTTTCGGCAAAAAGCTTTAAATTTTTATGCTTTTTAGCAACCACGATGCAAAAAAGAATCCTTCCGTCGCGGTTTTTACGCATTACCGCGTGACGGAGAATACCGCTTCCGCTTTCCTCGTCGTATGCAGAAAGCAAAAGCTTGTTTGCCGTTTTTGCGGTGTAATCGGCAATCTCGGTAAACACCTTGTCCTGCAACGGGCAATCGTTGTGGGCGATTATGCGGTGCGAATGACGCGCGTAATATCCGAATATTGCGCCGTTTTCGCTTTGCGCAAAGGGATATTGAACCTTGTTGCGGTATCTTTCGTCGCTGTCAAAAACCGTGTCGTTTACCTTAATGTCCATCTTTGCAATACGGGCAAACGCCTGCTTGACGGTGTTTTTCTTTAATTTAAGCTCGGCGTCATAGGAGATATGGCGGTATGCACAGCCGCCGCATCTTTTGCAAACCGCGCAATTCGGGTCTATCCTGTCTGCCGACGGCGATTTGATATTAACGAGCTTTGCAAAGGAATGGCTTTTCAATTCCTTCATCACAAGGCAGTCGCAAATATCGCCTATTGCCGTATCGGCAACGAAATAAACCTTGCCGTCGACTCTGCCGACACCGAAGCCCTCGGGCGTGATATCGGTTATTTCAAGTGTTATAATATCGTTTTTCATTGTTTAACTCGGCTTTCTTTTTCGCCAATGGCCTTCGGTCTTGTAATCATTTCCAAAAACGGCGATATCGCGTTAAGAGCAAGGATTACCAAATAACCCCATTCAAAACCGCCGACGTAGCGGTGAAGCAAAAACGTAACGCTTCCGCCGACCGCACCGAAGATAATTCTTCCCGACGAGGTCATGGGCAGAGTTTGTTTTTCGTTCATTGCAAAAACCGCAAGGAAGCAAATCGCTCCCGAAAGAAGCATACTGTAGGCATAATATTCGCTTTCGGCATCGTCGGAGGGTAATGCGAGCGAAAGCAAAAGGATAGGCACCAAAAACGCAACAACGCCCTTCCAATCGGCTTCCTTTCTGATGCAAAGCCAGATGAGCGAAATTATCATTGCGGCAACGGCGATTTCACCGATATTGCCGCTTGCAAAGCCGTAAAGCTGTGCAAACACTCCGTCTTCGTAAACGCTTCCGTCCGCCATATACTGCAACGGCGAAATAACGCGGTAGCTTTCCAAAAGCTTGTCCTCTATTGAAAGGGAAAACGCGTTGAAATAGGCAAACGGGCGTGTAAACGCGGTCATTTGCGAGGAAAAGCAAAGATGAAGCATCAATGCGGAAAACACAAACGGGTTAAAAAGGCGCTTTGCACGGATAACTCTTATGTTTTTGGCGATGACAACGAATAATGCGCCTATTATCGGAACCCAAAGCGAAACTGCAACCGGCATCATAAAAGCGGTCAAAACACCGTAAATGCCAGTCATCGGGTCGAAGCAATCGTTACCGTTGCGTTTTAAAAGGAATCGGCGGACAAGGTAATCGAAGCCGACCGAAAACGAGGCGCAAAGCAAGCAGATTGTAATAACTCTTGCGCCGTACATATATACCGACCATATAAGCACGGGAGCGATTGCAACCAACCATTCCGCCGCGTGCGAAAAGACCGTTTTTTCGGTATGGACAAAGGGTGCGGAGTTCCTTTTCATCGTTTCGCCTCCTTGTTGATAAGAGCCAAAAGCGGAATATTGCTCGGGCAGATATATTCACAAGCGCCGCATCCGATGCAGTATTTGTTCAGCCGCTTGCCGTCGCCCGCAAGCACGTCGCGGGGGATCAAATTCACGGGGCAGACCTCGGCGCATTCACCGCAGGCGATGCAGTCGGTGCGTGTTCTTTCCGTCGGCTTGACCGCGATAAGCGCGTGCGTGCTGTCGCAAACCGCGCCGGTTATCGTCTTGCCCGAAAGAAGACTGTTTTCGGCAAAGAAATGGCCCTCCTCCAAGCCGCCGCAGATCTTTGAAATATCGTGAAGCGTGATTCCGCGCGGTACGCAAAGGTTAGCGCCGTTTTTGATGCCGTCGCCGCAGACCGTAATATATCGGTCAAGCTGAGGCATTCCGCTTATCATCGAATTATAAAGCGCAATTGCCGTTTCGGGCGCGACTATAAGCACACCCTCGTCGAGCGCGGTTTGTCCTTTATTTAATTTCTTGACGTAAAGAGCGTACATAAGCGCAAAATCGCCGTAAGGATATTTTTCGTCAAGCTGTGCCATAGCGAATATCTTTTCGTCGTTTGCGTATTTTGCTATCTCGGCAAAAGCGGCACTGCGGTAATATTCAGCCGCGAAAACGCATTTTAACGCGCCCGTCGCTTTTAAAAGTATCTTTGCGCCGCCGACGATTGCTTTTGCCTGCTCGATACCCAAACGGTAATTTATCGCGCTTGCCGCATCCGATTCGGTGCCGTCGATAACGACTCTCGTGCAATTGCCGTGTATGCTTTCCAAAAGCTTCCAAAGCGGTATGCCCGAGCGAGTGTCGGTAACGGCGAATTTTTTCGCGCTTTCCTTTATGTCCTCAAAGCCAAGCTCGGTAAGCGGATGGCTTTCGGGCTCGAAGTAAGCCTCTTCTCCCTCGCTTCCGTCGGCGGTGACGACGAAATATTCAACGCCCTCGAGCGCCATTACGCCGCGGAAAACGCCCGCAATCGGGGAATAAACGGGTGTTTCGCCGTTTTTTCCGATAAGCGTGCCGCGCTTTACCTGCTCGTTGACCGTGCAAAGAAGCTCGCGGTCATGTTCCGCCCTAAGACAGATTGCCGAGCAATCGGTAATATATTCTATTTCTTTTTTGCCGAGGTGTGTGCGCTCGGTCGGACGCGCTCCTCCCGGAAAATCAAGTATCATAAGCTCATCTTCCTATAAAATATACTTATTCATAATAAGTATATCACATATAATTAAATTTTCAAGTGAAAGTTTTGTAACAAATTCTTGAAAATCGTCAAAAAGTAATGTATAATGTGTAAGACAAAGAAAAATTCGGGTCAAAAGGTGATACTTTGAAACTGGAAAACAAACTCGACGTAAAGGTTTTTATCCTTTACCTTATGAATAAAGTCGACGAGCCGCTTGAATATACGACCGTAAACGATATCGTGCTTCAGGACGAATTCGTTAATTATTTTGATTTTGCACTCTGCTTTTCCGAGCTGCTTGATGCAGGTCAGGTCGAGGAAGCGGGCGAGGAAAACGGAGTTAAGCTTTATAAGGTGTCCGAAAGCGGCAAGGAATCCTTGGAAAGCTATGAAAATTCGCTTCTTTCGGTCATCCGCGAGCACGCCTCGAAGAGCGTTCGCAGATTTATGGCGTACAAGCGCGAGGGAAGATATGCGGTCGCGACCGTTTCGGAATGCGGAGAGGGATATATCCTCAGATGTGAAATCTCGGACCGTGTGAAAAAATTGTTCTCGACTGAAATTTATATTTGCGAATATGAAGAAGCGATGCGCGCAAAAAAGAATTTTGAAGACCGCGAGGACGTAATACTCAAGGGCGTTCAGGCGCTTATCGCGGGAAAAGTAAATTATATTTTTGAATAGGTGCCCGATTGAATAAAAAGGAAAAAGCAAAGCTTGTTATCGAGCTGCTCGAAAAAAGGTATCCCGAACCCGCTTGCGGACTTTTCTGGGACGGAGACCCCTATCGTCTGTTAGTTATGGCGATACTTTCTGCGCAATGCACCGACGCACGCGTCAACGAGGTGGCAAAAACGCTTTTCAAGCGTTTCCCGACGGTTGAAAGTATGGCGAACGCCGATCTTGCGGATATTGAGACCGAAATTCATTCGGTGGGGCTTTATCGCTCGAAGGCGTTGGCGCTGAAGGAATGCTGTAAGCGCGTTTTCGAGGTATTCGGAGGAAACGTACCGAGCGAAATGGACGATCTGCTTACGCTTCGCGGTGTGGGCAGAAAGGTTGCGAATCTTATAAGAGGCGATATTTTCGGGCTCGGCGGAATCGTTGCCGACACGCATTGCATTCGTATATCGGGTCGACTGGGGCTTTCAAACGGAAGAGATCCGCTTAAAACCGAGCGCGATCTTGAAAAGATAGTGCCCCTTGAAAAGCAAAGCGATTACTGTCACAGAATGGTGCTTTTCGGCAGAGAGGTCTGTGTTGCCCGTAAGCCTAAATGCAACGAATGCGAGCTTAAAGAAATTTGTATTTATAAGGACGAAAAATGATCGATCCCAAAGCGTTACAAAAATTAATGTCGTACACACGCCGTGCGATAGATAAATATCAAATGATCGAGGACGGTGACAGGATCGCCGTCGGTGTTTCGGGCGGTAAGGACAGCCTTGCATTGCTTTGCGCCCTGCGCGGATTGCAACGGTTTTATCCCAAAAGCTTCGATATCGTGCCGATAAACATTAAGATGGGCTTTCCGAACGAAACGGATGAAATTTCAAAGGCTCTTTGCGACGAGCTCGGATTAGAGCTTCAAAGCGTTAAAAGCGATATCTATTCGGTCGTTTTTGAGGTAAGAAAGGAAAAGCACCCCTGCTCGCTCTGCTCAAATATGCGACGCGGCGCGCTTCACGGTGCGGCAAAGGAGCTTGGCTGTAACAAGCTTGCGCTCGGACATCATTTCGACGATGCTGTCGAAACGATAATTATGAACCTTTTTATCGAGGGTAGGTTTGATTGCTTTTATCCCGTGACCTATCTTGACAGGTCGGATATCACGGTTATAAGACCCCTGCTTTTCGCTCCCGAAAAGGAGGTTTCGCATTTCGTGCGCGCAAGCGGAATCGTACCGGTACCGAAAAATTGCCCTGCCGACGGCGTTACCAAGCGCGAGGATGCAAAACGTGCGCTTGACGATTTGGAACATCGCGACCGCGGTGTGAAAATGCGCGTTTTCAACGCGTTTTTCAATAAAAACGATGACAAATAAAAAATAAAAGAATAAAAGAAAAGGACGGCAAACAATGAAAAGAATACTCTCGCTTTTGCTCATTTTGACATTACTTCTTTCCTTTTGCACACTGACCGTAAACGCAAAAAGCGGACACGCGCTTGATCTGGTCATCAGCGCTTCCGAAAGCGGAAACGGTGAATTTTCGGTGACCGTAACGGCTGAAAACATTTCCGAAACGCTTCACGTTGTGGAATACGTTGTGAATTACGATTCCGAAAAATTGGAGCTTGTCAATTCGGTCGATGAGGACGGCGTGCTCGATTGCATCACCAACCTTCCTGCCGATTGGGAAAACTTCGTCGGCGTTAAAAAGGTCGGCGAGATAAGCGCTCTCGCGCTTACCGCAGGTATGGAAGGCGTGAAGAACGGCGAATTGAAGTTTGAATTCAAGTTCCGCGTTAAGGACGGTGCGACCGGCGAAGCCAAGATCACCCTTTCGGATGAAAGCGTGCTCGGCGCGTATGTCGGCAGCGATAACGAAATCAAGGAATTCGGCGGCAAGGGCGGAAGCGTCACCCTTTCCGTTGCCGAAGGTAAGTTTACGAGCGTTTCTGTTGACACCGTAACCGTTAACGGCGATTCCGCAGAGGACGGCAACGGCTGGATAGTTTGGGCTATCGTCGGTGCTGTGGCAGTAATCAGCGTTGCTGTTGTTGCAGTAGTAATTCTTAAGAAAAAGAAATAAAGCGGAGGATAGAAAACGATGGCAAACACACCTAAGGTTTTTGAAAGCGAATACCGTTTTTGCCTTATCCTTTGGGAAAACGAACCGATGACCTGCAGTAACCTTGCAAAGCTTGCGAAGGAAAAGCTTGAATGGTCGCGTACCACCACCTATACCGTTATCAAGCGTCTTTGCGACAGAGGCGTTCTTGCAAACAACGATTCGGTCATCACCTCTATCGTCAGCAAGGATGAGATCCAGCTTGCCGAGCTTGAGGAAATTTATGAAAAGCGTTTCGAAAACAATCTTCCTGCATTCATCGCGGCGTTTGCAAAGCAACAGAATTTAAGCGAAGCCGACGTTGAAGAGATCAAAAGGATAATCGACGGCGCAGGCAAATAATATTTAGATCTAATAAAAACGAAAAAACAACGCCGATAAAAGCGTTGTTTTTTGCTTCTATGATTCTTTTTTGACGTTTAAAAGTCGGTTTAATTCGTCTGCCGCGCTTATGGGGGAAAGGATATTGACCTCGCCGCCAAAGCTTATGACCCATCCGTAAAAGACGGGACTTGCCGCGACGTTAACGGCTATACGGAATCTGTCGTCGCCGTCCTTCAACATCGGTATTGAGCTTCCGAAGCGGTCGAACATTACGTTTGCCAATCGGTTCGTGCAGGAAAGTGTTATCCTTTCGATCTTTCCGCCGAACATTCCGAAAACCGCACCCGAATAGGAAGCGATGTCGTATTTTTCGAAATCCTCCCTGCCTTCTCGTCTTGAAGCCTCGACTTTGGCGTCAAGCATCTTGTCGACACGGTAATGACGTATTGCTTGGCTTTGCTTGTCGTAGCCGACAAGATAATAATTGCTGTCGTCCCAAACGAGCGACCAAGGGCTTACGCAATAGCGGTCTCCGTTGCGGCGAAGCTCCTTTTCCTTGCTTGCAGTCCATTGGAAATATTTAAAGGTTATGTCAACGTCTGATTCGATTGCATCGTGAATACGGTCGACCGTGCCGTAAATATCCTCGTTGCCGGTTTTGGTTCGGTTGGAAACGAATACCGCACGGTTGAGCGCCTTGCGGTCATGTATATTGGCAAGTGCCGCGAGCTTTTTGATAAGCGATGAGCTCTTTTTGTCGGTGATGAATTTCGACGCGCGTACGGCGTCCACCAAAAGCTTTAATTCGGGAAGCTCGAATTCGCGGCTTGCAACGTAATAACCGACCGTTTTTTCGCGCACGGTGCGTATGTCAAGCCCCAACTCCTTAAGCGTTTCGATATCGTTGTAAATGCTTTTGCGCTCGGCGGTTATTCCGTGTGCGGCAAGCGATTGTATTATCTCCTTCATCGAAAGAGGATGGCTCTCGTCGCTTCTCTCGAGCAAAATATTACGTAATACGGGCAGCTTTTTCTTTTGATTTGCAGATCGCGGCATAAAAAAATCCTCCGCCAAGCCGTTTTTTGAAAATTTTCATTATTAATTATATAATAAGCGGCGAAATTTGTCAAATTCAAACGTTTGGAAGCAAAAATATTCAAAAATGTAAATTTTCATTGGAAAATTGGTAAAAATCTATTGACAAACCCTGCAAACGGTGTTATTATTATAAACTGCATTATAATGCGGATGATATGCCGTGGACTTTGTTATGTAAACCGCATAACAACGGTAAAATCCGCACCGGAGAACGAAAACACCGTGGATATTCCCGCCGTATGAGGCGGAGAAAATGAATGGAGTGATTGGTTGAAATGGTGAAAGAACGACTTCTCGGAAAAACCTTAAGAATGTCTTTTTCCAAGAACGATGAGGTTCTCGAGATCCCCAATCTTATTGAAGTACAGAAAAAGTCCTTCAAAGATTTTATCGAAAAGGATATCGGGGATGTTTTAAGGGATATCTCGCCTATGGCGGACTATTCCGGAAACCTCATTATTGAGTTTGTCGATTATTCTCTCGATGAGGCACCCAAGTACACTATCGAGGAATGCAAGGATCGCGACCTCAATTACGCTACTCCCTTTAAGGTGACAGTGCGTCTTACGAACAAGATCACCAATGAAGTTAAGGAGCAGGAGATCTATATGGGTGATTTCCCGCTTATGACGGACAGCGGTACATTTATTATAAACGGCGCGGAACGTGTCGTTGTATCGCAGGTAGTTCGCTCGCCCGGCATCTATTACGATGCGATCGACGACAAGTCCGGCAGACATCTCCTTACCGCTACCGTTATCCCCTATCGCGGCGCATGGCTTGAATATGAAACCGACACCTCGGACGTATTCTACGTGCGTATCGATAAAAACCGTAAAATTCCCATCACCGTATTGCTTCGCGCATTCGGCTTGGGAAGCAACGAGTCCATTATCGAAAAGTTCGGCGACGAACCGCTTCTTAAAGCAACCTTCGAAAAGGATACCATGCTTCAAGAGGTTGACCGCGTTATTCAAACCGGCGGTATGACAAATCCCGTTGATGAAGCACTCAAGGAAATTTATCGCAAATTGCGTCCCGGCGATCCCCCCATCGTCGAAAGCGCACAGATACTTATAAACAATCTTTTCTTCGATGAAAAGAGATACGACATTTCTCCGGTCGGCAGATATAAATTTAATAAAAAGCTTGCGCTTGCGAAGCGTATCGTAGGTCAGACCCTTGCGCGTGACGCGGTATCCCCCGTCACCGGCGAGGTAGTATATGAAGCGGGCAGAAAGCTTTCGCGTTCCGAAGCGGAAGAGATCGAACGCGCAGGTATTTGCGAGGTATGGCTCACGTCCGAGGAAGAAGACAAGACCGTAGAGGTCAAGGTATTCACCAACCGTATGGTAGATGCGAGTGCGATCACCGGTATTTCCGATGATATTCTCGGCTTCGGCGAATACGTTGCTATCGATCCTCTTCTCCGTATCATCGGTGAAGTCGGCCTTTCCGATCCCGAAGCGTTTGCAAAGGAATGCCGCAGAGCTATCGACGAGCTTATTCCCAAGCACATTACCGTTGAAGACATTTTTGCGTCTGTCAACTATATATTCTGTTTGTATCACGGCATCGGCAAGACCGACGATATTGACCACCTCGGTAACCGTCGCTTGCGTTCTGTCGGTGAGCTTCTTCTTAACCAGCTCCGTATCGGCTTCTCCCGTATGGACAAGATCGTTAAGGAAAAGATGACCACTCAGGATATCGATACCGTTACTCCCCAGTCGCTTATCAATATCCGTCCCATCGTGTCGGCTATACGCGACTTCTTCGGCTCGAGCCCTCTTTCTCAGTTTATGGACCAGGCAAACCCCCTTGCCGAGCTTACCCATAAGAGAAGACTTTCGGCGCTCGGTCCCGGCGGTCTCTCTCGTGACCGTGCATCCTTCGAGGTTCGTGACGTTCACTATACCCATTACGGCAGAATGTGTCCTATCGAAACTCCCGAAGGTCCCAACATCGGTCTTATCTCCTCGCTTGCTACCTATGCAAAGGTCAACAAGTTCGGATTTATCGAAGCGCCTTACCGCGTAGTTAAGAACGGCGTCGTTACCAAGGACGTTGTATATCTTTCCGCAGATTTGGAAGATGAATACGTTGTTGCTACCGCTAACGAGCCCATCGATGAAACCGGTCACTTCCTTAACCGCAAGGTAGTTGCGCGTCACAGAGATGAAATTTTGGAATTCGAAGCAAGCAAGATTGACCTTATGGACGTTTCGCCCAAGATGGTCGTTTCGGTTGCTACCTCGATGATCCCCTTCCTTGAAAACGACGATAACACCCGTGCGCTCATGGGTTCGAACATGCAGAAGCAGGCAGTTCCCTTGATGATCACCGAAGCACCCGTTATCGGTACCGGTATGGAATACAAGGCGGCTTACGACAGCGGCGTTCTCGTTCTCTGCCGTAACGACGGTATTGTAGAAAGCGTATCCTCCAACAACGTTGTTGTTCGTAAGGACAACGGCGGTGTGGACGTATATAACCTCATCAAATTCAAGCGCTCCAACCAGGGCACTTGCGTAAATCAGCGTCCCGTTGTCAAGAAGGGCGAAAGAGTTCTTGCGGGCGATATTATTGCCGACGGTCCCGCGACCGATAACGGCGAAGTTGCTCTCGGCAAAAATGTTCTCATCGGCTTCATGACCTGGGAAGGCTATAACTACGAGGACGCAGTCCTCCTTAACGAACGTCTTGTTCGCGACGACGTTTATACCTCTATCCACATCGAAGAATACTATTGCGAATCCCGCGATACCAAGCTTGGTCCGGAAGAAATCACCCGTGAACTTCCCAACGTCGGCGAGGATGCACTTCGTGACCTTGATGCCGACGGTATCATCCGTGTAGGTGCAGAGGTTCACTCCGGCGACATCCTCGTTGGTAAGGTTACACCCAAGGGCGAAACCGAGCTTACCGCGGAAGAACGTCTGCTCCGTGCTATTTTCGGCGAAAAGGCGCGCGAGGTTAGAGATACCTCGTTGAAGCTTCCTCACGGCGAATCGGGTATCGTTGTAGACGTACAGGTATTCTCCCGTGACGATTGCGACATTCTCGCTCCCGGCGTAATTAAGGTCGCAAGAGTTTATATTGCTCAAAAGAGAAAGATCTCTGTCGGTGATAAGATGGCGGGCCGCCACGGTAACAAGGGTGTTATTTCCCGTATTCTTCCCAGCGAAGATATGCCCTTCCTCCCCGACGGTACTCCTCTTGACATCGTTCTTAACCCGTTGGGCGTTCCTTCCCGTATGAACATCGGTCAGGTACTTGAAGTTCACCTTGGCCGCGCGGCGAGGGCGTTGGGCTGGAAGGTTATGACCCCCGTATTCGACGGTGCGAACGAAAAAGACATTGAAGAATGCTTGAGCGAAGCTAACCTTTACCGCGACCTCCGTTACGATGAGACCGCGGAAGGTAAGGCACTTTATAAAGAAGTTGTCGATCCCGATACCGGCGATAAGCATATTGAAAAGCTTACCCGTGAATGGGTAAACGAAAATAAGGAAGAATTCGAAGAAATGCGCAAGGCGAACCTCGTTAAGGTCGTCGACGGTAAGACCGTTCTTTACGACGGACGTACCGGTATGCCCTTCGATAACCCCGTTACCGTCGGTTATATGTACTTCCTTAAGCTTCACCACCTCGTTGACGATAAGATCCACGCACGTTCTACCGGTCCCTACTCGCTCGTTACCCAGCAGCCCTTGGGCGGTAAGGCTCAGTTCGGCGGT
>JAZRTE010000043.1:0-30663 GCA_045651785.1 Eubacteriales bacterium | reverse complement strand
GCGAAAGCAATGGTATATCATCACGCGTCAGCGTGTATATCATCAAAGGCGGCGAGCCGCCTTTGTATCTCATCACACCGTAGGTGTGCATCAAAATAGCTTTCGCAATGATGATATGCAATTCCTTACGGAATTGATGGTATGCAATTCCTTACGGAATTGATGGTATGCAATTCCTTGCGGAATTGATGATATGCAAAGCTACGCTTTGATTTTATCGTTACAACCTAAAAAAAGCACCGATATTTCGGTGCTTTTTATACTTTCTTATTCAAGAACTATAATATCGTCGTCTTGGATATGGCCGCGCTCGAAGTCTATTATGCCGTAGACAGTGTTTCCGTTATACTCGTCGACATAGCCGTATGCGTTGACTACAACTACCGCAAGGTCGCCGACCTTGAAATTGTTGTATTTGATACCTCGGATTATGCGTTTATCATTAGCTTTCAGCTTATAGGTTATTCCTTCTTCTTTATTTTTGCATAAGTCGCTGTCATCGATAAGGATATAATCATCATTGATTTCGGCGATATGCCCGCATATCCAATATCGATTGCGAACTCGCGACGTGGGCACGGAGTTGTTCAGCGCGTAATCGATAATTTCGTTTGCCTTTTCAATACCGATATCGTAAACGCGAGCGTATCCGAAAAGGGTTGTCCAAACGTAGCCGTCGGTGGTGACCCTTATTTTACCGTTAAGCCCTAACTTTCTTGACGTTGCGCTAAAGGAAACGTATTCATGGTCTGATTGCCAGAACATAACCTCTGACATTTCTTTGTTGTATTTTGCATCGGTGCATTGAAGCAATATTTCCCAGATGCGCTTTTCATCGTTGATCTTTGAATACGTTGTTTCATTTCCTTTGATATTTACACCGAATCTTACCAACGGCATATTTTGGTACATTTTAAGTGCGTGTACCATTTCGCCCAAGGTCTCCTTGGGAACATCTGCATGGAAGGGATAATAAACGTCGTCCATAGCGGCGGCGACACAGTATTCGCTCGGAACGCCGTTAATCTCGAAAATTTCAAATTCGGCGTAATGGACGGTATCATCTATTCCATCGGTGCCCGATAATGTGTATACTCCGAACGATCTTCCGATATCGGCTTCATCAATCCAGGAATAATATGTTTTGCTCAAATAGGTTTTCCCGTTGTAGATAAGCTTGTCGTACAGCTCGGAATCGGTCTGTTCAAGCCAACTGTAGCTATATGCTTCTTCGTTTATGAAGATCGAGCCGTTATTACGCTCTGCATAAAGCTTAATATTTGTGTGGTTAATATCGTCGGTTATAATATCCGGATATGATATTTCTTCGTTATCTTTTTCTTCGGTATGGCTTTCTCCGGTATCGCTTTCTTCAGTATGGCTTTCTTCGGTATGGCTTTCTTCGGTAAAGCTTTCGGGTTCATTCGGTGCGAACGCATAAAGAGCAGTAGGTATTGTTATGCTTGCTGCAAGAAGGCACGCGGCGGCAATAATCCAAGGCTTTCTAAATTTAGTGCGTTCGGACGGTTTATTGAAATTCACCGCCTCTTCGATATATTTGTTGTCGATAGAATCTGTAAGCTTTTCGATATCTTTCTTTTTCAAAGGGAAAAGCCCTCCTTTATGAGATATTTTTTCAACCTTTCGCGTAATCGCGTCATACGAACCGAGACGGCGTGGTTTGTTAAGCCGAAATGCTTTGCAATATCGCTTAAACTGTCCGAAAAATAATATCTGCGGACGAACATAACACGGTCATCGCGGTCGAGCCCTTCCAAGAAGCGGTTGATAACGCGTTCTGTGTCGCGGACGGTTATTTCCTGCTCGACGGTGTCGTTTGACGACAGTGTATCGCATAACTCCTCAAAAGCGACGTCGTAATGAGAATTGCGCTTTTTTGCGGTGTTCGAGCGGTGCCGCTTAAGCGCAGTATTACGCACTATGCGGCAAACGTAGCTTAAAAGCGGGTTCGGCTTTTGGGGCGGGATAGTGTTCCACACTGCAAGATATGCGTCGTTAACGCATTCCTCGGCATCGCGTTTGTCATTGAGGATATTATTTGCGATACCGTTGCATATATTGCCGTATTTTTTCGATAGTTCAACGATTGCCTGCTCCGAGCGCTCAAAGAACAATTCAATTATTTTGCTATCGTCCAAAGTCTTCACCGTCCTTTCGATAATATACTACCGTTTTGGTTTGAAAAATCTCATAAATTTTGGGAAATATTTTAAAAAGCACCGAATTGACGCACCTGCCGTAGAGCAGGCGCGCAGTTATGATCGCCATACAGCGAGTTTAGAGTTATGATTGACCTCGGCAAGTTATGGCTTGAAGCAACAAGGCGATCATATCATAACGTTTGCGGAGCAAGCTCATAACGGTGAGCGTAAGCGAACCTCATAACTCATAACTAAAAATACCGTCTGTGTCCGCAAATGCTGTGCTTGTTACGAAAAAAAGGATAGAGAACGTAAAATTTCTCTATCCTTTCCTATTGATTGGTTTATACTGACCTATCGCAGACTACCCCTTTGAGTGCTTTTTTTCTGTTATTCAACCGTCACCCAATGGGTGGTGCCGCCGCAGGAGTTGCCCAAGATTACGTAATCGATGCTGATACGCTTTGTGCTGTTTGCATTTACGGTTATTTTTATAACCTCGCTTCGTTCGTCGACGACGTCGCAAAACGGTCTGCCGTCGGCTATTCTAAACCACCAACGACCGTTCTTTTCGGTGAGGAGCGATTTATCCACACCGTCGAAGCAGGCGTCAAGGCTTGGGAAGTTATAAGGCCCTGTGAGCGCCTTTGCGCCTAAGACGTTACCGTTTTCTTCACGCGTCATAACGAACAGCACACCGCTGTTTCCGCGTTTGAAGAAGGTAAAGGTCTTATCAACGCTTGCATCGTTTACGAGCGTGAAATTGTCGGTATACTGAACCATCCAGTTGCCGATATTTGCAGGCTCGCCGCTTGAATCGGCACGCTCGGTATCGATAACTATTTGGTTTCCGTCCGTATCGACGCACTTGAATATCATCATATCGGTGCCGATAGCCATATCGACGCCGTTGGGGTTAAGTGCGGTCACCCAATGATCCGATTCAATGATCCTTTCCTTAAGCGCGTATTTCGCGTAAGGGGTGTTTTTTGAAGCGAAATCGGGGTCGTAATATTTGGTGTAGCGAACGGGAAGTCTGCCGTTTTCGGTTTCGTCATCGACGAAGAGGGTTATGTTCGATTCGATAACACCGACAGTCGGGTCAACACCCTTGTACTGCTTGGAATAGTCGGTCATTTTGCCGGTGCGGGAATTGAAGCGTTCGGTAATAAAGCCCTGCTCTTTTGGGTTTGCGCGAACCTGAGAAGCATCGGTATAGACGTAGAACGTACCTGTCACGCTTCCGCCCGAAACGTTGAACTTTACAACGGCGTTAGAGCATTTTCCGGGGAGTATCGGCACGTCGGCGGAGGAAAATACGTTAGCAAAGCCATAAGCATCCTCGCTCGTGCCGCCGAGCACGTAGATATATTCGTGAGGCGGGATATTAAAGCTTATCGGTGCACGGGGAATAGGGGTATAATCGATATAGTCGCAGCCGACGTAGATTGGGTTGACGCTTCCGTCGGGGTTAAAATAATCCTCGGGAAGCTCGAAGCGATAGTTGAAATAATCGCTCCAAGACCTTTGACCGAGCCATTCACCGTCGGGCTGGAAGCCGAGGTTGGTTACCGTAACGGTGACCTCGGTTTCGCCCTCGTTTAAAAGCTGATAGCCGAAATAGACGGGCACGCCCGTATGGTTCGAATGCTCATAGGTGAAATTAACGTCGCCTTTAAGGTCCTTCGTTCGCAAAATTGCTTGACCGATATCCTCGCTTGCGAGCATTTCGGGGTTGTTGGAATAGATATAAGTACCACCCTTGCGCTTTTCGTATTCAACTGCGGCGCGATAAGGCTTTTCGGCAAGCGGAATTTTCTTTTCGCCGTAATAAAAGCGGTTATCATAGGGTTGGTTGTTGGGAAAATACTGCTTTTCGGAGAAATTCAGTACCAATTCGCCGTTTTCTATCGAATAGTTTTTCATAGCTTGACTCCTGCATAGGCGTAATACCATCTGCCGTCGATCTTGACAGCGAGATAGTCCTTTGTGAGATCGTCGTTGCCGGTGATGACCATCATCTTGACGATCGCCACGGAATCGATCGACTCGGAGCCGTTTTTGATCTTATCGTTATAGCGCTTGAGCGATTCCTCGTATTTACGGCTGCCTTTTTCATATTCGAGCGCCGAAAGGAGCTTGAAGCTGATTTCGTCGGCATTGTATTTCGGTTTTCTGTTCGCATAGGCTTTTGTAAGGTAATCCTCCAAAAGTCGGTCGCTCGTTTCGCGGTTTTCGTAAAGCAGAACCTTGTTATATTGCGAGGAATATTCGATCATACCGTCGATATCGTATATAAGCGCGGCTTTTTCATATTCCTTGATAGCTTCCGCAGGGGTGGAGGCACCCGTAACGGCAAGGTCGAAAACGAAAATAACGCCGATGGCAACGCCGATGCCAATTGCCGTGCAAAGAAGATAGATAATTATTTTTTTGAATATAGGATTTAAAGGCTTCTTTTGCGGAAGCTTATCCTCAATAGGATCGTAGATATCTATCTCTCGTCTCATAATTTATCCTTTATGCTCTTTTCTTTTTCTTGAATACCGAAAGCAATGCGGTGACGATCGCCGCGATACCGATGGAGATCGCAAGAGTCAATGTCGTTGCGTTCCAGAAGCCGCCTTCTTCGTTTTCGGTGGGTTGGGATACGTTTTCGGATACGTTTTCGGATACGGTCGATTCTTCAACAGAGGCTTCAACCGATTCCTCAACGCTTATTTCCTTGGGATAGCGGTCGGAAAGCTTGCACTTGAAGAGCTTTTCAAGCAAACCCTCGGTCTGGATAGCTTGGTTCCAGATGCCGTGGCCGCCGGTGGTGTACTGGGTATATTCGATCTTTTTGCCGCCTACGCCCTTGATAGCGTCAACGGTCTGCTTGGTGCCTTGGTAGGGAACTGCGGTGTCGTTAACTGCGTGGAAGGTGAAGATAGGGGTCTCCTTAAGAAGCTCTGCCTTGCTCGGGTCGCCGCCGCCGCAGATGGGAATTGCCGCTGCGATAACGTCGTTGTGGCGGGTGATGATATCCCAAGTAGCAAATCCGCCCATCGAAAGGCCGATAGCATAGATTCTGTCTTCGTCAACGCTGTATTTTGCTTCAAGGTCGGAAAGAAGCTCCATAACGGCGACCATTTCGTTGGATTCCTTAACGGTGTCGGTCGAATATGCGCCGTTTATCCAAGGGGTATCTACCCATTGATCGTTAAGAGGGCATTGAGGAGCAACGATGATGCAATCCTCGGGTGCGTTATCATAGATATACTGAACGAGGTGGAAGAATTGAAGCTTATTGTCGTTTCCGCGTTCGCCTGCGCCGTGGAAGAAGAAAATAAGGGGATAGGTTTTGTTATCGTCATAATTTTCGGGAATGATAAGGCGGTAGGGAAGGACGGTATTGGTGTTTTTGTAGGTGTTGAAGGAAGCGATTTCGTTAATGTCGCCCTTTGCGCTTGCGGTGAGAGGTGCTGTCAAAAATAACATAGTCAGAATAAAAGCGATAAATCTTTTCATCGTTATCTCCTTTTAAAGTTTTTGTCATTATATCATATTAAAACGCAAATTGCAAGAAAAACGGAATATAATTGAATACTTACATGCAAAAAAACGAACGTGAATTTATTTGTTACGCAACCGTAGGATATAAACGGAATCGTTACGAATAGGCTTCCCCTTGGGGGGGAAGCTGTCAGTGCGGTAAAATAGCACTGACTGATGAGGGGTTTGTTAGTATTTAATAAAAAAAACAACGCCACTGCGTGGCTACCCCTCATCCGTCACGGCGGTCGGATACGCCCTGCCACCTTCGCCCGAGGGGGAAAGCTATTTATATGCAACCGTAATTAAATATAACGAACGTAAAATTAAACCGTACCAAACGGGCGAGAAAGTGAATCGCCTCTACGGTGGTAAATTTTATGAGCATTCAAAAAAATTAACAAAACAACCACGCGGAAATGGCGGAACTAATATGGGTAACCGTTACCGCGGGGGCTAAAAAATTTTATGCGCTTTTTTAAAAGCGCAAATAAAAAGCAAAAAAGCGCAAATAAAAAGCAAAAAGCGCAAATAAAAAGCAAAAAAAGGAAATAAATAATAAAAAGAGGACGCTGATGCATCCTCTTTTGTTAATTGTTTATTCGATCGTAATTTCAATCGTGCAGGGCTTGGATTCGCCGAGGCCTGCGTTATAGGTGTAGGAGAAGGTAACGGTGCCTACGAAATCCTTTTCGGGATAGTAGGTGAAGCTACCGTCCGAGCAGAGTGTGATAGTACCGTGCTCGGGGCTTTGTACGTTTGCGATTACGTAGTTGATCTCTTCATCGGAGATAGTGCCGGTGATGACCTCGTTCGCCTTGCCCGTAACCTTAACGGGTTCAAGTGCTTCGGGATGCGCCGCGAGCGTACCCTTGATGAACTGATAGGTGTAATCGTAAAGCTGTCTTACGAAGGGATCGCCGGAAATTGCCGCAGCGGAGTAAGCGGTAACCTCCTGATAGTACATATGGATACAGTTCTTCATATAACCGTACTGAACACCGCCCATAAGATATTCGATATATCTCTGGCGAAGCTCGGGATCGCTAAGGTTAGCCGAGCCGATCTCGATTTCGATACCCATACCGTACTGACGGATATAGTTAGCAGCCTGTTCAAGTCTGCCCTTGCCGATAGCCTTGTCGAACGCATAGCTGGGCTGCATTACCGCAACGTCGATATCGCAGTCCTTCCAGAATTCAACGCCGGGAGCGTTATACCAGGGAATCCAGAACAGATCGTAGCCGTGTGCGTGGCACTTCTTGCTGGTTGCCTTGAGGATCTCTACGTCGTTGTTTTCAACATAGATACCTTCGTGGTACCAATAGTAGCCCATAAGCTCAAGGTGCTGGAAGTCGGCTTCTTTAAATCTGTTTTCAACGTCGGTCATATAAGCATCGAGAGCGGCGATTCTGTCCGCTTCGTTATTGATGACGTTGGGTGTACCGTCGCCGTCGTAATCACCGTAGGTTGAGCCGATGGTGGGCTTGTAAAGGGTGATGCCGATGCCAAACTTGAAGTTCTCGTCAAGACCGAGCGTTTCCTTGATCTGACCTGCTACCTTTTCCATTGCGCCGAGGTTGATGTCTGCCGAGAAGATAGAATCGAGCATCCAGTCAAGGTCTGCCTTGGTGATGGTGCCGTTGTTCTTGGTACCGGAGGGGAGATCGCCGCTTTGGAGGAAGAGGAAGCTGTCGAACATAACGTCTTGGATATTGCCCTTGGTGTCAACGTATGCAAGATAGCGGAGAAGCTCGCTTTCGTTATAACCGGGTCTGTCAACGCGGTGGTAGAGCAAGCAAACGTCCTTGTAGCCCTTGATAAGATCCTTGCTGGGCTCTTGATAGCCGAGGCTGCCTTCGCCGCGCTTGGGATACTTGGCTTCCGCGATGGAGGGAGTGCCCTTGGTTGCGGTGGTGCCGAAGATTTCGATTTCGGAAAATCCTACCCAGCCGTTGGTCATCATATAAACGCTGACGTAACGTGCCTTTACGGGCTTTTTGAACTTGAGAGTTGCGTTGATGAGGCAGTCGTTGCTGTTGGGCTCAAGCTCGTAGGTGCCTGCGTTATACCAATTGATGCCGTCATCGGAAATGAATACGTCATAGGATGCGGGAACGATGATGCCCCAGCTTTCCTTATGGGTAAAGTGAACGTTGACGCTCTTTACGGTGCTCGTCGCGCCGAGGTCGAAGAATACTTCGAGAGGCGAGGAGGAGTTATGGAGCTTGAAGAAATAGCCGTTATGGATTTCGGTGTTGGGACTCTTCTTACCGTCGGTGATAAGGGGAGTATTCGCGGGAGAGGTGTTATCCTTTTGAACGTCTATATCTGCAGGGATATGTACCCATTGCTTAAGACCGCGTGCAAGATTGGTTTCCTCGGAGGAGGTCTTATCCCATTCCTTGGGCTCGAGGTCGAAGCTGGGGTAGGGGTAATCGGGGTGTCCGCTCTTGGTGAATGCGCGGTTGTAAACAGCCGCTTCTTCGATAAGATATCTTACGGTGTCGGTCGATTCGATAGAGAACTTAACGTATCTGCCGGTTGCACACTTGGTGAGCGAAAGACCGTAATCGTAGGTGGACTGTCTTACTGCGGGGCCGTAAACTCTGCCGACTTCGGTATAGGTCTTGCCGTCTTCACTTACCGAATAGGTAACTGCAACGGGAAGGCTGTTGCCGACGGTGTTGGTGGCGTAGCAGGTAAGTCTGAAATCGGAAATATCGCTTCTCGAGGAGCCGAGATCAACAACTATATCAAGCGCCTGATTGCCTTCATAGCCGACCCAGTTGCTGCCGCTGAGAGCGCCTGTGATATGACCGTCGGTAAGGTAATTTGCACGGTCCTCAAAGCCTGCGACAGGGGTAAGCGAGGCGGTGTACGTCTTCTTCGTACTGATAAGGGCAAGAGGTACTTCGACGTCTACCTCCTTGCCGCCCTCGTATTTTACGGTGCCGAGCTTGTCGTAAGCCGCCTTGATGTTTTCAAGGATGACCTCGCTTGAATCGGCAACCTTTTCGACGTTGCCGATTGCCTCGGCTTCGTCAAGGAAGAGCCAGCCGTTTTTGATGATAGCGAAGCGGATGTAACGCGCCTTAACGTAGTTTTCGGTCTTGGCGATTGCTTCAACACGCTTGCCTTCAACAAATTCGGGAATTTCAAGGTCTTTTACGGTGTAAAACTTTTTGCCGTCGAGAGATGCATAGACACGCACCTTGGTGGGGAGCTTTACGCCTGCGTTGTTGGTCGAAAGCATACCGAGGCGGAATTCGTAAAGGTTATCGAATTCTTCGCCGAGGTCAATCGTGATAACAACGGGAGTAGTGCCGCCGAAGCCTGAGTAATCGGTGGCGTTGTAATCGGCGCCTTCGGCAGGGCCGTATTTGCCGTCGGTAAGCTCGATACCATAGGTATCGGGATATTGGGCGCCCGCTTCGGTGCTGGAGGTATATGCACGTCCTGCACTTACAACGGTAGCATATTGGGGATCCTTAACGGGTTCACCCTTAATAAGCTCTTCGCCGTCGTCTTTACTTGTTTCGGTCTTGGATTCTTCGGCAGAAGCTTCCGAATTATCGGTGACCGATTCGTCTGCGCCGCTTTCGGTGCTTTCATTACTGCACGCCGCGAGAACGCCGAGCAGCATGGTGAGAGCAAGCAACAAAGCGAGCGTTGATCTGAACCATTTTTTCATTTTTTAGCCTCCGTGGGTATAATTTGAAGCATTATACCACAAACGGCGGCGAAAAGCAAGTGGGATAACGGTACAAAAACAAGTATTTACGTCAATTTGTACCGTTACGTCGAGGTATGATTGGTAATTATCAGATTTTTCAGTGCGTTGGATCTGTTTATATGCTCGGTGTATGCACGTATCGTTTCGTCAAGCTCGTGAGAGTCGCCGTTGCCGTTAAGGGTGCGTATCAAGGCGAAGATAAGGGCGGAAAGCTTTTCCTCGCCTTCAAGACGCAATATTTCGAGCTTTAACCGTTCCTCGCGCTTTAGGTCGGCATCCTTTTTCGCCTTTTTTATCGCGTAAACGGTTATTGCCGCGAAAAGCGAGCCGGTCACGCCTGCGGAGGAAATGATTATCGGCAAAAGCTCGGCTAACAGCTCAAAGGACATTTAAGCCTCGTATATAAGCGCGTAAAGACAATCGGCGTAAAGCCTAATCACCTTTTTCGCCATCCTTATAAGAAGCATCTTCGTTTCCTTTCCTTAACTGCTTTAACAAATTGTTTGCATACACACTGCACGACGCGCAAAGCATACCCTGCGTTACGCTTGCAAAGATAAGCGATGCGATACCCGACGCATCCGATGGGATTCCCGCTGACGTCTTATAGGTAAATGCAAGCAGTATCCCCGCCGCGCCCAAAAGCAAGGGGATAAGCCTGTCGCTGATATTGCTTTTCTTTATCATCATACCGAGCACGTAAAGCACGGGTACGGTGACGAAAAGCTCGGGGTCGATATATTCGCTGAAGTCCATAAAGTACCTCCTATTTGGTTTCGCGGGTGATTTTGGCGATGCCGCTTAAGCCCTTTAGCTGTCCGTCGTTCTTTATCTCGGTGCCGAAGCTTTTGTCCGAAGCGTATTTCTCTGCCTCCTCGGCATCGAGCTTGATACGCTTGCAGCATTCCAAAAATTCCGCCTTGCTGTTCGCGCGGGAATAAATATAGTCGAAGGCATCGATCCTTGCGCTGATCAGTGCGAAGCCGCGCGCACGCGTGGGGACCGCGCCTCGGTCGACAAATTCCTTATATCGCTTTTCGTAATTGGTATCGTATATGCTCTTGGCATCGGTCGAGATGACCGCCTTGCGAAGCTCTGAGTGGCTCAGCTCCTTGAGTCCGTATGCCTTGAGCATAAATACAAGCTCCTTCATATAAGCGTCGCTCAGCTCGTAATCCTCGATTGCCTGAAGCAGATATTTGTTGACGAGGTGCGTATCCTTTTCGCTTTTGATGTAATCGTTGCCGGTCGCGTTTTGCACCATCAGCTTTGCAAGGTCCTTCGGCTTGATCTCGGGGTTGAACAGACCGATCGAATCGCTGTCGGGCGTTTCCGAGCCGACCGTGAGGTTTCCGCCCGTTCCCGTGACGTTTCCGCCCGTTCCCGTGGCGTTGCTTTGTTCGCCTTTATATTTTGCATCAAGCTCGGCTTGCAAAAGCTCCTTTTCGGCTTCTATTTTTGCATATCCAAGCTCAAGCTCCTTTTCCTTTTGCTCGTTTTCAAGCTCTGCCTTGGCGATATCGGCAAGAAGCTTGCTTTTGCCCTCGTTGAGCGTTGAGCGCTTTTCCGCCTCCTCGACCGAAAGCTCGTGGGCATAGCGGTCGTGCTGATTTATAAGGTCTTGTTTGTTTTTTGCGTTTTCACTTGCCAAATCGCCCAAGCGGTTTGAAAGCGAAAAGTTTGAATTCAGCTTCGATTGAGCCATTTCGCCCGAAAAGCCGAGCCCGCGCGAGTTTAATACTCTTGCGGCGTTTTGTTCGGCGCGGGCGTTGTCGGCAAATGCCGCGTTACGGTCGCTTGAATGCTTGCTGTCGAGCTGTGCAATCGCTTGGCTTTTAGCCGCTTCGTTTCGTTCGCGCGCGGTTTTATAAAGCTCCGACAGCTTGTTTTCCTCTTCGGAATAGCCGTTTAACGCGTCCTTGAACGCCTTGACGGTATCAGAGTATGCCATGTTTTTTGCTCCTTTCTTTTTCTCTTGTTTTAATGGTTATGCCGTGGATGGCGATTTTGCCGACTCCCTCGGACTTGATTTTGATGCGGAAGGGCATCGCTCTTTTAAGCGACGGGCGCATCGAGATGCGGAAGAATCGGCTTGTGCCGTTAGGGTAATAGAATCTTCGCGTTTTGGTTTCGCCGTTGCTTTTTTCGAATTCGAAGGTCAGCCCTGCCTCGCCGTCGATAAAAACGTCTGCCTCGAGCAGTGTAACGTCGCATTCGCTCGCGTTTTGCGAATTGGTGATAAAGGGGGTGACGAGGGTGCAGGATATATCGTTCTCGCGCACCGAATTGCCGAGATTGTAAACGCTGTTGCCCTCCGAAAAGTAAAGCCTGTTGCCGCACGTCGAAAAAAGCGAGCCGTCCAAGCCGTCGTAGCAATACCAGGCTCCGTTGCCGTAGTTGTAAACGTACGCTCTGTCGCCGATGATGCAGTAAAATTCGCGTTCGGATTGAAAATCAAGCATCTTTATCGATTCCTTTTGCGCGGCGGTGAGCGACGAAAGTATTTCGTTTATCTGTGACGAAAAGCATATCGCGTTGCGCTCGTTTTCGATGCTCGTCGATTCCCACAGATTAAATCCGTCGTCGCAAAGCGTCACGGGGCGGTTGTCGATAACGCAACCTGCGGTTTCGATAAGACAGCCCTTGCTTCCGTTAAGGCTGAATACCGGAAACGAGGTTATCGTGTTGCCCAAGCCGTCGTCACGAAGCTCGCTGTAGGAATAATATGCTTCGTTCTTCGTGAATATAAGCTGACGGTCATATTGCTGAACGATACAGTTTATCTTGCTGTTGCCGATGACGGTGAAGGCGTTGACGGGGAAGTATTCGACGCTCGGAACACCGTTTGCAAGGTCGGAATGGAAGCGGTAGTTGGGAAGCTCCCCGTTGCCCCAAAGAAATGCGCGTCCGTCGGAGTTACCGCCGAAAAGCATCACCCTCGTACAGCTCATAATGCGTTCGCGGTCTGATGGGTGCATTTCCTTGCGGTAGGTTATTTCGACGTTGTTAAGACCGGCAGCCGGCGGAGATTGGAAGCTGACGCTTCGGTAATTTTCAAGCGTATACTGTCGGGTGTACGGCTCGCCGTTTACCATGATGCGCTCTATCGAATCGATATCCTCCTCGGCGAGGGTATAGGTCGTGCTTGTCCCGTCGGACGAAAAAAGCTGTCGGCGCTTGTCGGTCAAAAGGTTTAGCTGCTCAAACGGAGTGCCCTCGCCGCTCGGCGCACAGCTCAGCGCAATGCATGGGATATAGCCTTCGACCTCTCTGAGCGTTTTGCCGTTGTATTTGCCGTAATAGGTCTTGCTTTTTATGTAAAGCGAGCCGTTGAATTCGAATATCACGCATTCGTCGGTGCAGGCGTTGCCCACAAGGTGGATGGTCGCGTCATCGACCGAGGCGTCTACCTGATAAAGCTTGCCTGACGCCACGACCGCAACAATCTCCTTGCCGCCGAGCATGCCGCTCCAAAGCCCCTTTACGTCATCCGCAAAGCGGAAGCGTTCAATCACCGACGCGCGCTTTTCGACAGAGCAGCTGTCGGTGACCTTGAAGTTGGTAAGCTCGGTCAGCGTCTGAATACCGTCTGAAAGTCTTTTGCGCTTGTCGATGCCCGAAAAGCCCTTTTGGGTGGTTATCATTTATACACCTCCGCAATCGGCTGGGCTTTGGCTTTGCCGAACCTTATCGCGCCCTTTTTGCCTTCCTCGCAAAGACGTGACATCGAAGCGGCAAGCGCTTCGTCCTCGCCGATGATAAGCAAGCGCGCAACCGCATAGGGCAATACGGTATGTAAAACGATATCCGAGCAATCGATTTCGCTTTCCATCGAGGGGATGCTTTTGACGGTGTGCTCGCATCGGCGGATTCTGCAATCGAGCGTCGACACTTCGGCAAGGGAGGTGTTGATAAGCGTCAATGCGCGCGATTTTAAATCGTCGGTGTCGCTCGGCGCTTGTGCATTTTCGTTGCGAAGACCTAAAAGGTCAAGCGATGCTTCAAAAAGTTGATTGCCTGTCATTGTTTCCTCCTTTCTTAATTAAAAAAGGGCCGCCGCCCTTTTGTGCGGCAGCCCTGAAAAAAGTTAGTTGTTTACGGCGTCGATATGTCTTACAAAGCCCATCTTTGCGCCTGTGTCAAGGACCGCCTTGTCGCTTTTGAAGATGAAATCGGTTGTGCCGTCGCTTCTGATATAGCCCATCGTTTCGATAGGGATAACGTTGAGCACACCCGGGGTGAGGGCAATTTCCTTGTCGGGATAGCCGTTCACACCTACACAAACGAGCTTGCATTTTGTCGATGCCTGTGCGGCAAGCTCGACAAGCACGGTAACGCTTTTTCCGCCCGAAACGTTTGCCGAAAATTGATATTGAGTATCGGCGTAATCGAGCTTTTCGAGAGTGAGTGCGGTTGAATTAAAATAACCTTTTGCAGTGATAACGTTCATTTAAAAAACCTCCTTTTTTGCTTTAGAGCGTGTTGCCGCCGTCTTTTACGGGACAGCACACGAGTTCGTTGGGCTTGATTACCTTTGCGCCGAAGACGAGACGTCCGCGTACCGCCTTGTCGAACGAGTTTTCAAGACGGTCGAGCACTTGGGTTTCAAGCACCTGCTCGGCATAGGCGATAGCCGAATAAGAGCCTGCAAGCATCATTGTGTAATCGCCGCTTTCGGCAAGCTGGTTGGACACGAAGATGTCGCAGCCGAGCTCGTCGGTGAATGCGACTGCGCCGGTGCCGTTTACGCCGTTGTTGATTTGGAACTTGATGCCTGCGAGCATAAGCTTGGTCTTGATGAACGGGGGAACGACGATCCAGGTTCTGCCGTCGGGCACGTTTGCCTCCTCGAGCTTTTGCTTCATTGCCGCAACGGTCGCGATGACGTTGTCGGGAGTGATTTCGGATTCGTCAAGCGTTTCACCCGCCTCGTTGTAAAGACCGAATACGTAGGTATCGACCTCGTTCTTGAGAAGATAGCTTGCACGCTTGGTCTGGCTGTCCTCAAGACCGATAGAGGAGCGAAGCGCCTCGATGTCCTTTACCTTAAAGGAAAACGCCTTGTCCTGATCGATGAGAAGGGTGAGGGATGCGTCGTCGATGTCCTCATAGACGATATTGCCCTCGTAATCGTAAACGGTGGGGTCGTTAAGACCGATAAAGGTCACGCTGTCACCGCGGTTTTTGATGTCACCGCAAAATTCGGTGTTACAGATGGTGTTTGCGAGGAGGTTATCCTCGTTGGTGCGGAGAATCTCCGCCGAAATGATTTTTTCGATAGAGTTGTAGTTTGCCATTTAAATTCCTCCTAAAATCTCCAATTTTTCATAGCCTTTAAAATACTTTTGTAGTTGTTGCGGATGTCACGGCCCGACATTTTTTCGACCTGCTCCTTGGTAAAGGCAGGCTCGGTCGCGCCGCCCTGTACGCTCATTGCCGAAATATTGCCGTTTCTTGCGTTGATGCCTTCGGCGCGTGCGTTAAGACGCTTGTCGGATGCCTCGTAAAGAGCATAAGCGTGTGCGAGGGAGATACCGTTTGCGACCTCCTCCCAAACGGTGTCGGGAATCGATTCGGCGGTCACGTCGGTAAAGATCTCGCGGAAACGGGTGATGTCCTTTGCCATTTCCTCGTTATCCCTTTTCTCGCGGAGCTGCTTTTTGTGCTCCTTTGCGCTTAAACGCGCGTTTTCGAGCTCGGTGATCACCTCCTCGGGGAGTCCGTCGGTGTCGATGGGCTGTGCGCCGAACTCCTCCTCGATAAGCTCCAAAAATCTGTCTATTCTCATACCGTTTGCATCCGCAAGGTCATAGATGACGTCGAGAATAGCTTCGTTGTCAATTTTTTTCAATCAATTCACTTCCTTTCTTTGCATTTTCGTTTGATTTGATTTCTTCGATAAGCTTTTCCTTTTCGGGAATGATTCCGTCGGGAATGCGTTCGAGATACTGAATTGTGTTTATCCTGCCGAGCTCAAGCAGTCGGTCAAGCGTGTTAAGTGCGCTGATTTCGCTCCAATAGCTGCTTGCGCCGACGTCGACCTTGCAGGAAAACAGCGCGTCCTTCCATACCGACATATCAAAACGGGTGAAGGACTCGTCACTGCCGTCAAGCGTTGCGACAAGACGCTCGTCGTCGTAATAGGAAAACATAAAATCAAGCCAGATAAGACCGATGTCCTCGACGAACTGGTACATATTGCGCTTGACGTTTTCAAGCGGCACCGCAGAGGTGCTTTGAAGGGCAAGTATTGCGCTCGTGTTGTTGGGTGCGACGTTGCCCAATGCGGCGTCGGTCGCGCCCATAAACTCCTTCGTGTTGGCAATCGCCATATTAATCACGTCGAGCATTCCCGATTGCATCACCCCGGGAGATATGACCTTGGCGACGTTTTCAACCGGCCCGTTTACGGCAATCGCCTCGCCAACACGGTCCGACCAGCCGTCAAGCAACGTCGAATCGTAAACGACCTTTGAAAACGCAGTGTCCATCATGTGCTTCATTACCATGGCAAAACCCTTGTTAATGAATATTTGGTTGTCGGTCAACGAGCTTCCGACGGCACTGCCGTGCCAAGAGTTTTTAACACCCGACCAATTGTAAAAGGCGATGGGGTAAAGAGTAAGCATCGTGTCGGTCGTGTCCTTGATTATCGCGTTCTTGACCGACTTGCGGTACATAACCTTGCCGTTTTCGTCCTTCCAAAGCTTGATAAGCGAAATGCATTTCGTGTTCTCAAGCTCGTGCCTTGCCATATCGCCCGATTGGGTGAGTTAATCGTCATCGGGGACTATTCTGTCGGTGACGTCCTTGCCCATTCCGTTCCTTTTTGCCTGAGCGATAAGGTCCTTGACCGTTTCGCGCTGGGCGATAAGGATATATGGCTGTTTTTGAACGTCCTTCGAGTTGGGATCGCCAAAAAAGACGTTTGTGTTATCGATAAGGACGCTTACGAAATCGCCCGTAAAGGGCTGTCCCGTTTTGATATCGTTGTCCCAATAGGTGTAGCAAACCGCATCGCCCGATACGGCGGCATCAACGAGGCTATCGGCAAGAAGCGAGTTCATTTTGTTCTTCTCCCAGCGCATATCCGCGATGGAATTGAGCTTTGCCGAGGCGAGCCTTGCCCTGTCCTCGTCAATGCCCTTGCCGTATTGGGGGGACGCGAGTGTATAGCGCATCTTGACGGGCGATTGCATTATGCTGCTTGTGAAATACCCGATAATGCGCTTGAAGATGTTGAACACCGGTGTCGGAAGACCCGACGTATTAAGGTTGTCCCATTGGTCGCCTCGGTAAAACCTTTCGTTTGTGTTCACCTTTTCGTAAAGATCAAGTGAGTAGTTATACTCCTTGCCCTTTTCATAAAGCTCCCATTCCTCGGTAAAGGGCTTGTTTTTCTTCATAAATTCTCCTTTCAATAGGAAATAAAGTCTGCGAAATCGCTGCCGCCGTCGTTGCTCACGCTGTCAAAGGTGTAAACGCTCGACGTATAGCGGTTTCTTTTTTGCGGCGGATTTTTCGGCTGACGCGACATTAACGCGTAGCGTAACGCTTCGGGCGCGTGGGTTATCTCGTGAGGTGAATCGGATGCGTCCTCACGGATATGCTCGTCGAAGCGAAGCAAGGGAAGACATCGCACAAGGTTTTTGCAAGAGCAAGAGATCAAAAGCTTCGGCTTGGTGAATTCGCCCGCCTTTAGGTATTCGCGGACGACTCGCCAGCCCGCAATACGGCTGTTATCCGCCTTTATCATCCGCGTAAGCCCGTTTGCCGTCATAATGTCAAAGCCGCTTTTTCCGCTTTCCTGCCGTCGGTTCCAAAGGTCGGGAGAAGCGACGGTGTAGCGTATTTTTTCGCCCTTTTCGGTCAGAGCGACGATTTTTTGAGCCGCCTCGGAAAGCAAAAGATTCTTTTCGTAAAGCTCGCGGTAGACGGTGACGGTGCCGTCGGGCGCAACCGCGCACCACAAGCAAGCCGTCATATCGAGTCCGTAATCGAGCGCACGGAAGCGTATCGCGCCGTCGGGGATGCGGATATCGCCGTAAACGATATGCTTTTTCGGGTCGAATTCGGGGAAGAATGCACCCTCAAACGCATCCCAATCGCCGTAAAGCATCGCGTTTCTTCGCGTTTCGGGAAGGTTAAGAAGCGTGTCGACGTATTCGGGGTTGTTCTTCATAATGTATTCGTTGTCAAACACCAGACTTTTAATAAAAAGGTAATCGCTTTCCTTTTCGTTGCCGCGGTAATCACGGTCGATAAAGCGCCTTTTCACCCATTCGTGCCCGACACCGCCGGGGTTGCAGGTAAAATACATTCTCGGAACGAACTTCTTTTTCATAAAACCGCTTGCTCGGTTGCTTTCGGTAAGGGCGAGAAACTGAAATTCGGTGAAGTGTGTGGCCTCCTCCAAGCCGATTACCTCATAAGCCTGACCCTGAAACTGAAGCACGTCGTTCACGCTTTCGCAGTACCCAAGCTTTATCCGTGAGCCGTTGGGGAAACGAAACTCCTTTTCGGTGCTCGAATATTTCGCAATGCCCGATAAAAGCGAAAGCATCGGCAGTAAATGGTTCTCGCGAAGCTCGGAGAGTGTACGGCGAAGCAGAAGTATTTGAATGCCCTCGTAATTAAGCGCAAGGAGTATCAGCTTCATTCTCATCGCCCAGCTTTTGCCGCCGCCACGTGCTCCTCCGTAGGCGGTATAGCGAGCCTTCGATTCGAAAAACTGCTTCTGCTTTGCGTTTGGTTGGATAAGAATTTCCTTTATTGCGCCCATTGTGAGGTCTTGCCCTTAAATACAACGCTTTCGTGTGGAGTCGTGTCGGTATCCTCGGGCTTGTCCTTGTAACCGTGGTTGTTCTTTAAATCAAACGAAAGAACCGCCGCTGGTATCTTTCCGCCAAACGCCAACTGCTTCTTGATCTTCGCGATTCTGTTCCTTGCCAGCCGCAACGTGAAGCCAACCCTTTTGTCGTTCATCATCGCAATAAGCTCGTCCCTTGTCGTGCCCAAGTAATCGGCAAGCGATTCAATATCGGCAATCTCACCGCTTTGGGGAAGAAATTCGCCGAAATATTCTTCGATCGTTTGGTTCAATTCCTCGGGTGAATCGAAAACAGTGCTTTTGTTCTTGTTACCGTTCATGCGTATTTGTTCGCCTCCTTTCGCATCCGATGACATTATTGTAAAGCTTTTTAAACGTGATTTCATCCCGTGTTTTTCTCACCGAAATCCCACGTAATCTGTAAAATGTGCATAAAAAAAGAACGGAACCGATAAACGATTCTGTTCAAGTTGTTGATATTAAATACTTTCAATGATTTTGCCGATAATCGCGTTCGAAACGCGAAAGCCCTTTGAATTGAGCGCAAGAATACCGTTTACAAAGCTGCCGTAGCCTAAATTTGAAACCTGCTTTGCGGCTTTGACCGCACGATCGGGAATCAATGCGCCGTCTGCCGTGCGAAGCCCCAAAAGTATCGATTCCTCAAGCGCTTCGTCGCTTGAAATCGGTTGCGCCTTATCGTAATCGGTCGGCGCGAAAAGCCCGATATTCGTCAGCCTTATATATTCGTTAACGTCCGAAACGTTTGAAAACCTGCGGTTGTTGTAAAAGGAATGCGCGCTTGCGCCAAAGCCGAAGTATTCAACCCTTTTCCAATAGGAAAGGTTGTGGCGCGAACGCTTTCCGTCCTTGCAAAACGATGAAATTTCGTAATGCGAAAATCCGTTTCCGCTTAAAAGGGCGCAAAGTAAATTATATTGCTCCTCCTCGGCTTCCTCGGTCGGAAGGCTCAAATCCTCTCGCCTGTTATAAAGCGGTGTGCCCTCCTCCAGCTGCAACGAATATGCCGAAATATGCGAAACATCGGTTGACATAATCTTAATAACGCTGTCCCTTAATACATCGAGCGTTAAAGAGGGAAGTGCAAAGATTATATCTGCGCTTATATTGTCAAATCCAACCGCTTTTGCGTTTTCGATGCAATCAACCGCGTCACCGAAGCTGTGGATTCTCCCGATACTGCGAAGCATTTCGTCGTTTGCCGATTGTACACCGACCGAAAGACGGTTAAAACCAACCTCGCGCAGCTTTGCCAAGCCGTCATAATCAACCGTTTTCGGGTTGACCTCAATCGTTATCTCGCAATCATGCTCGAGCTTGAATTTGCTTTTCACCGCTTCTAAAAGTTTACATAATCTGTCAATTCCGAGCATTGGCGGTGTGCCGCCGCCGAAATAGACCGATGAAACGCTTTTTTCGGTGCTGAAGAACGATAACTGACGAAGCAATGCCTCGCAATACGCATCTTTAATTTCCTCGCCAAGGTTAGCAAGTGAATAAAAGGCGCAATAATCGCACTTTTTAACGCAAAAGGGGATGTGGAAATACAACGCGATATTATTCATCGTCGTATTTAAGCACCGCCATAAACGCTTCCTGCGGTACTTCAACCGTACCGAGCGTACGCATACGCTTTTTACCCTCTTTTTGCTTTTCAAGAAGCTTCTTTTTACGGGTAATGTCACCGCCGTAGCATTTCGCAAGAACGTCTTTTCTCATCGCCTTAACTGTTTCACGCGCGATAATCTTACCGCCGATAGCCGCCTGAACGGGGATTTCAAAAAGCTGACGGGGGATGTTGTCCTTCAATTTTTCGCAAATACGTCTTGCGCGCGGATATGCTCTGTCCGAATGGACGATAAAGGAAAGCGCGTCGACAACGTCGCCGTTCAAGAGAATATCGAGCTTGCTCAATTTACTCGGTCTGTAATCCTTAAATTCATAGTCGAGCGAGGCATAGCCCTTGCTCTTGGACTTCAAGGAATCGAAAAAGTCATAAACGATTTCGTTAAGCGGCAAAAGATAGTGCAATTCGGCGCGGTTTGTGTCGATGTATTTCATATCGATATATTCGCCGCGTCTGTCGTTGCAAAGCTGCATTATCGTGCCGACGTATTCGGTCGGGGTAATAACCGTCGCCTTAACGAACGGCTCGCAAGCGGTTTCGATAACCGCAGGGTCGGGGTAGTTCGTCGGGTTGTCGATATAAACGACCTCGCCGTTGGTTTTGTGGATTTCATAAATAACGCTCGGCGCGGTGGTGATAAGGTCGAGCATAAATTCGCGCTCAAGACGTTCCTCGATAATTTCCATGTGAAGAAGTCCCAAAAATCCGCAACGGAAGCCAAAGCCCAACGCAACCGAGGTTTCAAGCTCATAGGTGAACGACGAATCGTTCAATCTCAGCTTGTCAAGCGCGTCCTTCAAATCGCCGTACTTACTGCCGTCGGCAGGGTAGATACCGGCATAAACCATCGGTTGGCTCTTTTTAAAGCCGGGAAGCGGCTTTTCACAGGGGTTGTCGCAAAGCGTAACGGTATCGCCGACGTCGGTATCGGCAATGTTTTTGATGCTCGCGGTGAAATAACCAACCTCGCCCGCTTCAAGATATTCCTTCTTTTCAAGCGAAAAGGTCGAAAGAGTGCCGAGCTCGACAATTTCAAATTCCGCGCCAGTGTGCATCATACGGACCTTGTCGCCAACGCGCATTCTGCCGTTTTTAACGCGGATGTAAACGATAACGCCCTTGTAAGAATCGTAATAGCTGTCGAAAACCAACGCTTCAAGAGGCTTTTCGGCATCGCCCTTGGGGTGGGGGATGTTTTTGACAATCTGCTCAAGCACGTCCTTGATATTAATGCCCATTTTTGCGCTGATGCAGGGCGCTTCATCGGCAGGGATGCCGATAATGTCCTCAATTTCGCGCTTAGCCATTTCGGGGTCGGCACTGGGCAGGTCGATTTTGTTGATAACCGGTAAAATTTCAAGGTCGTGGTCAACGGCAAGGTAAGCGTTCGCAAGCGTTTGCGCTTGGATACCTTGTGTTGAATCGACAATAAGCACCGCGCCCTCGCAAGCCGCAAGAGATCTCGAAACCTCATACCCAAAGTCGACGTGACCGGGGGTGTCGATAAGGTTCAGCGCATAGGTGTTACCGTCGTCGGCATTGTAATCAAACCGAACCGCACGCGCCTTTATGGTAATACCGCGCTCGCGCTCAAGCTCCATATTGTCAAGCATCTGCTCGTCAATATCGCGCTTTTGTACCGCGCCCGTGTATTCAAGCAAACGGTCGGCAAGCGTGCTCTTACCGTGGTCGATGTGCGCAATTATAGAAAAATTTCTGATTTTTTCAATGTTGGTCATAGCAATTTTCCTGTAAGTATAATTTAACACTTTATTATACTATATATTCCTTGATTTTTCAAGAATTATTTTGTTATTTGTGCGGTAATGTGTGGGGGTATATTTCGTGTAACAAAAAACCCCTTGGGCTCAATCGAACCCAAGGGGTTTTGTTATTTGTTTAAGTCAAATAATAAGTAGGAATTATTATCTTATTAATAAACGTCTACGCCGTCAATTACAACATTAAGCTTATCGGTTCCCATGGAGCTTTTGTTGCCCCACAAGGTAGAACCGACCGCCTTGCAATGTCGCTATAAAAAACGCCACCCACTCCCTAAATGAGAGTGGGTGGACTTTATTAACAAGCGTTAATTTTTGGTCACAGCATTGAGAGCAGCCTGTGCCGCTGCACTAAGAGTGTTATCAGCAAAGGTGGAAGAGTACGTAGTAGTCTCAAATTCCAAATTGTTGATTGCGTTGTTGGAAACGGTAGCGGTAGCAGCCGAGTAAACCTTCAAACGGACGTCATTGAAGTCGTTGCCGGTAACTACGGGAGAACCACTGACAATATTTACAGTTCTGCCGGAGTTGATAACGTTGTTCGTGAACTTCACACCACCACGCAACAAAATAACATTCTTGCCGTCCGGCTGATTGAAGGTACAGCCGGTAACTGTCAGATTATCGGTCTCCTGCTCGGAGTAAAGAGCATCGCCATTTGTAGCAAAGGTGCATTTTTCGACCGTAATATTACCGGCACCGGGAGTAATACCGTAAATGCCGCCCACGAAATTGACGTTGCTAATAACGCCGGATTTCAAACCAATGCCGCGGGTGTTCAAACCGTCAGCGTACTTGATGGTCAGGTCGTAGATGTTCAGATTGCTTGCAGCATGGAACAGTTGGTTGCCATTTCCTGCAGACTCGACAGCGTTAACGGTCAGGGTTTCCAACTTCCGTTACCCGTGGAACCGCTCGTTCGAAGCAACCTTTGACATTCACGTTGAATAAAAAGCCAGATACAAAACAAAACCACCGGTTTAAACCGGTGGTTTTGTTTATATGTTTACGCGAATATAATTTGCAAATTAGTCAGCAACAACCTTATCGCCGTAAGTACAATTGGTAACGGTTACAGTATTGTTATCGGTACCTACATCTCTAGCAGCATAGATCGGACTATTGAAGTTATCAATGCCGGAGTAGAGGAACTCACAGTTGTCGATCACAAGAGTATTGTTCTCTGCAACAGTATAACCGTCGTCCTGAAGAGCCACACAGTAGGAAGTGTACTGTGCGCTGGTGGTGTAGTTGCAGATCAGTTCAGAGTTGGTGATGGTGATATTGTTGTTATCACCCCAGCACTGTACGGCAACAGCGCCCTCAAGAGTGCAGTTGTCGATAACAAGATTGAGATTCTTTACGCTTGCGGGCATATTTACAGCATAAGCCCAGTCAGTATTTGCCATCGTGATGGTGCAATTTTCAAGGGTGATGGTAGCACCTGCATAATCGCCGTTAGCAATCTTGAAGCCTGCAGCATAGGTGAGGTAGTCGCCTGCCTTGGTCATCACAACGTCAGCATTGGAGATGGTAACGTTTTTACCTGCAGTAACCTCGATACCGTAAGCATCGGTAGTGGTGATCTTGTGACCGTTTGCGTCGATTACAACGTCATTTGCGATCGCGCCGGTGAGGTCGATCTTGCCGAGAGTAACGTCCTGAGTAAGCTCAACTGCCTTACCGTTAGCTATAGCGTCAACAAGTTCAGCACCGGTGGAAACCTTATACTCGTCAACCGTCCAAGTGCCGTCGCCATTGTTGGTAACTTGATAACCGGGAGCAACGTAAGCGGAAGGATCGGAGTCAAAGGTACCACCCTTGATGACAAGCTTCGCCGCACCGTTAACAGTAGCGGAGAAATTGGTAAACTTACCGCCGTTAATATAAATTTCGGGAGGTGTAGTACCCCAATCCAAATAAAGAGCACCGTCAAAGTTACCATCGTTAACGGTCACAACGCTCTTGTTACCGCCGGTACTCCAAACGCCGTCTGCCTGAATAACCTTCGGAGCTTTGAATGTACCGCCGTTAATGGTTACGTTTGCACCGCTGTTATAAACGTAAACGCCCCAAGTGCTACCAACGTAAGTACCATCCTCAATGATGAGGTTATGACCGTTAGAAGTAGCAATAGCGGTTCCTGCCCAAGGAGTGCTTGAAGCAAATTCATCGGAAAGAGCTTTCTGATTTACAGTTGCACTCTTAATGGTAGTAGTACCGTTCGTACCGTAGGGATAGATACCCGCGCCATGAGTAGCAGTAACGTCGATATCTTCAAGAGTAAGGGTTCCGCCGTAGTTAGAAAGATATACGGGCCACTGAGAGTTAGCAGTAATCTCCATATCGGACAGAGCAAGAGATTCGCCGGCACTGATAAGACCAACAACGCCGTATCTGGAGCCCTGCTCCAAAACATACTTGCCGCCCTTTAAAGCGTCCAACGTGGTTGCATCGAAGATAAATTCGGCCGGTGCGTTGGTCCAGTTGGGAACGTCCTGCGTTGCTCCCGCATTCAAAGTGCCATTGACCTGGATTTTGCCTCCATTGGCAAGTGCCACTGCAAGATCTTCTACGGAAGTAACAGTAAAGTCTGGATGCCAAGCATCCTTGTCATACTGATCATTGAAGCTATCGCTCTCCGCGGTAGCCTGGGTAGCAAAGAGGTTGATACCAAGGTTGATGGTAGGAGTAACCGCACCCTTCTTGAAGTTAGCTTCATTGCCAACGGTGGTGGGCATATAGACTACCATAGTAACGATCTTTTCATTGGGAGTAGTATCGTTCTTTGCGTCAAGCTTAACGGTACCGGAGTTATAAGCAGATTTCAACGCAGTTGCATTGTTAGCTTCTGCTGCAGCTACTGCAGTATCGCGGGTATAGTTCTGTTCGCCGTCGATAACAGCATACTTAATGAAATCGGAAAGATTGAATTCAACGCCGTTTACGTTAACGGAGCCGATTTCGTTTGCAATGTTCACACCAAGGTTATACTTGAGTGCGAGGGAGCCTTCGTTCACAACCTTAAGCTTAACAACTTCGGTGTGACCGGGTTCCCAAAGGGTGTTTACTTTGAAAATGTTTGTGTTTGCATCAACTTTTGTCCAGTCGGAAGTTTCATCGTTCATGTAGTACAATTCAACGTCCAAGTTACCGGAAGTGATGATGTTATTTGCACTGGTTACACTGTCGGTGAACCATGCATAGGTGGTACCGATGAGCATAGAAATGCAAACAACAAGTGCAAGTGCGCTCGACAAAAGAGCGCGTTTGGTTGCCTTTTTTGTCATCTTAAATGACCTCCTTATTATTTTTGTTGGTTTTATCTAAGTGAATAGTAAAACCATTAAGTCACCTTTAATTCTACAACTCGAAAAAGGATTTGTCAAGGAAATTTTAAGTATTTACTACATAAAAATTTAAAGGTCGGTAAAAACAAGCGCCTTTTTTGTATTTCGTGTCGTTTTTGCTGTCCTTGTGAGTGTAAAATGTACACAAGGGAGGCTTTTTGGGTGCGAAACCGCAATGAAATGAAACGAGCGTATCGTCAAACCGTTACGTATGCGGGCGATTCGTGAATCGCCCCTACGGTTTTGATTGTTGTTTGAAATATTAAAATTGTTTCGTTACATTTATATTTAGGTATTGTTTTCACGTTATCGAAAAAACAATACGCACGTAGGGGCGATTCACGAATCGCCCGCACGAAACAAATATGATAAACGTTTTATTTGGCCCCTCATCCCTCATTTTCCAAGGAAAATGCCACCTTCCCCCACACCCACCCCAAAAACGAAAAGCGTTTTTGGGGTTAAATGCACAAGGGAGGCTGTTCTAACCGCCGCGCGCAGTGATGTAACGCGAACGTAGGATATAGACGAAGCGGTTAATAATGGCTCCTTTGTGCAAAGGGAGCTGACGCCGTAGGCGGCTGAGGGATTGTCCTTTTAACATAAATATGATAACAACTACGGATACTGCGTATCCTACAATCCCTCCGTCAGCGCTATTTTACCGCGCTGACACCTCCCGAACGGGGTCCCCGAAAATATTTATATTTTTGGGGTTAAATGCACAAGGGAGGCTATTCTTGTAGATGCCGTAACAAATAAAAAAGGCTTCCCCTTGGGGGGAAGCTGTCAGCGCGGTAGAATAGCGATGACTGATGAGGGGTTTGTTAACTTATTTAAAGATAAATATAACGATGCTTCGCATCTACCCCTCATCCGTCACCTTCGGTGCCACCTTCCCCCGAGGGGGAAGGCTGTTCTTGTAGATACCGTAACTTTCCCTTGATATGGGGTTAAATGCACAAGGGAGGCAATTCACGCCGCAACCGTAAACAAAAAAGGCGGTACAATTACCGTCCTTAATAAATAATTATAATAAAATTTTTTGAAAAAAGAGCGCGAGAGAAAGACTTTTTTAAAAGTTTTTCTCTCGCAATATAATCAAACTCTAATTATTTGGATTCCTTCTTGCCGCCGATTTTGGTAAGAGCGTTCCAGATCATACCCGACATAAAGACGGAGGAGAAAAGACCTGCAACGATACCGACGATAAGGGGAAGCGCGAATTGCTTGATCGATTCAACACCGAGGATATAGATCATACCGATGGTGAGAAGCGTGGTGATGGTGGTGTTAATGCTTCTGCCGAAGGTTTCGTGGATACCCTTGTTGACGATGTCCGAAAATTCGGTGCCTGCCTCAGCCTTTGCCTTGTTTTCACGGATACGGTCGAACACAACGATAGTCGCGTTGATCGAGTAACCGAGGATGGTAAGCAATGCCGCGATGGTCATCGAGTTAACGGGGATCTGAAGGAGCGAGTAAGCTGCGAGCATTACGAAAAGGTCGTGTGCAAGACAGCAAACAGCCGCGATACCCGATTTAGCCTCGAAACGGATCCAAATGTAAACGAGCATAAGCACGATCGCAACGGCAACTGCGATGATAGCGGTTCTTGTAAGCTGGCTGCCGATGGTGGGAGCGATGGTGTTGAACTCGATATTGTTTCTGTTAGCGTTGGTGTATTTTTCGGTGATAGCGGTTTCAAGTGCAACGGTTTGCTCGGTGGTGAGAGCGGAGGTACCGGTGCGGATGATCGCCATATTGACGTTATCGGTCGATTGGGTGGTGGAGGAAACGTATTCGTTACCCAATTTTTCGTGGTTTCTGATGATATTGTTGATATCGTCGCAAACCTCTTGGGTAACCTCGGTGCCGAGGTCGATCTTGATTTCGGTACCGCCGGAGAAGTCGATATCGATGTTAAAGCCTCTTACAAAGAAGGAAACAAGACCGATAAGGATAACGAGAGCGATAACGCAAAGCGTTACCTTTTGGTTTTTAATAAAGTGAAACTTGCTCATTATTTTGCTCTCCTTCCCAACGATCTGAATTTTTTAGGTTCGGTAATGCCCATGTTGATGCAGAGGTTAATGAGTGATTTGGTCATAACCAATGCGGTGAAGAGCGAGATAACGATACCGATGAAGAGGGTAACGGCAAAGCCCTTGATGGTACCCGAGCCGAGGAAGTAAAGCACTGCACAAGCGATGATAGTGGTAACGTTCGAGTCGAGAATTGCCGAGAAAGCTCTCTTGAAGCCTGCCTTAACAGCAGCCTTTGCGGATTTGCCGAGGTCGATTTCTTCCTTGATACGTTCGAAGATGACAACGTTCGCGTCAACCGCCATACCGATCGAGAGGAAGATACCTGCGATACCTGCAAGGGTGAGGTTGGTGCCGAAAAGAACGAGCACAAGGCCGTAGATGCCGATGTAAGCAACGAGTGCGATCGAAGCCATAACGCCGGGAACCTTATAGTAGATGCTCATAAAGATGAGAACCAAAAGCACGCCGATAGCACCTGCGATAAGCGAAGTGGAAAGCGAGCCTTCACCGAGGGTCGCGCCGACGGTTCTTTGCTCAACGGTTTCAAGCTCGTAACGGAATGCACCCGCATTGATGTTGTTTGCGAGAGCGATAGCCGATTCATAGGTAAAGCTGCCGGAGATGATAGCCTGACCGTTGGTGATAGCTTCGTTAACGGTGGGTTCGCTGATCTTAACGCCGTCGATATAAATACCGATAGCTTCCTTGTTTACAGCCGCCTTGGTGGTAGCGGTAGCAAACTTCTTTGCGCCTTCTTCGGTAAGAGTAAGCGAAACCGCATATTCATACTTACCTTCGGAAACCTGGAAGTTGCCGCCGATTGCCGATTCAACGTGTTCACCCTCGATAACTACGTTTCCGCTCTTGTCCTTGAATTGGAGCTTAGCGGTTTGCATAAAGTTGGCAATAGCCTCGTTGGGGTCTTCAACGTCGGGAATTTCAATGGTGATCATATCGTCACCGGTAAGATAACAAAGTGCTTCGGTAAGACCTTGTCCGTCAAGACGGTCTCTCATAACCGTGTAGACAGAATCCATACCCATTTCAAGGTCGGAGCCTGTGTCTTCGGTCTTAGCCTGGAAAGTAACGACGGAGCCGCCCGCAAGGTCAAGACCCAAACGGATAGTTCCTTCTTCAAATATTCCTTTTAACTGCGTATCGTCGCTAATGTAAACGCCGCCGACGGTAATCGAGCAAATAAACACGATAGCGAGCAGCAACAACACAAAACGCGACATACTTGCAGCGCGTGAGTAATTCATCGCAAATACCTCCGAGAAATTTTTCTAACATTTCAATTATACATACAAGAGCCCTATAAGTCAAGCATTATTTTCAAACAGGGCGTTTTTTGACGCTATATTTTTACAAAAAATACACAAAATCAGTAAATAAAGCGCAACGCCTTTTCCTTAATTTCGATGTGCGTGCTTTTCATACTGCCGCCGTTTTCGCCGTCGAGCGACCATTCGTTGTCGACAGCACTTAAAAAGCTCACTTTTTTCGCCTTGCGCGTGATGAAAAGGTCACCTGTCAGGCTGCCGTGCATAAGCAGGTTGACGAGCGACATCGCCTCTGCAAGGTTTTTCGGTGCCTTGATAAGCGTAAGCTCAAACATACCGTCGTCAAAAACGACCTCGTCCTTGGGGAACTTGAAAACACCGCCGACGCTGTGGGTGCTCGAAACACCGACGAGTATAAACTCGCCGTCGAACTCTTCACCGTCGCATTCGACCTCAAAATGCATCTTATGCATGTGTATAAGCGACGTCGCGCCCTTTAAAAGATACGCGCTGTGTCCCAGCGTGTTCTTCATCTTCTGGCTCGTTTTGAACGAGGTGTCGGCAAACATACCCGTACAAGCGATATAAACGAAATATCGGTCGCCGCAAAGCCCAAGGTCGATATACTTCGGCTCGTTATTCGCGATCGCATCGCAGGCGGAAACGATATCCTTCGGCAGACCGAGCGATTTCGCAAAATCGTTCGTCGAGCCGAGAGGGATGTAACCGAGCGGAACGTCGCTTCCGCTTTGCATAATTCCGTTTATCACGTTGTTAAGCGTGCCGTCACCGCCGACGGCAACGACGGTGCCGTAATTTTTGCATTCCTCGCATATCGTCTTTTCGGTCTTACCGCCCGAAACGGTCGGCAAAACGGTAACACGGAAGCCGCGCTCGGTCAAAAGCGTGACTGTGTCAAGTAATATCTCCTTGCCCTTGCCCTTACCCGCAACGGGGTTAAGCACGAGCAGAAGCGAGTTGTTCGATCGTTGACAGTTCATGACCCTTAAAAATTCCTTTTTCGGTAATAATTCCGGTAATAAGCTCGTTGGGGGTAACGTCAAACGCGGGGTTATAGACCGAAACCTTTTTGTGCGTCATACGCTTTGCGTAATGCATCTCGGTCACCTCGCTTTGGTTGCGCTGCTCGATGATAATTTCACTTCCGCTTTCGCAAAACGGGTCGACCGTCGAAAGGGGAGCGCAAACGTAAAAGGGAATACCGAAGTGCTTCGCGATTATCGCAACGCCCAACGTACCGATCTTATTCGCCGCATCGCCGTTCATCGCGATCCTGTCCGCACCGACAAGCACCATGTCGATCATACCCTTCGACATAAGCGAAGCAGCCATATTGTCGCACTGAAGGGTAACGGGAATGCCGTTTTCGGCAAGCTCAAAAGCAGTCAAACGCGCACCCTGAAGAAGCGGACGCGTTTCATCGGCATAAACCGAAACTCTTTTGCCGTTTTCGTTTGCGGTGTAAATGGGGGCGAGCGCAGTGCCGTAACGCACCGCCGCCAACGCGCCTGCGTTGCAGTGTGTCAAAATACGCGCGCCGTCCTTAATAAGCGTGTCGCCGTAAAAGCCAATCCTCTTGCAGGTTTCGATGTCCTCGTTATAAATGGTGAGCGCTTCTGCCTTAAGCGCGGCTTTAATACCGTCAACGCCCAAGCCCTTTGCTTCGTTGGCGCATTTTATCATACGCTTTACCGCCCAAGAAAGGTTGACGGCGGTCGGACGCGAGGAGTTAACAATTTCCGCGCTTTTGCGGAAGGAATAAAGAAAACCGTCCTCGCTTTCGTCCTCAAAACGGTTCGCCGCGGCATAAAGACCGATAGCCGCACCCACGCCGATAGCGGGCGCACCGCGGATAGATAGCCGTTTTATAATATCGTAAAGGTCGAAAATATCGTTGCAAGTGCAAATTTTAAGCTCGTTCGGAAGAAGCGTCTGGTCGATGTAGCACAACAAATCGCGTTCCTCGTCAAGCCAAACCGTATCCTGCATAAATACCTCCAAAAATTTAATCACAGAATTATAACATAAATTCAAAAATATTGCAACATAAATCGCTACGCTCTCGAAGAAAAATGGCGATGTTTTACGAGAGAGGGGGCGTTTTGTTGAATATAGTGCCATACCCCCTTTTTAAAAAAAGTGCCTCTCGCGCTCTCTCCAAAAACTTTCCAATATTAATTATTTATTATTTGTGCATTGATGTTACGGTTCGATTTATAATACCCTTCCCCCTGGGGGGAAGGTGGCAAAATCTTTGATTTTGACGGATG
>JAZRTE010000042.1:0-9129 GCA_045651785.1 Eubacteriales bacterium | reverse complement strand
TGACATTGTCTTCCTAAGACCGCTTGGCCTCCGACTTAAAAAAGTCCGTCCGCTTTTCCTGACAAGCACTGCTTTTGTGGGCACAAAAGCGAAGCCCCGCGCGAGGCAGGGCGGGAATTTACGTTTTTTTTGCAACTGCTTTCAAGCGATCAACGAGTGTTTCATAACGCGCGTCGGTTCGCAAAATGGCAACTTCATCATCGGTGGTTATCCAATCAAGGAAGGTCTGCGAATAGTTTCCTTCTGCTTCCATAATTACTCCGCCGTCTGCATATCCGCGAAGTATAGGCGTTGAATGCGGAGCATCGAAATCGTAGGTATCTGCATGAATGTTATAATTTACACACCGTTCAAGCCAATACCAAGCATTCTCATAGTCTTGCTTTTTAAAGAAATCCTTAAACATAAAATAACTTGCCGTTGCACCGTAATATGCATTTTGTTGATAATCGCCGTCTGGGTAGAGACATTCAATAAGATCTATTTCAAATTGATTTAACTCTTTTCTTTCTTCCCACGAATATATCATTTTTCCGTTGTCGTCACAATGGCTTTTTAGGCAATCAATCATTGATAACAACTCATAAACTAAAAAATGCATATATTCCTGACGTTCCTTAAAACCTTCATTTCCTTTCCAGCGATATACCATAAAGTTTTCATACGAAAAATGAGTTTTGGGCATTTCATTGGCGAGCTTAAGCATTTCATCATTTTTTCCTGCATAGCCGTAAGCAATTCCGAGAGTTTCGGTGGCTTCATATCGAATTTTGCTATCGGTACATTCTGCAAGAATGCGCTTGCAAAGGTCAAACACTTCATCGTATTCCTTGATTCCCTTTCGAGAATATTCGTTAACAATTGCATCCGCCAGGGTTTGCATGATTTTATAATTACGCGGGAATTTTTTGTTCGCCTCGCGGAGAATTGCGGTATATTCCTCCCACTTTCCTTGGTGACACAGGTTCTTCGCTGTATCCAAGTATTTTTTGATTTCCTCGTTATTCCTTTCAATATCAATTTCAAGCAAAACATCCGAAGATACATCAAAAATATGACAGAGTGCCGGGAGCTGTGCGATGTCGGGAGCGGTTCGGTCACACTCCCATTGAGAAATAGCTCGCGACGTGATTCCAAGATATTCAGCAAGCTGTTCTTGCGTAATATCTTTCTCGCGGCGCAGACGTTTAATGGTAGAACCAATAGACATAGTTTTGTCCTCCAAAGAGTATTCAAAAGCGCTTTTGTGATTTTATTATATCAAATTTCAAAAAATATTCCACAAAGTATTTGTTGAGGTTAAGTATAGCGTCGCTTTGATTTTCAAAGATATTATATCGTAAACGTCGTAATGCTGCAAGAAAAAAGACATGCTCGAAATTAACATGTCTTTTTCGATATAACCTGCTCTATCGCAAGTAACCCAACGGGTACCCTTTTGTTTTATTCCTTATCTCCGACAAGCCGTTTGGTCCATGTGCCCTTTTTAAGCATATAAAAGCTTATCGTTGATTTCATCGCTTCTGCGCCTTGGCATATCGCAAACAGACCGTGGATATCGACGTCGGTAAATCTTGAGAATATGAATGATACGGGAAGCATAACCATCCACATAAAACCGCTGTCCATAATGAAGGTGATTCCGACGCTTCCGCCCGATCTGATAGAAAAATACGAGCTGTTGTTGAACGCATATAACGGCATATAAATGCCCGAAACGATCATCATATAAGTCGCAAGCGATTTAACGCTATCCTCGGTGTTGTATAATTCGGGGAAGATTCCCGAGCTAACGGCAAGCAACGTGCCGAGCGTAATACCGCAGAACACCGAGCAGACAAGCACCTTGCGGTTGGTGTCCTTTGCTTCTTCGAATTTGCCTTGCCCCAAAAGACTGCCGACCATAATCGAAATTACCGTTCCGAACGACATATAAACGACCGAGAAAACGTTGAAGATAGTCGAGCAGATGTTTTGCGCCGCAACAACGTCGATACCTCTCGTTGCATAGCATTGGTTTCTTAAGGTCAGCGAGATCGACCAGAAAAATTCGTTTGCCATAAGCGGAAGCGCTTTTAAGAACATCCTTTTTACAAGGTCGGCAGGGATCGAAAATGATTTGAAAACGCCTTTGAAATAAAGACATTTATCGGTGTTGAGGTGACTCCATATTACAAGGATGGCAAGCTCTGCAAAACGCGAAATCACCGTTGCGATCGCCGCACCTCTTACGCCCATCGGCTCGAAGCCGAGATTGCCGAAGATGAGAATATAGTTAAGAATAAAGTTCGTAAAGACGGCAATAACGCTTGCGACCATAGGAACGACCGCGTGCTCGGTTTCGCGCAGGGTCGAGGCGTATACTTGAGAAATGGCATAGGGGATAAGACCCACAAGCATTATCTTAAGATATGCCAAGCCCTCCGAAAGCGTCAGCGCCAAATCGCCGCTTGTGTCGCTTTCAAAAAGGAAGGTCGAAATAAGAGTATCGTCGAATATCGCCAAAGCACCCATCGACAACAAGGTTAAAAACACGTTAAGGTATAGCTTGAAGCGGAAGGTATGCCTTATGCCGTTTTGGTCACCGTTGCCGTGATACTGTACGCAGAATATTCCCGCACCCGAAATAGCGCCGTATATAAGGAGATTGAATATGAATATAAATTGGTTGACGATCGAAACGCCCGACATTTGCTCGGTTCCGAGAGAGCCGACCATAATATTGTCGAGAAGACTGACGAAATTCGTAATACCGTTTTGAAGTATAATAGGTATTGCCAGCGTTGCAACGCGCCCGTAAAAGCGTTTGTCGCCGAAGAATTTTTCTCTTATATTCATTCTTATCCTCCTTTCAAACGTACTTTTCACATTATAGAACAAGTTGTCGGTTAACGCAAGAAAAATTGCAAAAATTTTTCTGATTTGCCGTGATCCTTAAAGTAAAAAGCGCCAAGCCCCAATATTTTCGGAGCTTAGCGCTTATATTATTTCTTTTTGAGGTTAAGAAGTCGTACGACCGCAGGGCTGAGCACGACGTTGGTTGCGATTTCGATGAAGAAGTTTACGCCTATCATTCCGACAAAGATATAGGTAAAAGCATCTCCGCCGCCTGCCCAAGAAGCGATAGTGTCCATAAAGAACGCAAAGCATCCGAGCACAAATACGCCGGTGTTCACGATAGGGCAAACTATTGCAGCGACTATAACTGCAATATATTTGTTATGCTTTTCGAGCAGCTTATATACCAAGCCCGCGCAAAGTCCGCTTAACGCGCCCTTTAAAAGCACGGTAAGGATGGTTCCGGCAACGTTGACCGCCAAAAACGGCGCCGCATCGCCCGTAAGCAAAACAACCAGACCGAACACGAATCCAAGCCAAGCGCCGATTTTAGCACCGCATTTCGATGCGCCGATAACGATCGGAATAAGCGCAAGAGTGATCGAAAATATGCCTGTTTTGATAAACGAGCAAAGCAGCTGCAAAACAACCACAAGCGCGGTCAAAACTGCGGCGATCACCAACGTCTCGGTTGACGTTCTTCTTTTGTTTGTTGAGTTCATAAAATTTTCCTCCTTGCTGTCGTCCACGGTGGGTACAACGCATAAAAATTATTATATAAACCTTTTAAGGTCTTTCAACGGATTATTTAATTGTTTTTATTATAAATAATATTCAAGCCCTTCAAAACAAGGGTTTCATCGACGGTTATTTCGTGCTTGCAATGCTTTATTATCGCCTTCGCAAGTCCTCCCGTCGCAACAATCGGCAAATTCGCGCCAAGCTCTTCGTTGAAGCGGTCTATCATACCGTCGATAAGACTCGCGTTGCCGTAAATAATGCCCGAACGCATACATTCGACGGTGTTTTTTCCGATAACCGATCTCGGCTCCTCAAGGCTTACCTGGGGAAGCTGGGCAGTGCCCTCCGAAAGTGCTTTAAGTCCCATATTAACGCCGGGGATTATCGAAACGCCGACAAACGCACCCGATTTATCGACAACCGTCATTTTAGTGGCTGTGCCCATATCGATTATAAGTACAGGACTGCCGTATATTGCGCGCGCGGCAACGCAGGCGCATACAAGGTCGGCACCGACCGAGGCAGGGTCATCGCAATGAAGTCCGAGCCCTGTTTTGATTCCGGGGCCGACAAGCAACGGTTCGATTCCGCAAATAAGCTTGATCGCATCCTTTATCGCGCGGTTAAGGGCAGGCACGACCGAGGAAACTATCGCACCTTTTACGGTCTTGGGGCTTATTTGATAAAGCGAAAGAGTGTTAAGCAAAATACTTGCATATTCATCCGAGGTTTTTGATGCATCGGTCGAGATCCGCGCAACAAAGCAAAGCTTTTCCTCCGAAAAGCCGCCGAGCGCAATATTCGAGTTGCCGATGTCGATTGCGAGAAGCATATTTACCTCCGACTGACAGTATTTACCGCACGATTATAACACTTATGTTACAAAAAATCAAGTGTCAATCAAGCACAAAAAAGAGCGCGTAAATACGCGCTCTCTATTGAATATGCGGTCGTTTACATCGGACTGCCGTCCTTGGCGCGGCGAATCTTGTTTGTGGTGGTTTTTACAAACGGAATTTCGCGGATGATGACGTTGTTTACCTGCTTGTAGGTGGGAAGCTTTTCCAATGCAACGAAAACATCGTGCTTCAATTTCGCCTGAAGCTCGTTAATATCGCCCGATTTCAAATATTCGGGGTCGAGCACGCATTGAACGGCAAGATTTTCCTCACGGCCGTCATCGTTTCTGTCGGCATAAACGATGTTTTCCAAAACGTAAGGGATGTTGCCGATATATTCCTCCAATTCCTCGGGGTAAATGTTTTTGCCGTTGCCGAGGATGATAATATTCTTCTTTCTGCCGGTGATCATTATCTGACCCTTTTTGGTCAGCTTGCCGTAGTCACCCGTGCAGAAATAGCCGTCATCGGTAAATACGTCCTTGGTCGCCTGCTCGTTTTTGTAATAACCGAGCATTACGATATCACCCTTAACGCAAATTTCGCCTTCGCCGTCCTCGTTGGGCTCGGCAATGCGTACGTCGATACAGCCCATAGGATAACCGACGGTTTTGGGGTCGTTATCAAAATCGGTGTTGACCGCAACGAGCGGCGAGCATTCGGTAATGCCGTAGCCGTTTGTTACGATAATGCCGATGTCGTCAAAGAACTGCACGATTTCCGCGCGCAGGGGCGCGCCGCCGCAAATGATTTTTACCAATCGACCGCCAAAGGCTTCGTGCAATTCAGCAAAGATCTCGCGTCTTTTATCAATACCGATAGCGCGCAGGAAGCGCGAAAGCTTAATGCCCGTTTGAACCTTTTTGGTCTTACCCTTTTCCTCGATGCTCGCTTGCATTCTGCGGTAAACGACCTCTAAAAGCGCAGGCACAACATACATATAAGACGGCTTATAAAGCACCATATTCTTAACGACGCGTTTAAGGCTGTCGTTGATGCAAAGCGTCGCCTTTAGGTGTATTGCGACCAAAAGACCGGTTATCGATTCATAGCAATGGTGATAGGGCAATACCGAAAGCGCAACGTCGCGCAGGGTGGTAAGCTGAATACCCCAATGCACGAGCGAAAGGATGTTGTGCTCGGAAAGCATAACGCCCTTTGCAAGACCCGTTGTGCCCGAGGTATAGATGAGCATTTTAAGCTTTTGCTTATCCTCGTTTTCGATTTCTGCAAATCTGTTATCGCCGTTTTCATAAAGCTCCTTGCCCTTTGCAACGAGCTTGTTAAAGGAAAGGAATTCGTTTTCATCCTCGTCACGGTCGAAGCAGATGAAATATTTGACTCCCGTGATACGGTCGCGAATGCGTTTGAATGCTTCCTCGCGCTTTTTGTCGCAGAAGATTATATCGTCGTCGCCGTGATTGATGATGTTTACAAGGTCTTCGTCGGGAAGATCTTTATCGATAGGGCAGAAAACACCCTTGCTTTGCAACGCGGTAACGAAAACGGTTATCCAATTATAGCTGTTTTCGCCTGCGCAGGCAATGTGTCCCGATTCAAGTCCCATATCAACAAGCGCTGTGCCGAGATAAAAGGTGTCCTTTTGAAATTGCTTGAAGGTTACCTCAACAACACCGTCTTTTCCGCGGTATTTATGACTTATCTGATCGCCTACCTCGTCGACTGCCATCTGAACAAGATGCTTTATGCTTTTAGGTTCAGGGCGTACAACGGGATGACGGGCCAAAATGTTTCTTGCCATAACTAATCTCCTTTAGATAAACGGGCGGTATTCCCGTACTTTACCGCAATTTTAAACCCCTATTATTAACCGAATGTTAATGTTTCACATCTTTTTTGTTTTTTGCCTAAAAATGAACAAATATCGAAAAAAATGTAAAAAAAACGAGGGCTTTTCTATTGATTTTAAAGCGTTTGTGTTGTAGAATGCTTCGGTGGGGTGAAAATTATGATCTATAACAGCTTGCAAACCTTAATAAATTACGCGATTGATAAAAATATTATCGAAAAGGTCGACGTTTACGTTGTCCGTAACCGTCTTATGAATGCGCTTCGGCTTATCGATTGGCATCCTTGCGATGGCGAAGAATACACCGATATCGAAGGCATTCTTGCGCCCATTATTCAATATGCGTGTGAAAACGGCATAATTCAGGACACCACCGCCTCGAAGGATATTTTCGATACCGAAATTATGGGTATCCTTACTCCCATGCCGAGAGAGATAAATGCTGAATTTGCGAAAAGATACGAATCAAGCCCTCTTGAAGCAACCGATTGGTACTACGGCATAAGCAAAGACCTTAATTACGTTCGCGCTCAAAGAATCGCAAAGGACCTTAAATGGCCGTTTGAATGCGAATACGGAACTCTTGACATAACCATAAACCGCTCGAAGCCCGAAAAGGATCCGCGCGATATCGCAAAGGCGGGAAGTGCCGCCTCGGCAAATTATCCCAAATGTCAGCTTTGCGCGGAAAACGCCGGCTTTTGGGGTACGGCAAACCACCCTGCAAGGCAAAATCTCCGCCCGATAGAAATCACCGTCAATAATGAAGAATGGCAGCTTCAGTATTCTCCCTACGGATATTACGACGAGCATTGCATTGCGTTCAATACCGCGCATATCCCGATGAAGATTGACGATACGGTTTTCGATAAAATGTTTGACATTATCGATTATCTTCCGCACTATTTTGTCGGCTCGAATGCCGATCTGCCTATCGTCGGCGGCTCGATACTCTCGCACGAGCATTTTCAAGGCGGTAATTACGAATTTGCAATGGCAAAATCGGGAATCGAATATGAATTTACGCTTAACGGCTTTAACAGCGTCAAGGCAGGTATCGTAAAATGGCCGATGTCGGTCATTCGCGTAAGCTCGTCTGACAGAAAAGAGCTTGCAAAATGCTCTTCGCACATTCTTGCCTCTTGGAGAAGCTATACCGATGAGGATGCAGGAATTTTTGCATACACCGAAAAGACACCGCACAACACAATAACCCCCATTTCGCGTAAAAGAGGCGAAATTTACGAATGCGACCTTGTTTTGCGTAACAACCGCACAAGCGCTGACCGCCCTCTGGGAATTTTCCACCCGAATCCCTCGCTTCACCACATAAAAAAGGAAAATATCGGTCTTATCGAGGTTATGGGACTTGCCGTGCTTCCTGCACGTCTGTCGGATGAAATCGTGCTTATCGAGAACGCGATCCTAAACGGACAGGATGTTTCGGCAAACGAAAAAATCGCATCCCATTCCGATTGGGTGAACGAAATAAAGGCGAAATATCAATCGATTACAAGCGAAAATATACGTTCTATTCTCGAATATGAAATCGGCAAGGTGTTTCTTGAGGTTCTTTGTGACGCAGGTGTTTACAAGCGCACCGAGGACGGAAAGAACGCGTTTGTCAAATTTACAAAACAGTTATAAAACAAAAATCAAGCTGCGGCTCGGCAGCTTGATTTTTTATTTTGCGTGTTATTTTTTGTTGTGTTTTTGGGGAGTAAATATTCGGGGTCCCCGAAAACAGTTATGTTTCTGGGGCTTACTTAATCTCTAAAGACGCCGATCTTAAGCTTTTCAAGCTGAATATCGGTGCAGTTACCTGCGCAGAAGAAGGCAATACCCGTCGCACCTGCCTTGCGGCATTCCTCGACCTGCTTTGTCGATTCGATAACGGGAAGCTTGTTATACATCGGGGAAATACCCGAAATGTTGGGCGCTTCGCCGTAGTTTTTAACCATATAACCAACCTCGTTGCCGACGTCCTCGGCAATGTTAAGGTAAGCCATCGGGTAGATAGCATCAAGCCAACCCTGCTTTACCCAATATTGCCAATTCTGGCATTTAAGGTTGATTGCCTCAACGGGGTCACCGAAAACTGCGGTCGAAAGCACAATGTCGCGTCCGTTTGCGCGGTATTCAAGAATAAGCTCGCGAACCGATTTAACGTATTCCGTAACCTTTTCTGCGCGCCAGTTAAGGAATTTCTTCCATTCGTCGCAATTTGTGTCGGGAATATCGTCAAGCACGATTCCCGTATCCTTCAAGAAATCCGCCTTGGTGGTTTCTTCAAAGCCTGCCGAGCGGTCAACTCCGTGAATTACGGGGTAGCGGATATAGTCAAGCTGGAATCCGTCAAAATCGTAATTGTCGAGAATCTCCTTAACCATTCCCAAAAGGAATTCACGAACCTCGCCAAGCGCAGGGTTAAGGAAATAGAAATTGTCGTAAGCGTCGTGCAAAATTCCGCCGTCCTTACGTCTTGCCATCCATTCGGGGTGAATTTCCGCCATAGGACATCCGTGACCCTCGACACCGAAGAAGAAATCCTCGAACCAGCAATGTATCTTCACGCCGTTTTGCTTACAAACACGGATGAAGGAATCGATAACGTCAAAGCCGTCTTTATAATGGGGGCGAATGGGAAGATAATCGTGTACGCACTTTTGCGCGTTTGCATAGCCCTCGTAATTCGTTTCGATAAGGATAAGGTTAAAGCCGGCGTTCTTTAATTTTGTAACGGTTGCTTCAACCTCGGCATCGCTCTTTTCGTGAGGTCTGTGCCAAACGGCGCGAATTTCGCCCTTGACAGACGCGGCGGTATAGTAATAAGCCTCCTCG
>JAZRTE010000041.1:0-15677 GCA_045651785.1 Eubacteriales bacterium | reverse complement strand
ACTTATTACTTCTTACCTTTTACCTATTACTTCCAAAAAATCCTGCCAAATTAGGTAAGAGTGAAGAGGTAATAGGTAAAAAGTAAAAATCCCACACTTTCGTGCAGGATTTTTTGGCAGCGGAATAGGGATTCGAACCCCAACAAACAGAGTCAGAGTCTGCCGTGCTGCCGTTACACAATTCCGCAATATTATTTTTGCGCCGTCTCTTGCGCGCAAATAATTCTATCACCGATTAATTAAAATGTCAAGTGTTTTTTCATATTTTTTCGTCTTTTCCTTCGGTTACCGTCATATTATTGAACAAAACCCTTTTCGGGAGTGATTTTTATTACACACCGCGATATTGACGAAAGAGTGAAAGAAATTGCGCTTTACGTTGCCGATACGGGAGCTACGGTGCGCACGGCGGCAAAAAGGTTCGGCATCAGCAAAAGCACGGTGCACAAGGACCTCGCAAGCCGGTTGAAATACATAGATTCCGAGCTTTTTGCCGTTGTTGGCGCGATTCTTGAAAAAAACAGATCCGAGCGACATCTGCGCGGCGGCGAAGCGACGAGAAAAAAGTTCAAAAAATGAAGAAGGCGCATTTATTTACGCCTTCTTTCCGTTTTATTTGAGTTTTTCGCGAAAAGCTTGTTTAAGCTGTTATGCTCCGATGGTAAACGTGCCCATTACGTGACGCTTGATGAGGATATAGTCGAATTTTTCGACGTTTCCGCTTCCGTTGACGTCAGCCGCAAGAGTTTTGGTTTCGTCAAGCGAAAAAGTACCCATAACGGCACGCTTGACCGCAATGTAGTCGAATTTGTCAAGCTCACCGTCATTATTAACGTCGCCGAGAACGTAATCGGGAAGGAGTGAATCGCAAACGATAAAGGTGCCGAACGAGCTTGTTTTTGCGGAGATTCTGCCGTTTTCCATATCGGCTGTGCTGACAAGCTTTGCGGTTCCGTTTTTGTTCACCAGATAAACTGCGGGGTTTTTATAACCGTTGGGGATATCGAATGTAACTGTAATTTCCGCCTTAACCACCACTTCATACCAATCGTCGGTCTTGGCGCTGATGCTGTAAACGGTAAAATCGTCGGCAATATCCTTCATTGCGGCGGTTGCCTTATCGAACACCTCGCCCTTTTTTACTTGAGCTGCCGAAATAACGGCACTGCCGAGCATCGCTTCATCGCAGATATCGAAGCTTACGCCGAGATCGTGGCGCATTTCATAGCGGGTTACTGCGGGAACGGTTTCTTGACCGAAGCTTTCGGGAAGGTCTGCTTCGGTATAATTATTTTGTGCTATAAGGCGGACGATGCCGGTTTTTTCGTTATACGAAACGGTATAGACTCTGCCGGATTTCAACACGCCGTCGATACAAACGTATCCGTCGGGACCGTTTTCGTAAATTTTTCCGTCGTATTCATATTCGTTCGGCCAATCAAGCGCTTCTGCATTTTCATATTCGGAATTGGGAAGATAAAGATAATTTATCGTTGCATAAAATACCGAATAGGTGCCGTCGCCGTTGTTCTTAAAGCCCTGATATTCGCGGGGAGGAAGCATGCCGCCGAAGCCACCGATGAAGTTAAGAATATAGGTTTTTTCGGTTTCGTTATAGCCCGCTTCGCTTCTTACGGCGTTAAGAGTTGCATCCGAAACCTCGAACAGAGTGAAAAGGTATGCTTCATATATCTCTGCCGAGATAGGATATTGATATTCATTGGCTTCCTCGTCAAAGCCATCGGGGAGATAAAGCTCGTAAAGGTCACGCGATACGCGGAATGCCATATACGAGGGTGACAGCTCGTGGAAATAATCGAGCGAGCCGAGCTGACCGTCGAAAATATAGTCGAGCGAACGGGTCTGCTTTGCCGCGCTTACGGGAATGCTCATTGCGGTAACGGTTAAAATTACGGTTAAAAGTATAGCGGTTATTTTTTTCATTGCGTTTTTCTTTCCAAATTATATATATTACTTTCTTTGCGATGCGGCATAGAATTCCTCGAAGGCGAATCCGTCGAACGAGGGGTCTTCTTCGGTAAGGTCGGCGATGTTTTCGGTCGTACCGCCGTTTGCCATGCTCTTCTTGCCCGCAAGCATAATTTTGATCGAATCGGTCATCTGCTTAACGGTTGCAAGCTTGTTTTCCTTGCCTGCCATATAAGCGCAGACCTGCTTAAGCATTGCTTCGTAAACCTTGTTGCTGTCGATCTTATAAGCAAAGCTGGTTTTGCTTGTCATTACGAGCGCGGTGGAGGGCTGCCAACCCTTTTTGCAGATGTGGTAGCAAGCCGAAGCACCGTTTTCGAAAAGAACGTAAAAGCTGTCGCAGGGAACGTCGCCGACCGTATTTGTGCCGAGGTAACGGGTGGAAACGGGAGTAACGTCACCGAGGAAGCCCATGATCGATTCAACCGCGTGTATTGCATAGTTGAATTCGTCCACGCCAACCATAACCGAAACGTGGATAACGTTGCCTCTTTCCTCGTCGGGGATGGCAAAAAACGAATCGTGCTCATAGGTATAGCGCATTGCGCTCGTTCCGAGGATGACCTTGCCCTGATCAGCAAGCTCTTCAAATATCTTCACGTCTTTAAGGTTACCCGCAAGCGGTTTATCGATAAAAACGGGAACGTTTGCTTCGATAAAAGGCATCGCCTGACGGACGTGGTTATCCCAGTTACAGCTTTGGATAAACGCGATGTCGATATCCTTTGCCATTTCGGAAAGATCTGTATAACGCTTGTCAAGACCGAATTTTTCGATGAAGGAATTGACCTCCTCGTCGGTACGGAAGGCGTCGTTATAGATTGCGGTATATTTGCCCTCGTCGCCCTTTAAAAGAATTTCGGCGAAGGAGGGTGCATGAGACGTGTCGATATTAACGGTACCAATTCTGAACATATCACTTTATCCTTTCGAATAGTTTTTTGTGTATACCTTAATTCGCAGCTATACAATAAAACACCATAAAAATCGGGGACATGCGCGTCGATTTTTATACCTACGATGTTCGCAACCTTGGACAAGCCGAAGGCGCGCACAAGGTTGATGCGAACATGGGTTCCCTGAAAATGCTTGCATTTTTAGGGTATAATAACGAACATCAAAAACCGACCAAAACGCTTGCCGTTTTGTGTCGAGAGCGAAGCGATTAAAGAGAGGAAATAGATGCTCTTAATTTTTCTGCAAGCTCTTGGAATTTAGCCAGCTTTTCTTTTTCTGCGTTAACTACCTTTTCGGGTGCTTTTGAAACGAATTCTGCGTTGTTGAGCTTACCCTGAGCGCGCTTGATCTCGTTTTCGGCGGTTGCAAGCTCCTTGGTAAGACGCTCGCGCTCTGCTTCGGTATCAACGATATCGGCAAGAGGAAGGAAGATTTCGCAGGCGTTGGTTACGATACGAACCGTGCCTTCATCCTCGCACTTATCGACAACGGTAATACCGCTTGCCGATGCAAGACGGGTGAAGAAGGGCTCTTTATCGGCAAAAAGCTCTTTTTCCGCAGTTGCGATAATGACGTTTGCCAATCTCTTGGGAGGTACGTTCATTTCTGCGCGGCGGTTTCTTATCGCGCGGATAGCGGTGAGCATAATTTCCATATTGCGCTCTGCTTCGGGGAAATTGAGCGATTCGTTAACGGTGGGATAATCGGAAATCATAATGCTTTCGCCCTTATGCGGCAAGGAAAGCCAGATTTCCTCGGTAATGAAGGGCATAAAGGGATGCAAAAGCTTCAAGGTGTTCGAAAGAACGTAGGTAAGGGTGTTTTGCGCGGCAATATTGGTTGCGCTTCCCTTTTCCTGCAATCTCGGCTTTACAAGCTCGATATACCAGTCGCAGAATACGTCCCAAATAAAGTCGTAAAGCTTCGAAACGGCGATGCCAAGCTCATATTTATCGATATTTTCTCTTACCTCGCCTACAACGCGGTTGTAGAGCGAAAGCACCCATTTATCCTCTTCGGCGAGGTTAGCGGTATCGATATTTTCGGTATCGCAATCGCGGTCGAGATTCATCATAACGAATCTTGCGGCGTTCCAGATCTTGTTTGCGAAATTACGCGAAGCCTCAAAGCGTTCGTCGGAAATACGCATATCGTTTCCGGGGCTGTTGCCGGTCGCAAGGGTAAAGCGCAAAGCGTCTGCGCCGTAGGTCTTGATGACCTCAAGCGGATCGATACCGTTGCCGAGCGATTTCGACATTTTTCTGCCGAGCGCGTCGCGCACAAGACCGTGAATGAACACGTCGGTAAAGGGCTTCTTGCCTGTGTGAGCAAGACCCGAGAATATCATTCTCGAAACCCAGAAGGTGATTATATCATAACCCGTAACGAGAGTGTTTGTGGGATAGAAGCGCTTGAGATCCTCGGCATCCTCGTTCGGCCAGCCCATTGTGGAGAACGGCCAAAGCGCAGAGGAGAACCATGTATCGAGCGTGTCGGGATCTTGGGTCATCGCCTTGCCGCACTTCGGACAGGTTGCGGAATCTTCCTTGGTAACTACCAATTCGCCGCAATCGTCGCAATAGAACGCGGGGATTCTGTGACCCCACCAAAGCTGACGGGAGATACACCAGTCGCGGATATTTTCCATCCAATAGAGATAATTCTTCGAGAATCTGTCGGGGATAAAACGGATATCGCCGTTCTTGACCGCATCGACAGCGGGAATTGCAAGCGGCTTCATCGAAACGAACCACTGCTTGGATATCATCGGCTCGATAACGTGGTGGCAACGGTAGCAGGTGCCGACGTTGTGCTTGAGCGGCTCAACCGATTTCAAAAGACCTGCTTCTTCAAGATCGGCAAGGATCGCCTTGCGTGCCTCGGCGGTGGTCATTCCCGCATATTTACCGCAGTCAAGCACCTCGGGCTCGCCGACAGCGGCAGTACCGCGCGCCAAGCTTTCCTCGTATGCCGCCTTATCGGCAGCACCGGTCATCTTGCCGTCATAGGTGAATACGCGTACCGAGGGAAGCTCGTGACGCTGACCTACCTCATAGTCGTTGGGGTCGTGCGCGGGGGTGATCTTAACGACACCGGTTCCCTTTGTCATATCTGCGTGCTCGTCGCAGACAATGGGGATTTCTTTATTTATCAACGGCAAAACAACGTGGCAGCCGTGGAGATGTGCATAACGGGGGTCTTCCGCATTGATTGCAACGGCGGTATCGCCGAGCATCGTTTCGGGACGGGTGGTGGCAAGCTCAAGATATTCGCCGGTTTCCTTTACGGGGTAAAGAAGATGGTAGAAGTTGCCGTTCTGATCGTCGTATTCAACCTCGGCATCGGAAATAGAGGTCATACAGGTGGTACACCAGTTAACCATACGGTTGCCGCGGTAGATAAGACCTTCGTTGTAAAGCTTTACGAAAACCTCTTTAACAGCTTCGCTGCAGCCCTCGTCGAGAGTGAAGCGGCGCTTCGACCAGTCACAGGACGAGCCGAGCTTTTTGAGCTGCTCGCAGATTCTTCCGCCATAGGTATTGTTCCAATCCCAAGCGCGTTCCAAAAATCCCTCTCTGCCGAGGTCTTCCTTGGTGATGCCCTCTTTACGCATAGCTTCAACGATCTTCGCTTCGGTAGCGATCGATGCGTGGTCGGTACCGGGGAGCCAAAGGGTTTCAAAGCCGCACATTCTCTTGTAACGGACAAGAATATCCTGAAGAGTGTTGTCAAGCGCGTGGCCCATGTGAAGCTGACCGGTAATATTGGGAGGAGGCATTACGATAGAAAACGCTTCGCTTCCCTCTTTTGCGTTGGGTTTAAAATAACCCTTGGAATCCCATTCGCTGTATAACCTCTCCTCAAATTCGGCAGGGTTATACTTCTTTTCAAGTTCTTTCATAATTTATGTACCTCGGCAATTATTTTTTAAGGATATTCATAACCAAGCCGGTCTTGAGCTTGGGATAGAAATAGGTGCTCTTTTGAGGCATCTTGTCGCCTGCAAGCGCAACCGCCTTGATTTGGCTTACTTTTGTTGCATTGATAAGGAAAGCGGCGGTCGCTTTGCCCGACTTGACCGATTCGATAGCTTCCTCCATCGAACGGGTATAGCGCAAATTGATTTGGTTTGCCATATTTTCCTTGTCGATTCCCAACGCGTTTTCAAGCACGTAGGAGTGAAGGATGCTTACGTCAAGGTCGCTGTATGCTTCGCTTCTGAAATCGATAATTTCCTGAGCGTTCTTCTTCAATTCCATCAACAAGAAATCTTCGCCGCCGGTGTAAAGAGCAAAGGTATGACCGTTTGCGCCCTTGTTAAGCGCCGATTCAAGCTCGTCCAAGGGAAGCTCTGTAAGTTTGAATCTGCCCTTGCATTTGCGAACGATATCTTCACGGTCAACGGGCTTGTCAACGATAAGACGGTGAGTCGGGAAAACGACCAAGCCCTTATCGTCCATATCAACAAGCGTCATCATAACACAGCTTGCGTCCGCACCTTCGGGGGGATTGGTAAGTCCGCGCTTATAATTAAGTGCGGTTTCATATCTGTGGTGGCCGTCCGCGATAAACAGCTGCTTATCGATAAGAGTCGTCATTATCGCAAGGATGTCCTTGTCGTTATCGATCTTCCAAAGAGTGTGGGTAACCTCTTCCTCATCGGTGAAGCGGCAAATGGGCGCTTCCTCGGTCTTCTTCGCAAGAATTTTTGCAATCTTCTTGCTGCTGTCGGAATAAAGCGAATAGATCGACGAGAAGTTACATCCCGTACCGCGCATAAGGTTAAGACGGTCCTGCTTTGCCTTGGTAAGGGTTTCCTCGTGAGGGAGAATTACTCTTTCGGAAAATTCGCAAAGCTCGACCAAGCAGATCATACCCGTAAGGCAATAATCCTTTCCGGCAACGTTGAATTCCTCGCGGTAAACGTAAATGCCCGCCTCTTCATCGCGTGCAAGGATGCCTTCGTTAAGCCAAGAATTCAAAATTCTTCCTGCATCGTTATATCTGTCCTCGCCAACGGGGAGCTCAAGACGAACGACGTTATATTCGTTTCTGTTGATAAGCGCTTCTCTTTCGCTTTCCGAGATAATGTCGTAAGGAGGACATACGCAGTTCTTAATATCGCCTGCTTTTTCGGTAAATCTTAATGCCTTTATCGGTTTGATTACTGCCATTTTCTTAATTTGCGCGTTCCTTTTTCGTTCCGCGCTTCCCTTTCGTTTATTTAAGTGTAATTATTTATTTAAGTGTAATTATTTTCTTTTTAAACGTGCAAAGCTGCCCATAATGCGCTTTACGCTTCCGTTTTTGAATTCGATCTCGTAAAGCACGTCGCCGCCCATCGGAGCCGCGCTTAAGATCTCGCCCTCGCCGAACATCGGGTGGATAACTAAGCTTCCTGCCTCGAAAAACTTGGGCTTTTCCACATTTTGTGCATTCGCGCGTATGTTTTCGAGATATTTGCTTCGAGCCTCGCCGTTATTCGCCGTTTGGTGCGATGAATAGGAATTATAGCCGCTTCTTCCGCCTACACCCTTTATATCACGCGATTTTTCGGGTATTTCGTTTGCAAACCGCGAGATTTGACGCATTTCGGTTCTGCCGTAAAGCATACGCGAATCGGTATTTATAAGGAAAAGCTCCTTCTTCGCACGGGTGACCGCAACGTAGGCAAGCCGTCTTTCCTCTTCGATCGCGCGTTCGCCCTCGTTAAAGGCTTGCACCGACGGGAAAAGTCCCTCCTCAAACCCAGGAATGAATACCGTATCGAATTCAAGTCCCTTTGCCGAGTGGACCGTCATTAACGATACCGATTCACTGCCCGAATCGTAATTGTCAAGGTCGCTCACAAGCGAAATTTCGTTTAAAAACTCGGCAAGAGTCGGATTTTCCGCAGTTTCCTCGAAAAGCTTTGCGGAGGAAACCAATTCAAGCACGTTTTCTTCTCTTTCGACTCCGTCATCCTCCTCGGCAAGCATTAAACGGTAGCCCGTTGCCTCGATGACCTCGGAAACGGTTGCCGAGAGGGAGTGAGTATGTGCAAACTCGCGCAATTTCTTTATCAAAGCGGTAAAGCTTGCGAGCTTTTGCGATGCGCGTTGCAATTCGGGATATTTTTGCGCGTTATCGATGACCGAAAACAGCGTAATACCGTTTTCATCGGCAAGATTTGACGCTCTTTCGACCGTTGTTTCGCCGATAGCGCGCTTGGGCACGTTGATGATACGCCTTAATCTTACAGCGTCGCTCGGATTGGCGACCACCGAAAGATAAGCGAGAATATCCTTAATTTCGCGTCTTTCATAAAATCGAAGACCGCCGAAAATCTTATAAGGTATGCGCTTTTTCACAAAAGCCGTTTCGAGCGATTGCGAAAGCGCGTTTACGCGGTAGAGAACGGCAAAGTCGGAATAGCTTTTGCCGTTTGCAACACGTTTTTCGATGGTGTCGCAGATAAATTCGGCTTCCGCAGACTGACTTTCGACCTTTCTTAAATGAACCCTTTCGCCGTCGTCGGCTTCTGTCCAAAGCTCTTTTCCCTTTCGGTCGGTATTGTGCGATATAATTCCGTTTGCGGCGGTAAGAATATTGCCTGCAGAACGGTAATTTTGCTCAAGACGAACGGTTTTTACGTTGTTATAGGTCTTGTCAAACCCAAGTATGTTTTCAACAGTCGCGCCGCGGAAGGAATAGATCGATTGATCGTCGTCACCGACAACGCAAACGTTTTTATGCTTGCCCGAAAGAAAGGCGACAAGCTTGCTTTGCGATGGGTTTGTATCCTGATATTCGTCAACGAGTATATATTTAAACTGCTCGCGGTAGATATCAAGCACGTCGCGATTCGTTTCGAAAAGTCGGTTGGTAAGCATTATGATATCGTCGAAGTCAAGCGCGTTTGCGCTCTTTAGCTTTTCCTGATATCTCGCATAAACGTCGGCAATTCTTTTGCCGAAGCGGTCAAAGCCAGAATCAAGCGCAACTTCCGACGGTGTGCGGTCGCTTTCCTTCGCCATCGAAATCGAATGCATAACCATTTTCGGCGGAAGCATCGATTCGGGGATATTAAGCTCCTTGATTATCGAAACGATAAGCTTTTTGCAATCGTCGGTATCGTAAATGGTAAAATCGTTCTTATAACCCAAACGGTCGATAAACCGACGCAAAATGCGAACGCATATCGAGTGGAAGGTGCCTGCCCAAATATCACGCGCGGCTTCTCCGAGCGTTTTTTCCAAACGCTCCTTAAATTCCTTTGCCGCCTTGTTGGTAAAGGTGATGCAAAGCACACGGTAAGGGTGTGCGGGCTCGACGGCGCACATCTTAAGCATTTCGCGCACGTGTTCCCTTTTGCCGTTTTTGATAACCGATTGCATCATCGGCACGAGCATATTAACGTTTTGCGGTATTTCTTTATCGTTTGAGGCACGTCCGAAAAGGATGATATTTGCGATACGGTTAACGATAACCGTCGTTTTACCGCTTCCCGCGCCCGCAAGAACGAGCAACGGCCCTTCGGTCGAAAAAACCGCTTCCCTTTGCTTTGGGTTTAGATATGAAAAATATTTATCGAAAAGCTGACGTTTTAAGCCGTCAAACTCATTTGAAAGCTGCATCCCGTAAGACTCCATATTATGATAGCATATATTATAATATAAAGGAAATCAAATTGCAATACAAAATCAAAAAAAGCTGTTGCCAAAAAGAGCCGCATTGTTAAAAATTACAAAAATTGAAAAAAATATAAAATTCTATTGCATTTTCAAAAAATGTCGGTTATAATGTGAGCATCACAATAGGGCGAAATTGCCCAAAAATAATAAGGAGAAAAACCATGAAGAAATTACTCGCATTCCTTCTTGCGGCTACTATGATCGTGGCTATGTTTGCGATCCCCGCAGCAGCAGAAGACACCGTTAACTACGAAGAAGAATTCAAGTACATCAAAAAGGCTCCCAACATCAACGGTGAAGTTAAGTCCGACGAATACGGCACCGTTCCCGTTCACTCTTTCAAAGATGCTAAAGACCAATTCATTTACGGCACCAAAGCCGGCCACGAACACGACGAATACGATGAATCCGATTGGGATGTTGATTTCTATGCCGCTTGGGACGAAGAAAACCTTTACATGGCATGGGTCGTTAACACCGAAGTTCACGTTGGTATGCCCGAACAGGACTATAACGGCGACGGCGCTTGGAACGTTGAAGGCGACTCCAACTATATGTGGGAATATTCCTGCTTGCAGTTCATTCTTACCCCCGGCGCACCTGAATCCGGCGTAAAAAAATACCAGACCGCTGAATGGTCGGGCGACTACCTCGAAGTAGGTCTTGCACTCACCGCTGAAGGCACCTCCGTACGTGCTTGGTGGAGTAAGCCCACCTTGTCCCAATCTCTCGACATTAACGACTGGGACGCAGCTATCAAGAGAGATGACGCTAATAAGACCACTACTTATGAAGTAAGAATTCCTTGGGATAAGTCCGGTGTTGACGCGTTCGGTGACGGCGCTCAGTTCGGTCTTACCTATGCTGTAGCAGCTCAGGAACATAAAGTCAAGCGCGGTATGATCGAATGGCAGGACGGCTGTCTCGGCGGCAAGAATGCTGACAACGCTGCAGTTATCACCCTTACCGGTAACAAGGAAGTAGGCATTACCGATATCTCCAAAGACACCCCCAACAATACTACCAAGGAAGAAGGCACCGTTCCCGAAGAAGCTAAGGATGCAGTTCAGATCGCTATCGACGGCGTTAACGTTGCAATCTCCGGCGAAATGGCATACCTTTACACCGATCCTTCCGTTATCGGCGAAAACAACAACACTTGGGCAACCTCTATCCTTCTCAAACCCGTTGACGGCGAAGAAGGCGTTTACGAAATAGCCGAAACCAAGACCGGTTCGGGCGCAACCTTCTCGTTTGATTCCGAAATCGAAGACGGCATGATCGCTATTTCCGTTCACTCTGACGGTCAGGGCGTTGGTAAAGACCGTTCCGAAGCTGCTAAGGCTCTCGGCGTTGGCACCAAGCTCGGTCTCTTCGGCGTTGACCTCGAAAAGGCAGACACCCTCTACTCCAACGCAATGCTTTACGTAATCGGCGGCGAATCCACCGGCGATACCTCTACCGAAGAATCCACCGAAACCTCTACCGAAGAATCCACCGAAGCTTCTACCGAAGAATCCTCCGAAGCTTCCGTTGAAGAATCCACCGCTACCTCTACCGAAGAATCCACTGCTACCTCTGAAGACACTTCTGCTCCCGTAGTTGAAGAAGAAGGCAGCCTTACTTGGCTCTGGATCGTTATCGGTGTTGTAGTAGTTGCAGGCGTAGTTGTTGCAGTAGTTGTTCTCAAGAAGAAGAACTAATTAACGCTGAATAACTCTTAAAGAGTAACAATTGAGAGCTCCTGAAAATCAGGAGCTCTTTTTTTGCGCCTCGGCGCCTTGCTTTTCCTTGACAATGCAAATAAAATGGTGTAAAATTACACTGAATAGATATAATTCGAAGGGGTGATAATTAATGGAACCGTTTGAAGCAAGCACCTTTGCGGCAGGAGCAAAATGCTTTCCCGCAGAGGCTTTAAAGCAAGCCGCCGCGGCAGGGAATATACGGGTATCTTCATACCTTTCTAACAGATTAGACTTAAGAGGCAAAGCACTTTTGTCCTTTGGCGAGATCACCGACAAGCATTGTGAATGCGCAGTTTCGGTATACCGCAAGGAAGGCGGTGCTTGGCAATTAGGCTTGCACGTTGCCGACGTTGACGAATACGTTTGCGAAGGCACTCCGTTAGATGAGGAGGCAAAGGCACGTTGCGGAGCCATACGAAACGGCTTTGGGGAAGTGGAGATGCTTCCTTCGACGATCGTTAACGACGTTTGCGATCTGCAACCGGGGAAGGACAGACTTGCGGTTTCGGTATTTATGGATATTGCCGCCAACGGCGATCTGGAAAACATTACCTTCGAGGAATCGGTCGTTCGCATTGCCGAAAAATGCTGTTATAACGAGCTTGACCATCTCGGCTTTGTTAACGACAAATCGTCAATCCACGCACTGCGCGAAAAATATGCGCCTTATATGAATATTCTGCTCGATATGTATGAGCTTGCGGCGATATTCTGTGCGAAGCGACGCGAAAGGGGCGGTCTTGACTGTGCGGTATTCCGCCGCAATTTCGAGCGTGACGAAAACGGCGTTCTTCATTTTTCTTACGAGCAGGAGCCGGACAGCCGCGCAATGGTGCGCGAGCTTGGTTATTTTGCAGCCGAGGCTATCGGAAAATATATGTCCGAGCGCGATCTGCCTTGCATTTACGTCGGACAGTCAACGCTTGACGTCGCCGCACTCGATTTTCTCGGTGCGCTTGTCGGCGAAAACGATAAAGATCTGCCCGATCATATAAGAGCATCAAGAATTGCAGACAAAGCAAAGGGCTCGCCGTTTTACGGCTTCGTATGCACTGCAATAAGACGTGCGCTTCCGTGTGCGGTCTTTTCGGACAAACCGATATTCAATTCTATCGGTGTCAGCGACAGTCTTGTGTCATTTATACATCCGGTAACCAAATATTCCGCGTTGCTCACGTTAAGGATGATAAAATACGGTATTCTTGCGTCGGGCGACCCTAAAAACCTTAATCTTAACAAATACCGACAAATCGCAGTAAATGCCGCGGCGAACGCAACCGAGGCAGAGGGAATGGTTTGCGGCTCGCAGAAGCGTTATTTTATCGTTTCTGCCGAAGAATTCGTTAAAAACAACCCTTCGGCAATACACAAGGGCTTTCCTTTCAGAATACGCGAAAACGGCGAAGTTTCGGTAATGCTCATTTGCGGTCTTATCGCGACCGTTCCCGAAGCGTATGCAAAAGGGAAGAAGCTTGTTATCGGCGAGGCTTACGATTTCGAAATCGTTGAGCACAGCACAGAAAAGCCGATAGTTTTTGTAAAACCACATTAAAAATGTTCCACGTGAAACAAAACCAAAAGCGTTTCACGTGAAACAATTGAACGGAGAATGTTATTTGAAAAGAATTTTTCTTGCGTGCTTACTAATATTCGCGTTTTTGCTCGTTGCCGCTTGTGAAAACGTAGAATATCCCGAGGACGCATCATCACTTGCGCCCGAATCCTCCGAGGATATTTATGAAAAAATAGAAAGCGAATTGCCGCCGCCTTTTGAGGAATCGAACGGCGAGGTAAAGAAACAGGAGTTCATAATCGCAACCGACAAAAAAGCGGTGTTTATCAACGAAGAGGGCAAATCGGGCTCGATAAACAAGGCAATAGATAAGCGAAATGAGTTTCTTTATGATACCTACGGTGCAGAGATAAAGGTCAATGAGGTTACCTCTGCCGATTTGACGAAGGCGCTCAAGGAATCGCTCGAGGCGGGTTTGCATTATTGCGATATGATCTCGGTGTCCGCTAAGGAAACCGTCAAGCTGATGAACGCAGGATTACTTGCGGATATGAACAAATTGGCGGGATTCAACGCGGAAAGCAGCTATTTTGACAGGAAAAACGCGCTTTCACTCGCTACAAACAGCTCGCTTTATATGCTTGGAGATCCCACCGCACAATATTACGAAGAAGAATTCGTGATGTTTTACAACCGCGATATAGTTGTGAAAAATGCAGGACAAAACCCCGAAGCTCTTGCACTGCAAGGGAAATGGACTTGGGACAGCTTTAACGAGGTTGCGCGCGTATCCGCGCCCGACGTTTATCAGCATTCAACGAGCGACCTTGACCGCGACGTTTTCGGCTTCGGCGCATATTACAACGAAAATTCCTTTGCACACGTTATGTGGGCAGGCGCCGGCAACAAAATGATTGCAAACACATATAAAAGCCCCGTTGCGCTTTCGATGAGCATCGAGGAGGTTCAAGCGGCGGCAAAGCCCTTACGTGACGCTTATAACTCACGCGGAAGATTGCCGTTAGAGGGCGAATCGGTGGTTACAGCCTTCAAAACCGACCGTTTGGCATTTATGGTGCATAAGTTCTCGTATTTTTACACGCTTCGCAACGAAAAGCCCGAAAAATACGGCTTTTTGCCGATTCCGAAGATAAGCGAACAGCAGACCGATTATAACTGCCTGCTTTCTACCGACGCGCGCGTAATTTCGATACCCAAAAGTGTCGATAATCAGAGCGATGCAAAAAAGCGTTTCATTTCTGTAGTAATTTCCGCGACCTGCGCTACAGGCAAGGATACCGTCAAGTCTGCCTTCATCAACGAGCATATCGGAACTTATCTTTATACTAACGAGGAAACCGTTCTGCTTACAATGATCTGTGATTCCGCAGTCTTTGATTTTTCAAACGCATACGGAAGCGTTATCAGCGAGATAAGACGTCCGACGACCGATGCTATCGCCGATTATATCGAGTTCGGTTCGGCATTGAGCAGCTCGATTTCCCGAACGATTGGCGCATTTAACAAATATTCTGCCGAGAAATTCAAGTAAAATTCGAAAACCCCTTGATTTGCAACACTTTTTGTTATATAATAAACTGATTTGGAATGTTTTTCCGAATTATTTCATCATCAAAAATTTAATTTCATAAAAAACAGGAGAAAAACAAATGAACGCAAAAAAGTCTGTTGAAGATCTCAGAGTTGCCGGCAAACGCGTGCTCGTTCGTTGCGATTTCAACGTTCCTCTTAAGAATGGCGTGATCACCGACGAAAACCGTATCGTTGCTGCACTCCCCACCATCGAATTCCTTCTCGATCAAGGCGCAAAGGTTATTCTTTGCTCTCACCTTGGCAAGCCCAAGGGAGAACCCAAGCCCGAATATTCTCTCGCTCCCGTTGCTGTACGTCTTGCTGAAAAGCTTGAAAGAGACGTTGTTTTCGCGGCTGACGACTGTGTTGTAGGCGAAAACGCTAAAAAGGCAGTTGCTGAAATGGAAGACGGCGACGTAGTTCTTCTTCAGAACACCCGTTACCGCGCAGAAGAAACCAAGAACGGCGAAGCTTTCTCGAAGGAGCTCGCTTCTCTCTGCGATATCTTCGTTAACGATGCATTCGGCGCGGCTCACAGAGCTCACTGCTCGACCGTCGGCGTTGCTTCCTACGTTGAAGAATCGGCAAACGGCTTCCTTATGGCTAAGGAAATCAAGTTCCTCGGCGACGCTGTTAACAATCCTGTAAGACCCTTCGTTACCATTCTCGGCGGCGCTAAGGTTGCAGATAAGCTCGCAGTTATCGAAAACCTTCTTACCAAGGCTGATGCTCTTATCATCGGCGGCGGTATGGCATATACCTTCCTCAAGGCACAGGGCAAAGAAGTCGGCTTGTCCCTCGTTGACAACGAAAAGCTCGAATACTGCAAGGAAATGCTTGAACGCGCTAAGAAGAACGGCGTTGAAATCCTTCTTCCCGTTGACTGCGTGGTTACCAAGGAATTCCCCAATCCTATCGACGCTGTAGTTGAAACCAAGATCGTTTCCGTTGACGAAATTCCTTCCGATATGGAAAGCCTTGATATCGGTCCCAAGACCCGCGAGCTTTATGCAAGCAAGGTTAAGACCGCTAAGACGGTTGTTTCGAACGGACCTATGGGCGTATTCGAAAACCCCATTTTTGCACAAGGTACTATCGCAGTTGCAAAGGCACTTGCTGAAACCGATGCTACCACCATCATCGGCGGCGGCGACTCTGCAGCAGCAGTTAACACTCTCGGCTTCGGCGACAAGATGAGCCACA
>JAZRTE010000040.1:0-16803 GCA_045651785.1 Eubacteriales bacterium | reverse complement strand
CGATGAAGAAGGCTGCAACGTCGCCGTAAGAAGCGGAGAGACCCCATTCGTCGTTATAGGTCATACCGGTGGTGCCGTCGGTGTCGCCGGTAACGGTACGGCTCATTTCGATCATTTTATCGAAGGTCCAGGTCTTTTCCTTAACCATCTGATAAAGATCGGTATCGGGGAAGTTCTTCTTAAGGATTTCCTTGTTGAAGGTAATAGCGGTGGAAACGATCTTGGGCATTATGGAAATGTCGCCGGTGTTGAAGTAAAGCTTGCCGCCGATAGAAAGAGATTCGGTAGCAGACTGATCCCACCAAGGCTGATCGAAGTGGAGATAATCCGAAAATTCGTTAAGATCCCAAAGAAGACCTTCTTGTGCAAGCGATGCTGCAGCAGGCATAAAAATTAATGCTGCGTCATATTGCATAAGGCTGGAGGTGATATCTTCCTTAAGATCTGCGCGAACGTCTTTAACGGGATGCGCTTCAATAGTAACGCCATACTTGTTGAAGATTTCGTCATTACGCTTGGAAACAGCTTCGCTCAAGGAAGCGTCGGTAGTGGGGTAAGCGTTGGGAACAACGTCTTCACAGTAGTAGGTCGGGTCGCCTTCTTGCGATACAACAAGAACGTCGAAGGTTTGATATTTCGAATCGGTCCAAGTGAATTCGGGCATAAGCGAATCAAAATCAACTTCTGTGCTGGTGTCTTGGCTTTCGGCGGTCGAGCCGTCGCTTGCAGTGCTTTCGGTGGAAGTAGTGTCTTCACAGCCTACCAAAGCGAACGAGGTAACGACCATAAGCAAGCAAATTAACATGGAAATAAGTCTTTTTGCGTTCATAGTACGATTCTCCTTAAAAAATTCAAATTTAGCTGATTAATTTTATCATAAAAAAATCCGATTGTCAATAGTGTCTTATTCTTGACAATCGGCTCTTTTATTTTCTTGTGTAGCTAAAGCTCGGTTTTTCGCCGCTTGAATAAAGCGAGATCACTTCTTCCATCTGCTTTTCGGTTTCGGTGGAAAAAAGCAAAGTCATCAAGCCGACGCCCGCTTTTTTCAACTCTCCTTTGCGGTCAAGCTTATAGCTCGGAAGAGAATTGTAAATAATGTTTGTGTGACTGTGCCCGCTTATTATCGGGAATTTTGCACCCGTGCGGTCGGTAAGCTGCGAAAAGCATTCGGTTCTGTTCTTACAGCCCTCGATATTTTGAATAATGCAGGTGCGCGTGTACATCAAAGGCGTTCTTCCGTAGCCGATATATTCAAGCGCACAGCGGCTCGATCTCGCAAATCTTCCGTCGGTTTCGGGAGAAAGCATCACCGACGAAAGCGAAAGCTCGTCAAAAAGCCTAAGCGACTCGCGGTTGACGACGTTTAATGCGTAATCGCCGTGGAGATACATTCCCTCGCAGAGCGAAAGGTGGCATACCGACGAAACGGTTGCTTGGTTTATTCCGAGCGATTTTGCTTCAAAAAGCTGTTTTTTAACCGTTTCCTGCTCGGAAACGAAAACACTTCGAGGCATTATCGCGGATATCTTATCGGAATAAGGAGCAAAACGGGGGTCGGTGCATTTGCGAAGCGGAACGTCTATTCTTGCGGCATTCGGTGCGTGCTTTTTCAAGAAATCCGCCGACGGCAATCTGCCCTCGAAACGTAAAACGAAGCCCTTTTGCTTGCCCGGATGCAAGGCCTTTGCTTCATCGCGCTTGGGGATCTTGCATTCCGCAGTAGGAACAACACGCTCACGCGCAGGGCGTTTTTCCGCTTTTTTGAAGGGCGACAGGCTTTGAGATCTTTGCTTGTCCTCTTCCCGACGGATACCGAACATCGTTTTGTTGATTTTCGAAGTAAAATAACCGTCGGTAAAGCCCGAACGGGAAAAAAGCGCCGTAAGGTATTTTATTTCTTCGCCCGTCGCGTTGCGGTTTTCGTCAAGCAGACGGCGGTATACCGAGGTTACGCCGCCGACGTAATCGGGGCTTTTCATTCTGCCCTCGATCTTCAGGCTCGTAACACCCGTTTCGCAAAGCTCTTTAATATGCGAGGCAAGGCACATATCCTTAAGCGAAAGAGGATATTTGTTTTCGCCCTTGCAGGGAAGACGGCAGGGCTGAGCGCATTCGCCGCGGTTGCCGCTTCGGTTACCGATGACCGAGCTCATCAAGCATCCGCCGCTTTCGCTTACACAAATCGCGCCGTGAATGAAAATTTCGGTTTCAAGTCCGGTGTCGGCAAAGCGCTTGATGTCCTCCTTCGGCAATTCGCGCGCTACAACCGCACGTGTGAAGCCCATGTTTTTAAGAAAATCCGCCTCCAAATGCGAATGTATCCTCATCTGAGTGCTTGCGTGCAATGCAAGGGTCGGGAATTCCTTTCGCAGTGTGCAGGCAAGACCGAGGTCCTGCACTATCAAGCCGTCGGGCTGAACGTCACGGGCAAGGAAGGAAACGTAATCGAGCACGCTTTTGAATTCCTTGTCATATATTAACGTATTGAGGGTGATATGCAAAGCCACGTTCGAATCGCGGCAAAGCTCGCCTGCGTGAATCAATGCCTGACGATCAAAGTTCGATGCGTTTATACGCGCGTTGAACATTTCGCCGCCCAAATAGACCTCGTCTGCGCCTGCGCCGATAGCCGCCCTGAGTGCCGCAAAGCTGCCGGCAGGGGACAAGAGCAACGGCTTTTTGAACATATCGTTCACCTCTCTTTCGTGTTACGTTACATTATAACTCCTAACTGCCAATAAGTCAAATCAATTATATAAATTAATATAATTTCTACATATTGCGGTCTTATTCCGCAAAGGGTCCTATAAATTGCTATTGAAAAGTTGATCAAAATATGTTAGAATTAAGCGACTATGACTTTGGAGGCAAAAGCATGATAGCCAACCCTACTTTTTTTGAAAACGAAGGCGGAAGACAAAACGGTTACGACCTATTTTCGCGCCTTTTGAAGGATAGAATAATTCTGCTTTTTAACGAAATAAGCGATGACCTTGCTTGCAGTATCGTCGCTCAGCTTCTTTTCCTTGAAGCGCAGGACCCCGAAAAGGATATTACACTTTATATCAACTCTCCCGGCGGAAGCGTTTCCGCGGGCTTTGCCATTTATGACACGATGAGAAGCATCAAATGTGACGTTTCGACGGTTTGCGTCGGTTCTGCTTGCAGTATGGGCGCATTTCTCCTTGCGGCAGGCACGAAGGGCAAGCGTTACGCGCTTGAAAACAGCGAGGTTATGCTTCATCAAGTAATCGGATCGGCAGGCGGTCAGGCATCGGACGTTATCATTGCGGCTAATTTTGCAAACCGCACCAAGGAAAGAATCAACCGTATCCTTTCCGAAAACATCGGCAGGCCTTATGAAGAGATCGTGCGCGATACCGAACGCGATAACTGGATGTTTGCCGAGGATGCGCTTGCATACGGCGTTATCGACGAGATCGTCAAGAAAAAATAGGTTTTGTTTCGGATAGGTTATTGATATGTTTGCCATAACCGCTTTAAAGGTGCTTATGATGATCGCCTATGGCGTTCCGGGGTATCTGCTTGTAAAAACCAAAGCGTTGGGCGAGGAATCGATAAAAGCATTCGCAAAATTCTTGCTTTACGTTTGTCAGCCTGCGCTTTCGCTTTATACTCTTACGTCGGTCGACAGCACGCCGATTCTTATACGCGACCTTTGGATATTCTTCTTCGTTACGCTTTTGGCGCAGATCGCAGTTATATTCCTCTATTCGCTCATCTTCAGCAAAAAGATGAAAAGCGATCTCGGACACCGCGTCTGCTCGGTTGCGGGTATATGCGGAAACGTCGGATTTTTCGGTGTTCCCTTGCTTGAATATCTTATTCCCGGTATGCCCGAGGTCCGTGTTTACTCCGCGGCGTTTTCAATCTCGATGAACGTTATCGGCTGGACGATCGGCTTGCTTATGATGACGGGTGACAAAAAATATATCAAGCTCAAGGCAGTATTTTTGAATCCGTCGGTGATAACCTTTGCGGTTTCGTTTACGTTGTTTGCCTTCGGTGTGAAATTCCCCGAAGCGATCGCGGATTTTATCGAAACGCTCGGAAGGATGTCGACGGTCGTCTGTATGACCGTGCTCGGAATGCGTCTTGCGACAAAGAGTCTGATAAAAATATTCACGAACTACCGTATCTACATAGCGGCGACGATAAAATTGATCATCAGTCCGATAATAATCGGCTGTATGTTTGCGCTCTTGCCGATAGGCGACGAGGTAAAGACCGCGGCGTTCGTGTTGGCTTGCTGTCCGGGAGCTACAATGATACAAAGTCTTTCCGAAACCTACGGCGGCGATTCGCGCACCGCGGCGGATATAGTGCTTTCGACAAGCTTGATTTGTATTTTAACCATCCCCCTTATGTGGACAATATATAACTCCATAGTTTTTTAGGAGGTAATCAATTATGAAAAAGACTGTTGCAATAATCTTCGGCGGCGAAAGCTCGGAATACGAGGTAAGCTGTGTTTCTGCGGCAAACGTTGCCGAAAACGTTGATAAAAATATTTACGACGTAGTTTTGGTCGGCATAACCAAGGACGGAAAATGGTGGATCTACCGCGGTAGCACCGACGACCTTCGCAACCATATCTGGCAGGAAAAGCGCGCGCTTTTGACCCCTGCGGTCATTTCACCCTGCAAGGCGCACCACGGCCTTATCGCGCTTGACGGCGCAAACGGAAGCTTTGAAATCGTCAGAATCGACGTTGCATTCCCCGTGCTTCACGGCAAAAACGGCGAAGACGGCACGATGCAGGGTCTTTTGGAGCTTGCAGGCATTCCCTATGTCGGATGCGATACCTATTCGTCTGCCGTTTCGATGGATAAGGCGGCGACCAAAACCATATGCTCTGCCGCAGGCATTCCCGTTGTGCCCTTTGTTTGTGCAAGTAAGACCTGCGATATCGATGCGCTCGTTGCATCGGTTGAAGAAAAATATGCATATCCCGTGTTCGTAAAGCCCGCAAACGCAGGCAGCTCGGTCGGTATAACCAAGGCAAAGGACAGAACCGAGCTTGTCAACGGCATTAAGCTCGCTTTTGAACACGACAAAAAGCTGCTTATCGAGCCGAATACCGTCGGACGCGAGATTGAGGTTGCCGTTTGCGGTAACGATAAGCCCTTTGCGTCGGTTTGCGGCGAGGTAATACCCAACAGCGATTTTTATGATTACGAAACCAAATACGTAAACGATAAATCGGTCTGCCTTGCTCCTGCGCCTATGGATGAGGCAACCTCCGAAAACATCCGCGCTCTTGCTATCGGGGTCTATAAGGCGCTCGGCTGCAGCGGACTTTCGCGCGTGGACTTCTTCCTTACCGAAAACGGTGCATTCCTTAACGAAATAAACACTATTCCCGGCTTTACTCCCATCAGCATGTACCCGAAAATGATGGCTTGCATCGGAATCGAATATAAAGACCTTATAACCAAGCTCCTTTCACTTGCGGAAGGATGCGAGGAATAAGACGATGGAAAACAAAAAGCCGATCGGCGTTTTCGATTCGGGCTTGGGCGGCTTGACCGCGCTCGGCGCGTTAAGACGGCTTATGCCCAACGAGGACATTATATATTTCGGCGACAGTGCGCGTATCCCTTACGGCACGAAATCGCCGACGGTTATTCAAAAATTTGCCCTGCAGGATACGCGCTTTCTTGTATCCTTGGGCGTAAAGGCGATACTTATCGCCTGCGGTACGGTAAGCTCGAACTGTCTTGACGAGGTTCAAGAGGTTGCGGGTGTCCCCGTTGTCGGCGTTATAGGCGAAACGGCAAGGCAGGCGGCGGAAATTGCAAAAAAAGGCAAAAACCGTGTTGCCGTGCTCGGCACAAGCGCAACTGTAAACAGCGGCGCCTTTGAAAAGGAATTGCGGCAAAACGGTGTTGACGATATAATCAGTCAAGCTTGTCCGATGTTCGTGCCGTTAGTCGAAAATTGGCATCCCTCGGTGGATGACGTTGCGACCAACACCATTGTTTCGGAATATATCGCTCCGATTGCAAAGCATTCTCCCGATGCGGTCATTTTGGGCTGTACCCATTATCCGCTTTTGGCGGAGGTTATTGCCAAATATTTGCCCGAAACGAAGCTTATCAGCTCGGGCGAGGCGGCGGCTATGGGAATCAAAGTGCTTTTGACCGAAAAGAAACTGCTTAACGATGTCGGCGGCAAGACCGAATTTTACACAAGCGGCGGCGAAAAGCTCTTTTCGCAAAACGCATCGCGCTTTTTGGGTGAAGATATCCCCGTAAGCGCAAAGCATATTGATATTGAAAATTATTAAAAAAGGAAAATTTATGAAAATACCCGTAGATATACGAATTTCGAACGAGCGTATAAATGCCGCGTCGATAATGCGCGGAGAGGAGCGCGGCGAAACCGAGGAGATAGTTGTTTCGGGAACGATGAGAAACACGCGCCGCGGACTTTGCATCGAATATACCGAGCAGGATAATTCGGTAATGACGACGATCAACGTGTTCAAGGACGACACCGTTGCGCTTAACCGCATCGGGCCGATGAGAACGCATCTTATCTTTACCGACGGTATGGCATACGATTGTATTATCGGTGCAGGCGAAAGACAGTTCCAAATGCGCGTCCGCACGAAAAATCTTGAAAATACGCTCACAATGGACGGAGGCAAGCTTTTTGTCGATTATTCCGTCGAAATCGTCGGTTCGCTTGCCGAAAAGAACAAGCTTACTCTCGCGGTAAGCCCCGACGCAAGTATAATAAAATCATAAAAGGTGTAAAATGGCTGTTAAAACTCCCGCAGAAAATTTAATAATACTGCCTCGGGACGTTTTGCCTCATATCAAAAACGCGACCGCCGAGGAATTAAAAACACTTCTTTATTTCTTTGCCGAGCCCGATTCGTCGGTGGCAGATGCCGCGCGCGAATTGGGAATGACGGTAGCTCAGACCGAAACGGCAATTGCATTCTGGCGCGGTGCTTCGGTCTTTACCGAAAGCGAGGGGAAAAAGAAAAAGCTGGCAAGCGACACAAGCGCTTATCGAAATTACGATTCGCAAACGCTTACCGATGCGCTTATCAATCAAACCGATTTTTCGATGCTTAACGAGTTTGCTTGCGAAAGACTGTCAAAGCCTGTTTTGACGAAAAACGATTTAAGCACGCTTTTCTATCTTTACGATTACGCTCGCATACCTGCACCGGTGATCTGCGGAATTATTGAGGATTGCTGTGCAAACGGCAAGGCTAATATGCAATACATATTCAAAACGGCGCTGTCGCTTTACGAGCAGGGAATCGACACTTATGAAAAGCTCGAAGCGTATCTTACCCGAAAAGCCGAAATCAACAGTAACGTCGGCAGACTCCGTAAGCTTTTCGGTATGGGCGACCGTGCGCTTACAAGCAAGGAAAAGAAGACGTTCGACCAATGGTTCGGTGAATGGGCGTTTAAATTCGACGTTGTTGAGCTTGCTTATGAAAAAACCGTCGATGCAACCGGTAAGGTAGGCATTAATTATATGAACACGATACTCCGCCGTTGGTACGACAGCGGATTTGCAACGGTAGAGGACATCAATACGGGCGATTCAAGCCGAAAAGCGGGAACCGACAGCAGTCTTGACGGAAGCGACGAATTTATCGAAGCCGCACTTTCAAGGGGCTTTGAGGATCTGTTGGGTGAAAACAAATGAAACTTAACGAAGCATTGAGCATAAAAACCGAAAAAAGAATAGCGGCAATGGACGAATCCGAAAGAAGACGTGCCGAGCTTCATGCAAGGATATCCAACATCAAGGCGATCGACGATGCTCTGCGCGATATCCCCATGCGCGCGATGGTAGGTGAAAACGTCGAATCGCTTCGCGCCGAAAACGAAGCATTGACAAGCGAGCGCGAGCGAATCCTTCTTTCTTACGGATATGAAAAGGATTATGATGCTCCGAAATTCGAATGTCCCGACTGTAACGACGGCGGTTATTGCGGAATAAAGCTTTGCCATTGCATAAGAGAGCTTATGTCGGTTCAAAGCTACCGTGAAAGCAGTCTTGCAGGCGGACTTTTGGACAAGACCTTTGAAAACTTTTCGCTTTCCTATTATACTCAGGGTACGGAACGCGACCATATGGAAAACCTGCTTAACGGCTGTAAGGTGTATGCCGAAAGATTTCCTGCCGACAGCTCTGCGGGGCTTTACTTCTACGGCGGAACCGGTCTGGGTAAAACCCATCTTACTGCCGCGATCGCAAACGTAGTTTCGGCAAAGGGCTTGAGCGTTATTTACGAATCCGCACAGCAGATATTCGACACGGTGGAGGCAGTGCGCTTCAACCGCGCCGATATTTCCGAAAGAAAGAAATACGAAAGCTGTGCATTACTTATTATTGACGATCTGGGTGCGGAATGTGTGTCGCAATACAGCGTTTCTGCAATAACGAGCATTATCGATATGCGAATCGTCAACGGCAAAAAAACGCTTATTTCGTCAAACCTTAATCCCAACGGCTTGAAAAAGACCTACGGAGAGCGCCTTTATTCCCGCGTGCTTGGAGAATTCCGTAATCTTTCCTTTGTTGGTACGGATATCAGACTTCAAAAGGTAAAGGGTGCTAAGAATTGAAAAACGTAGATATTTATACAGACGGCGCCTGTAAGGGAAACCCCGGTGCAGGCGGCTGGAGCGCAATTTTGGTCTTCGGCGGAAGGGAAAAGGAGCTTTCGGGCGGTGAACGGGTGACTACCAACAACCGAATGGAGCTTACCGCCGCGATCGAGGGCTTGAAGGCACTTAAGGAAGCCTGTAGCGTCAAGCTTTACAGCGATTCACAGTATCTCGTCAACGCCATAAACAAGGGTTGGCTTGAAAATTGGAAGAAAAAGGGCTGGCGCAAGGCTGATAAATCTGCCGTTTTGAACGACGATCTTTGGAAAACTCTCGACGAATTGCTTTCAATTCACGAGGTTGAGTTTATTTGGGTTCGCGGACACGACGGACACGAATATAACGAGCGTTGCGACGAGCTGGCAAGCGGTTACGCCGATCAGCTCAGATAAGGTAGTTATGAAAAAATTTGAAATAAAAAATTTTTTAATGCTTACGGTAGCGGGATTGATAAACGCCTTCGGCGTTACCTTCTTTCTGGCACCCGTAAAGCTTTACGACAGCGGAGTTTCGGGAACGTCAATGCTTTTGTCGCAGGTCACCCCCGAATGGATGTCGCTTTCTGTATTCCTTCTTTTGCTTAACGTGCCGTTGTTTGTCTACGGTCTGAAAAAGCAAGGCGTTCATTTTACGGTTTATGCAATATATACCGTGGCAATGTATTCGCTGTTCGCATTTCTTATAAACGACGTGCTTCCGGTTGACGTAAGCATGGCATCTCCGTTGGCGGAGAGCGATCTTTTGCTGTGCGCGCTTTTCGGCGGTCTTATATCGGGCGCTGGAAGCGGCTTGGCAATACGTTTCGGTGGCGCAATGGACGGCATTGAGGTGCTTGCGGTTATTTTTGCAAAACAAATAGGCATTACCGTGGGAACCTTTGTTATGGTATACAACGTCATCCTTTATGTCATTTGCGGATTGATGCTTCAAAGCTGGATACTTCCGCTTTATTCGATAGTCGCCTATATGGCGGCGCTTAAAACCGTCGACTTTATCGTCGAAGGCTTTGACCGATCAAAGGCGGCGATGATCGTAACGTCCGCCCCCGAAGCTGTTTGCAAAACGCTTTCGGAGGAATTCGGAAGCGGTATGACGCTTCTTAAGGCGCAGGGCTTTTATTCCGGAAACGATATGACCGCGGTTTATTTTATCGTGAACCGCTTTCAGGTGGGCAGGATGAAAAGCATCGTACACGAATGCGACCCTCACGCGTATATAACCATTACAGAGGTTGCAAACGTCTATTCTTCAAACGCAGACAGTTAAAAAACCACCCGAAATTTTTCGGGTGGCATTTTTTTACAGTTCGTTTATGATCCTCAAAAGCGTTTTTTTGTTATCGTGCGACAGCTCGGTAAGCGGCGCACGGAGAATGTTTTTGCAAAATCCGCGTTCCGAAAGAGCGGCTTTTAAGGGTATCGGGTTGACCTCGCACCTTAATGCATCGCAAAGCGGAATAAGGCGGGCTTGCAATTCGGCGGCTTTGGAAATATCGCCGTCGAAATAAAGCGTACACAAGCGTTTTACGTCGTAAGGGATAAGGTTCGACATAACCGAAATAACGCCCTTTCCTCCCAACGACAACACGGGCAAAATTCTGTCATCGTTGCCTGAATAGACAGGCAGCTCGTCGCCGCAAAGCGAAACGATACGTGCAGTGTCGGCAATACTGTCGCCCGCATCCTTGAATCCGACGGCAAGCTTGTTTTCGGCAAGCTTTACCGCAGTTTCGGGCTCGATCTTCATCCCCGTGCGCGCAGGCACGCTGTAGGCAATAAACGGCAGACCCGAAGCTGATGCGATATCCGAATAATAGGAAACGAGTCCCTTTTGGGTGCATTTGTTGTAATAAGGCGTAACGACAAGCAACGCGTCCGCGCCTGCCGTCGCGGCAAATTCCGACATCTTGCAGGCTCGCTTTGTGTCATTACAGCCCGTACCCGCAATAACCGGCACGCGATGGCGCACCTGACGGACGGCAAAGGAGATAAGCTCCTTTTTTTCATCCTCGCTGAGTGTTGACGATTCGCCTGTAGTACCGCAAACGACGAGCGCATCAACACCGTGCGAAAGCTGAAAATCTATCATTTTTGCAAACGAGATAAAATCAATACCCTTTTCATCAAACGGAGTGGCGAGCGCGGTTGCGACTCCGCGAAAAACAATCGACTTTTTCATGCTATATTTTCCTTTTTAAGTTGAAATATTTTGGACGATGTAGTATAATATTAAAAATCCTTTCAAAATAAGTATATTCCGCAAGTGCGGTAAAGGAAACCTTATGGATCTTTTAAAACGCTCAACCTATTTTTATGACCTTCCCGAGGAGCTTATTGCCCAAACTCCGTCGCCCGTGCGCGATATGTCGCGCCTTTTGTGTCTTGGCAAAAATGACGGCACTGTTGCGCATAAGACATTTCACGATATAATCGACCGACTTAAAGAGGGCGATTGCCTTGTTATCAACGATACCAAGGTCATTCCCGCGCGCCTTTTCGGTAAAGCGGAGGGAAGAGAGGGCGAGATCGAAACGGTTTTGCTTTCTCGCGTTGAGGGTGAAGAGGGCGAGGTTTGGAAATGCCTTACCCGACCCGGCAAAAAGACGAAAACGGGTCAAAGGGTCATCTATTCCGATGAGCTGCAAGGCGTTGTTACCGACGTGCTTGAGGGCGGTATCCGCGTGATAAGGTTTGAATATAACGGTGTTTTTGCCGAAATACTCGATAGAGTAGGCTTAATGCCGCTTCCGCCTTATATTACCGAAAAGCTTGCAGATAAAAACCGCTATCAAACCGTTTATGCAAAAACTGACGGCTCTGCCGCCGCGCCGACCGCAGGTCTTCATTTCACACCCGAATTGTTGAAAAAGGCAGAGGAAAAGGGTGTCGAGATAGTGCGCGTGCTTCTTCACGTCGGCTTGGGCACCTTCCGCCCCGTTAAGGAGGACGACCTTAAAAACCACATAATGCACGCCGAATATATTAAAGTGACACAAGAAGCGGCGGACAGAATAAATGCCGTACACTCGCGCGGCGGACGCGTTATCGCCGTCGGCACAACAAGTGTGCGAACGCTTGAAACCGCGACCGACGAAAACGGAATCATCCACCCTTACGAGGGTGATACCTCAATATTCATTCATCCCGGTGTTAAGTTTAAGTGTGTCGATGCGATGATAACCAATTTCCACCTGCCCGAAAGCACGTTGATTATGCTTGTTTGCGCGTTTGCGGGTTATGAAAACACAATGAATGCCTACCGCGAGGCGGTAAGCAAAAAATATCGCTTCTTCTCCTTTGGCGACGCGATGTTTATCGAATAAAAAAATAAAAGCGGTCTAAATAAGACCGCTTTTTGTATTGAACTTTAATTAAAGAGCGCGAACCTTTACAACACCTGTGATTGCAGTGATGTCATCGATAACGACTTGGTTGATCGCGTCGTTGGTATCGAAGAAGGAAACTGCGTTGTTACCCTTTGCCTGCGAGAAGAGCGATTCGATATTTACGTTATCCTTCGCGAGTGCCGCAGAGATCTGGGTGATGATGTTGGGAATGTTCTGGTGGAGAACAACAACACGGTTGCTTTCGGTTCTGTTCATCACAATTTCGGGATAGTTAACGCTGTTGCGGATGTTGCCGTTTTCGATGTAATCGATAAGCTGTTCTGCCGCCATAACCGCGCAGTTATCTTCCGATTCGGGAGTGGATGCGCCGAGGTGAGGGATACAAACAACGTGAGGAACACCTAAAAGCTCTTCGCAGGGGAAGTCGGTTACGTAAGAAGCAACCTTGCCGCTTTCAAGCGCTTCGATAAGGTCGGGGATGTTTGCAAGATCGCCGCGCGAAAGGTTGATAATGCGTACGCCGTCCTTCATTTTTGCGATGTTTTCCTTGTTGATGATGCCCTTCGTTGTGGGAAGCGAGGGGATGTGATAGGAAATATAATCGGATTCCGCATAAATTGCATCGTAATCGTCAGCCTTGCGAACCGCACGGGAGATCGACCAAGCGTTTTTAACGGTAATGTAGGGGTCACAGCCGACAACCTTCATTTTAATGTCGCTTGCGGTGTTTGCAACCATACCGCCGATAGCGCCGAGACCGATAACGCCGAGAGTCTTGCCCTTGATTTCGGGGCCGACAAATTTGCTCTTGCCCTTTTCAACCTGCTTTGCAACGTCGGGAGTGCCCTTAAGAGAGCTTGCCCAGTTGATACCGCCGACGATATCGCGCGATGCGAGAAGGAGCGCGGCAATCGCAAGCTCCTTAACGCCGTTTGCGTTTGCACCGGGGGTGTTGAAAACAACGATGCCGTTTTCACTGCAACGGTCGATCGGAATATTGTTAACACCTGCGCCTGCGCGTGCAATAGCAAGAAGCTCCTTTTCAAAGGGTTCTTCGTGCAATGCCGCAGAACGAACGAGAATACCTTCTGCCTTTTCGGCGGTTTCCGAAACGTTATAGTTTTCGTTAAATACGTCAAGACCAACCTTGCTGATCTTGTTATATAACTTAATATTATACATTATGCGTTCTCCTTTTCATAATCAGCCATAAACTGAACGAGCTTTTCAACACCTTCAACGGGCATTGCATTATAGATAGATGCACGCATACCGCCGACAACGCGGTGACCCTTAAGGTTTACAAAGCCTGCCTTGGATGCGGCGGAAACGAACGCCTTATCCTTATCGGCGTCGCCGGTAACGAAGCAAACGTTCATAAGCGAACGAACCTCTTTATCTGCGGTTGCCTTGAAAAGCTTGGAGTTGTCGAGATAATCGTAAAGGAGGTTAGCCTTGTTTACGTTGATCTTTTCGCGTTCTTCAAGACCGCCGGTAGCAAGGAGCCACTTGAATACGAGGCCTGCAACGTAGATCGAATAGCAGGGAGGGGTGTTGTACATCGAGCCGTTTTCTGCCTGAACGGTGTAGTTAAGCATAACGGGAATGTTTTCTCTTGCGTTGCCCAAAAGGTCTTCGCGTACGATAACAACGGTAAGACCAGAGGGGCCCATATTCTTCTGCGCGCCCGCATAGATAAGACCGAACTTCGAAACGTCAACGGGACGGGAAAGGATGCCCGAGGACATATCGGCAACAAGAGGAATATCGCCTGTTTCGGGGATATAGTCAAAGCAGGTGCCGAAGATGGTGTTATTATAGCAGATGTGAACGTAATCCGCATCGGGAGAGAAGCTTTCGACTTTGGGAATGTAAGCGAAATTTCTGTCCTTGGAGGATGCGATGATATTAACTTCACCGAATTTAGCCGCTTCTTCAGCCGCCTTCTTCGAGAACTGACCCGAAACTATATAATCAGCCTTGCCGTTTTTGTTCATAAGGTTAAGAGGAACAGCGGCGAATTGCTGGGTAGCGCCGCCTTGAAGGAAGAGAACCTTGTAGTTATCGGGAATATTCATCAATTTGCGAAGGTCTGCTTCGGCTTCATCAATAATCGACTGGTAAACGGGCGAGCGGTGGCTCATTTCCATAACCGACATACCGCTGTCGTTGTAGTTGAGCATTTCCTTTGCAGCTTGCTCAAGCACCGATTCGGGAAGCATCGAAGGACCTGCGGAAAAATTATAAACACGTTGCATTATGTATATCTCCTTTATATAAAACAAAATAATTACCCAATTTATATCTTAATAATTATAATATCACACTGTCGCACTAAAGTCAATAGGGTTTGTAAAAAGAAAAGCGTTAATTTAATCTTTTTATTGACATAAAATCAAGCGTTTGGTAGAATAAAAGAAAGAAAATCAAAGAGGTAGCGGTTTATGCAGAAAAAATTGGGATTTGGCATCATCGGATGCGGAATAATTGCGGATTTTCACGCAAATGCAATACACGAATGTATCGGCGATGCCGATTTGATAGGTGTTTGCGACGTTGTGTTTGATGCCGCCGAAAAGTTTGCGACCCGTCACAGAACAAAAGCGTTTAAGGATGAGGTCGAGCTATTATCCTGCAAGGATATCGACGTTGTTTGTATATGCACCCCGAGCGGATACCATCACACATCGGTCATTGCCGCCGCAAGAGCGGGCAAGCATATTATATGCGAAAAGCCTCTCGCGATAAACAAGGAACAGCTTGACGCCTGCGAGACGGAATGTAAAAAATCGGGCGTTACCGTTTCGGTAATTTCTCAAAACCGCTATGCGAAAAACATAAATCAAGTAAAAAACGCAATTGATGAGGGCTTGCTCGGCAAAATCGTTTGTGCCGATATTTATATGAAATACTACCGCTCACAGGAATATTACGACAGCGGCTCGTGGCGCGGAACCAAGCGCATCGACGGCGGCGGTGCTTTGATGAATCAAGGCATTCACGGCGTAGACCTTTTGCTTTATCTCGCAGGGCCGATAAAAAGCGTTTATGCTCTTTCGAAAACCTTGGTGCGTAACATCGAGGTTGAGGATACTCTTTCGGCGGTCATCGAATACGAAAGCGGCGCAACCGGCATCATTCAGGCGACCACCTCGGTCTACCCCGGCTATCCGCGCAGGCTTGATATAAACGGCGAAAACGGCTCGATCGTTCTTGACGAAACCTCGATTGTGCGTTGGGATATCAAAAACGGCGGCGGACACGATGACGTTGTGCTTATGCCTTCGTTTGCAAGCGGCGCTTCGACTCCGACTGCGATCTCCAACGACGGACACATTCGCCAGATTTCCGATACGATCCGTTGCATACGCGAGGGCATTGAGCCCTTGTCCGGACTTGCCGACGGCAGACGTGCGGTCGACGTTATTTTGGCGATCTACAAATCGGCGGAGGAAAGAATGCCGATATATCTTTGATATAACAAAAAAGCTTCCCGTTTTCAGGGAAGCTTTTGTTTGTTAATTTGCCTTTTTTCTTCTTACAAGGAACGCAACAAGTGATGCGATGCCGTAAACGGCGAAGAACAAAAAGGTTGCGAAGAAGAGCAATACCACCCAAGTCGATGCGTTTGCATTAGGTGCGGTGGAATGAATGATGAGCACGGCGATCATCGCAAAAACATAGTTGGCGATGATATGCAACGCGCGTTTTGCCGTCGAAGAAATGCTCTTGATTCTGAAAAAGAGGAATGAAAAGCCGTAAACGGCGGAAAACAACGCGATAGCGGCATTTGCCATAAGCAAACGCTCGGCAAATTCGCTGATACCCTTCATACTGACGCTTGTTGCAGTGCCCTCCGATGCGGCGGCAGTGCCGAGCGAAAGAATCGCGGTCCAAAGAAAGCTGATGACCGTATATGCCCCAAATGCACGCAGACCGCATTTAAGCAGGGCGATTTTCTTTTCTTCCATTATTATTTAATAAAGCAGGAGGCTTTTTCGGAAAGTGCTTCGGGAGCGACGGAAGCGACCATAACGCATTCTATCTTGTGAGCGGTAACGATCTTGTCGACCTTGCAAACGAATTCCTCGAACGCAGCTACATCGTCGCCGCACATTTTAAGTGCGCTGTCGATGAAGATCTCGGTGATATCATAGTTGCCTGCAAGCAAGCCGCAAACGAAGCCGTAAAGCTCGTCAGCGGTCTTAACGCCGTATTCTTCAACGTCAACAAGACGTGCGTGAGGTTTAATATCGAAAGTGAGTTTTCTGCCGCATTCGATGCAGATAACAACACCGTTGGTTTCCATAGCTGCCTGATTTACTGCTTCGATAAGGTTTTTGGTCTTACCGGTGCCCTTTAAGCCTACTAAAAGTTGCATAATAAAACTCCGTTCTTCCGGCTGATAGATTTTGTAAGTCGGTAACGCGCCGGTGCGTTTGTCCGAGCTCTTACAAGTATTTTACTTTATTTGGATAAAAAAATCAATAGTATTTTCCTGTAATTGATATAAAATTTTCAACTTTTTAACAATTTTCAGAAAAAAATTCGTCAGAATTCGGTTATATCGACGCGATTTTTTTCAAAAGCTCTTCCTTGCCTGCTTCATAACCGGGCTTGCCGAGCAATGCGAACATGTTTTTCTTGTATGCTTCAACGCCGGGCTGATCGAAGGGGTTGACCTCAAGAATATAACCCGAAACCGCGCAGGACGCGAAGAAGAAGTAAATCAATTCGCCCAGGGAATATGCATCCTTGCCGCCGAAATCGATAATAACGCTTTCGGTG
>JAZRTE010000039.1:0-8278 GCA_045651785.1 Eubacteriales bacterium | reverse complement strand
TATAGTGTGTTACACCTTTTAGGTATACTGTCGGGTGGTAATGAGCCTTCTCCTGTGGGAGAAGGGGGACCGCGATAGCGGTGGATGAGGAGTTGATTTGAACTTATGACACCTCATCCGTCAGCCTTCGGCTGCCACCTTCCCCCACTGGGGAAGGCTTGTTTTGTACGCCCCGAAAGTCCGTCTTCTTTTCCTGACAAGCACTGCTTTTGCGTACACAAAAGCGAACTACGCATTCTTTTGAGATATTCGCTTTTCAATCTCGCCCAGATCAAGCGGTTTATATTCGTTCAGTTTTTTCTTGTTGTATTCCTTTGTAAAATAATCAACCATTCCGCACATAGTTTTATTATAATCACGGAGTTCTATGTGGTTGTATGTGTCAAAATAAATATGTTTGGATTTTTCAATCAACACATCTATGCCGTCTGTGTTGCCCAAACGGAACATACAAGTTGCAATATCAAGAAGAGTAATAGCATGGTTGGCGTGTGTGCCACCGATTGGATATGCATCAAAGCCCTGCTTGTCGGGATACATAAACCGTTCAATTACATCCACGCTTTCTTGAAAATGGATCATTGCGTTTTGGTAGTCCCCCATATCAAAATAGCGATGTCCAACTTGATCGCAAGCTATGAAGAACTCCTGCCACTCTATATCTTTAAGGCATTTGGCTTCTTTCATTCCTTCCTCGCCCTTAATATAGCTTGCTGAAAGGCGCATTTTGTCCTGCAACATATAAGGGTACATATATGGAAGGGTTTCGATGATCTGTTTTATTTCATCGTAATGATCTTGCCCCTTTTCGCGTTCCAAATATGTGTAAATATGAATCATATTCGCTTTCGTGCGGCAAGTACAGAAGACATCCTGTGACACACTGATAATATGACTTCCAAGTTCAAAAGCTTTGTTGACGATATCATCGCCACGATCAACATTATAGGCATATAGCTCAAATAGCTCAGTTTTGAGCTGAATAGATGCAGGATAGATCTTCAGACCGTCGAGCAAAATTTGTTCGGCTTTTTCAAAGTTCTCCCAAAAATGCTTTTTATATTCCAGACGGATATCCTCGATTTCTTTGTCGATATTCTTTACGTCAAAGTCGAAAAGCTCGTCAAGCGACACCTTAAAAAGACCTGCAATGGTTGGTATCATAGTCATATCGGGGTAAGAAGCCCCCATCTCCCACTTTGACACAGCCTGTGCGGAGATTTTGAGTGAATCCGCCAACTGCTCTTGTGTAAGATTTCTTGCCTTGCGCAGTTCACGGATTTTATTACCGAGATTCATATTGTTTACTCCTTTTATTTCATTTCGGAGGCGCCTTCCGTGATTATATTATATCATATCAATCAAATGGCGTCAAACATCCCGTTCTTGAGTTTTTTCAACTGTTGGTTGGGGCGGTTGAAAAAAGCACGCCGAGAGCAACTTGAGTTGCCCTCCGCATTTTCGTATTCATTTTAAAACTGCTTTATCGCAGGTACGCCAACGGGAGCTTTTCTTTCTATACTTCTGTTCTGCCTTCGATAGCTTTTAGTAATGTAAACGAGTCGGCATATTCAAGAGTTGCGCCAACGGGCAAGCCATACGCCAATCGTGTAACCTTAACACCAAACGGCTTTATTAAGCGACCGAGATACATTGCCGTAGCTTCACCTTCAACGCTGGGATTTGTTGCAATGATAACCTCTTTTACGTTGTCATCAAGTCTTGAAAGAAGCTCTTTAACCTTGAGTTGATCGGGCCCTACACCGTCAACGGGAGAAATTACACCGTGAAGCACGTGATATTTACCGTTGAATTCGTGTGTGTCTTCAATCGCTTCAAGAGCTTTGTTATCCTCGACTACGATAATGGTTTCATTATTACGAGTGGTGTTTGAGCAAATAACGCAACGTCCGTCTTCACAGTATGCCATACAAACGGGACAAAGCTTAACGTTGCCTTTAGCTTCCAAAATCGCATCCGAAAAAGAACGAACCTCGTCATCAGACATTTCGATGATTCTGTAAGCAAGCCGCGCCGCGCTTTTTCTTCCGATACCGGGCAGGGAAGCGAAGTAATTCACAAGTTTTTCAATAGATGGTGTCATTAATCAGTGCCCCGATTAAAACATTCCGGGCATATTGGGGATGCCACCGGTGATTTTCGACATTTCTTCAGAGTTGGTATCTTCAACACGCTTAATCGCTTCGTTAACTGCGGCAACAAGAATATCCTCGAGCGTTTCGACATCGTCCGGATCAACAATTTCGGGCGAAAGAGAAATTGAAAGAATTTCTTTCTTACCGTTTATCTTAAGATTTACAACACCGCCGCCGGCGCTTATATCGTATTCGCGCGCTTCAAGCTCTTCTTGCTTTGAGGCCATATCCTCTTGCATTTTTTGAGCTTGTCTCATAAGCGAATTCATGTCCTGCGGGCCGCCGCCCATTCCTTTGGGAAGTCTGACTTTCATTATTATTCTCCTTTATTTTAGATAAATTTCATTTAAAGATCGTTTATAAAAGAAACCTGAGCGGGGTCTTCTTTCGCATTTTGAGCTTCTTCAAAAACTATTTCGATTTTACGTCCCAATACCGATGCAAAGGCATTCGATAAATTATCTACACCTTCAATCTGTATCATATCGAGCGCAAATTTCTGTCCCGTAACGACAATCTTATTACCTTCGGAATAGACATTTGTTTGTGTTAAAAATGAAACCTGCGATGGATTGTTCGAAAGAAAATCATACACATCCGAAATATTAGAAAATTTTTCGCGCTCATTTGCAATTGCCGCAGCTTCAGATTCAGGAACCGACGCAACTGCAATTGCCTCACCGGTCTCAAACTGAGCATTACTTTCCTTCGGGACAACACCTGTAACCGCAAGCACGGAAAGCTTCTTTTCAAGCTCGGAAACGCGAGCCGCAAGCGCTTTTGGCGAATCGGAAAGAGACTTATCGCACATACGAATTATTGCCATTTCTAAAACAGTACGCTTATTCATAGCATATTTCGTTATACGGCTTTGCGTTTCCTCGAGAACAGAACTTATATAAAACAATTGCTCGACCGTAAATTCATCAATTATGTGAGTATACTCATTTTTAATTTTTGAAGCCTTACCGAATTTTGCTAATTGTTTATCTATGATCAAATCACGCACTTTCAGAGAAAGATCGTCTATGAAAACAGAAATATCCTTTGAAGAACGATGTATTTCGGAAACAATTCCAATGGCATCGGGAACATTCTTCTCGGCGATTGCGTGAAGAAGTCCGAATATCATATCATCTCCGGCAAGACCCAAAACGTTACGGACTGTTTCTTGCGTTAGTGTATCAGTGTTGCCGTTAGCGCACGCCTCCAACAAAGAAAGAGCATCACGCATAGAGCCGTCTGCGAGCTTTGCAAGCAGCGAAGACACGCCTTCGTCAAGACTTATTTTCTCTTGCTCGGCAACAAATTCAATACGCGCCTTTACAGCTTCTTCATCAATACGCGAGAAGTCAAAGCGAATGCATCTTGAAATAATTGTTGGCGGCAGTTCGTTCAATTCAGTGGTTGCAAGAATGAAAACAATATATTCGGGAGGTTCCTCAAGCGTTTTTAACAATGCGTTAAAAGCGCTGTCGGTCAGCATATGAACCTCGTCGATTATATAAACGCGTTTTTTCAGTACCGACGGGGGATATACAACCTCATCACGAAGGTCGCGTATATTATCAACACGGTTATTACTTGCCGCGTCTATTTCGAGAACGTCGGTTGCGCTGCCCGAATCAATAGAACGACAAGCTGAGCATTCGTTACACGGATTACCGTTTTGTGGATTTTCGCAGTTAACAGCTTTTGCAAGAATTTTTGCAGAAGAGGTTTTTCCTGTACCGCGTGTGCCACAGAAAAGATATGCATGAGAAACCCTGTTGTTTTCGCATTGCTTTTTCAAAATGGCTGTTATATGTTCCTGACCGCTGATTTCATCAAAAATCTTCGGTCGCCATTTTCTGTAAAGCGACAAATACATAGAAAACCTCCTGTAATTAATTAATGAGATACAAAATATGACCATACACCAATGTCGAACACTGCTTCCGCCCGGAAACCGAAAGATCCCCTCAAGACAGGCACCCTTGCGGCACATCCGTAGATCTGCTTAATGCTGCTTGGTTCCCCACCTGACATAATTCGCAGGTACGAATTGCGCAAGGACCCGCCTCTCAACAAGGCGCTTTCGGTGCAGCGACACAAGCAGGGCCCTCAAAAGGCATTCACCCCCACTATAGCGGATTGTGGGTACAAGGCACCGCTAACTCCCCGGTTAGTATGGCCATATTTCATATCTCATTCGCGTTATTATATCATATAAATATATCATTTTCAAGTGCTTTTTTAACAATGTTATTATGTTTTTAATTGACATTTATATATAAATAGAGTATAATAAATTGTTATAGGAGGAGTCGATTATGGACAAGTCTGCATTTAAGGTTTTTTTCTCAAAAGAAAAAGAAAATAAATGGTTGAACGAAATGGGCAAACACGGTTTTTTGCTTAATTCCGTCAATGATTCAAATTATAAATTTACCTTCTGCGAAGATAAGGTTTTTCATTATTCTCTTGAGAATTTAGATTGCTCGCCTCGCTCCGAGGAAGCAGTTGAATATTTCAAATCGCGTGAAGAATTGGGTATCATTCCTATTCTTGCTTCCGGAAATTGGGTATATTTCGTTTCCGAAAAGGCTGAAATTGAATGTACCGAAGAAATTTGCAAAAAGAATGGCAGGGTGTACTTTTGGAGATCACTCTATCTTCTGTTTTTCGCGATTTGGGGTTCTGTTCTTTGCGGTTACCATATTTTTATAAATAGTTATTTGCAAGCAATTGAACAAGCCGGCGACGGTCAAATAGAAATGCTGTCAACAAACGGCGGAGTTGCAATCTTAAATGTAATTAAAATCGGTTTTAATTACATTTTGAAAGCTTTAAATGCATATTTGGGCATTTGGACCGATATTTTTGGTGAAAGCGATGCAGTGGCTGTTGTAGCTGTTATTATTCCGGTAGTTATAATTTTGCTTGTGATAGCATCCTTTAATTTAGATTCTTACGTGGAATTTTATAAAAAACGCAAATCGATTAGGGCTGCCCAGATCACCGAAGTTACCAAAGCGTTGGATCCGTTGGAGGTTATGACTGATGCAGAGTAAAAAATACAGCATAAAGCTTTCTGAGATCGTAGAAAAATACAAGCTTCAGATCGTTCATGCGCCTGAAAATTTTGATGAAATATTGGTATATCGTTCCGATCTTAGCAGACCGGGACTTCCGTTCACCGGCTTTTATGAAGATTTTGAAAGCGAACGTTTACAGTTGATCGGTAATATGGAGCATAGCTATCTTGCCTCCTTGACCCCCGAAAAACGCAGAGCTTCGCTCAAAAAGTTCTTTTCATACAACGTAAAGGCGCTTATCGTCACTTCGTCGCTTGAAATTTTTCCGGAATTGCTGGAAGAAGCGCAAGCGAGCAACACGCCTTTATTGTTAACTGAATCTTTAACCTCGGATTTTATGGCAGCCGCCACCTCGGGATTGCACGTTTCTTTGGCAGAAAGAATCACTCAGCACGGTGTTCTTGTTGAAGTTTACGGTGAAGGCGTTTTGATTTTAGGTGACAGCGGTATAGGTAAGAGCGAAACCGCAATTGAATTGGTAAAACGTGGTCACCGACTTATTGCCGATGACGCTGTTGAAATCAAAAAGGTTTCGGCAATTACCCTTGTCGGCAGTGCGCCAAGCCTTATCAAGCACTATGTCGAGCTCCGCGGTATCGGTATCGTTGACGTAAGACGTATTTTCGGTATGGGTTCCGTAAAAGAATCTGAAAAAATTGACCTTATAATCAATTTTGAAAACTGGGTACAAGGAAAAATGTATGACCGATTCGGTCTTGATTCCGAATTCACCGAAATTCTCGGTATTAACATTCCGTCGATAACCGTACCGGTCAAACCCGGTCGAAATCTTGCGGTAATTATCGAAATTGCTGCGATGAATCATCGACAGAAAAAAATGGGCTTTAATACTGCTGCAGAATTTGAAGAAAGATTAAAAAAACAAGCAGGAATATTTGATTAATTGTTTTTGGAGGATATTATGTATTATCTCGGTATTGACTTAGGCGGTATGTCCATCAAAGCGGGCATTTGCGATGATAACGGTAAAATTTTATTTTCCGATACATGCGTTACTGTTCGCAATGAGGATGGAGACCGTATAATAAATGATATGGCAAAGCTTTGCCTTAAGGTAATCAATGACGCAGGATTAACCGTTGATGATATCGAATACGCCGGTATCGCTTCTCCCGGTAGCGCAGACAGCGAAAACGGTGTTATCATTTATGCGGCAACCCTACCTTTCCTTAATTACCCGATCGCAGCTAAGCTTTCGGAAAAAACCGGAATTAAAAAAATCTACATTGACAATGATGCGAATGCCGCAGCTAAGGGCGAAGCAATATACGGTGCTGCAAAGGGATATAAAGACTCCTTATTTATTACGATCGGCACAGGTGTCGGCGGCGGTATCATTATTGACGGTAAGGTATATTCGGGATTCAATTTTTCGGGCGCAGAGCTCGGCCACATTGTGATTGTTAAAGACGGTTTGGATTGTCCCTGCGGAAGAAAGGGCTGCCTTGAAAGCTATGCTTCTGCAACCGCGCTTATCAGACAAACAAAAGAAAAAATGGAAGCCAACAAGGAAAGTGCTCTTTGGGATGTATGCGGCGGCGATATCGAAAATGTAAACGGAAAAACAGTTTTCGATGCAATGCTTTTAAATGACGAAACAGCAAAACAGGTTTATAAGCAATATATCGAATACGTAGCCTGCGGCATTACAAACTTTATTAACATCTTCCAACCCGAGGTTTTGAGCATAGGCGGCGGCATTTCAAAGCAAGGTGATATTCTTATAAATCCCATTAAGGAAATCGTCGAGCGTGAACAATATTCGCGTTTCAGCGATAAAAAGACAATTATTAAGGTTGCCGAATTGCAAAATGATGCAGGTATAATCGGCGCGGCATCACTCGGCAAATAACGGAGTTATAATGGCTTATATTTTAGAAACTGATACCCAAGTGTTAAATACAATCGCATTGAGAGGAATTGTTGTTTTTCCCGGCACAACAACAAGCTTTGAAATTGGCAGAAAAACCTCAATCAATGCACTTAAAAACGCAGAGTCGCTCGGCGAACCGCTTTTCCTCGTTACCCAACATGACGCGTCTGTTATAAATCCAATGTCAGGCGATCTTATGCGTGTCGGTGTAATTGCCAATGTTATTCATTCCGCACGTCTCAATGACGGAAGCATACAGGTTGTGGTTGAAGGTATACGTCGTGCCGACAGAGGCGAAACACATATCGATGACGAATGTATAACCTGCGAAGTAATTTGCGACAAGCCCAGAAGGACTTCTTCCTTTGCTCAGGAACGTATCGCTACAAAAGACCTGTTTAAGGTATTTGAAGAATATCTTAACTACGTTTCAAAGCCTACCGATGAGATTATTGAGGAAGTCAACAAATTGCACGACTCATCACAAATAGTTGACTTTTTAGCAAGTAATTTCGTTGTTAATATCGACGAAAGAAAAGACCTTCTTGAAGAATATGACACCACTAAGCGAATCAAACGCCTTTGTGAAATATTCAAGAAGGATATAGAAATATTTAACCTTGATAACGATATCCAGCAAAAGGTTAAGTATAACCTCACGAGACAACAGCGCGATATGTATCTTCGTGAACAGTTGCGTGCTATCAAAAGCGAGCTTGGTGAAGATGCTCATTCCGATGATATGGAAGACGGTGACGAATATTATTCCAAGATCAAGGATGCGAAGCTTCCCGCGGATATAGAAGAAAAACTTCTTTCAGAAAACGCAAAGCTTTCCAAAATGCCTTTTGGAACTCCCGAAGCTACTGTAATACGTAACTATATCGAAACCTGCTTAGAACTACCGTGGGGAAAGAAAAGCAAGGATAGAGTTGATATTACCGATGCCAAAAAGATTCTGGACAAAGAACATGACGGAATTGAAAAGGTAAAGGAAAGAATCCTTGAATTTCTTTCAGTGAAGCAATTGAAACCCGATCTTAAGGGACAAATTCTTTGCTTTGTCGGCCCTCCCGGTGTTGGCAAAACGTCGGTTGCGAAGTCTATTGCAAATGCAACCAACCGTGAATTTGTTCGCATATCTCTCGGTG
>JAZRTE010000038.1:0-6610 GCA_045651785.1 Eubacteriales bacterium | reverse complement strand
TTTATTTTCTGCAAGAGCGTTAATCTGCTCTTTGTTCAAGATTAAATGATATTTCTTAATGCTTTCGGTAATATCATTCTCTACTTCAACTTGTTTTAGTTGGTCGAGAGGTATTTCTTCGGAAATCGTTTCATTTACCTTCGATATAACATCCTCGATTTTCATATCCTTGAAGGGATAAATAAGCACGTTAAACTCTGCATCATCTTCGGGTGTATAATGCATCATCAATGCCAACACCGAACCGATGTTATCGTGATAACCTTCGGGACGGTACATATCTGCTGCAAATTCACCTGTACCATCTGCTGTCGTGTATATTGTCAACACTTCAATAGGAGGTGTCGATACATCCGTGCTGTTGTCAGGTTCGCTCGTGGCAATATTGTCGGAGTTATCTGTATTAGGTTTAGAGGTATCATCAACGCTGACGTCGCTCGTATCACTTATAATCGGAGGAAGGTCAGGATCATTATCGGACAACATACTATATGCACCGACTCCGAACAAGGCAATAACTAACGAAATCATTAAAACAAGTATTTTCATATTTTTCCTCCTTTTCGTATTAGCTTTTATTATTTGTTCACTGCGCCGAAAAACACTTTCAGCCATATCATTATAGTTCTTCGTAACTAAAACCCTCCTCAATTAGTTGTTCCTTAAGCGACATTTTTGCACGATAAATAAGGTTTTCAATTTGCCGCTTGCTTTTTCTCATTACTTTTGCCGCTTGCTTGTTATCCAATCCCTCGAAAAACGTAAGATAAATCACTTGGCGATACTCTGATTTTAACTTTGACAAAGCCCTATGTACGATAATTTTATCTTCGGATCGTATATAAGTTTGTTCCAAGTTTTCCTCATCATTAGCCATATTGTGAAATTCATCTACCGAAATCTCTTTGATTTTGGCATCTGATCTCAGATAATCGATAGCAACATTGCGGGCGATAGCATAAAGCCACGTTTTGAAAGAGCTTCTTCCGGAAAAATACGGTTTTTTCACAACCAACTTTACAAAGGTGTCCTCTGTTAAATCTTCGGCAACATACAAATTCTGTACGATGCCGTTTAGATACAATATAAGTCCATCTTTGTAATCTCTGATTATTTCGACAATGCCGTTTGAATCACCTTCCAGAAAACGGCGGTAGCTACTTGCACCGTTATCCATTACATTCCTCCTTTCTAAAGGAAATTTCATTGCCTTTCATCTATTTAGACGGATAATTTCACGATTTCTCTCAGTTGTTTTAAAAAAATGCGATAAATATAAATTGATACACGAATATTAAACGGCAAATATTAGGGTAAAACAAATTATGAAAATTTATTAAACCAAAATGCCGTCCTGCAAAAACCGGACGGCATTTTCAATTAGGTTACTCTGCATAATTGTCACTTAAGATATAATCAATAATAGATACTTGGGGTTCTGAATTAATGTAGTCCTCGTTGATTTTTACTCATCAAATTGCTATAAACTTGGATATCTTTGCAATTCGATACCTTTTGTGAAAAAGGAAGAGAAAGCCTTATAAATCAAGGCTTTTTTATGTTTTCCCTTCCCGATGGGACGTATATTTTAATGAAAAAATATAATATCTTTAATCGTTTTTGTTTAGAGAATTGACATAATCGATCAAGGCATTCTTTTCGTTTTTCGTTTCGCCTTTTATTACCGACTCGAGTAACGCGTTCAGCATTTCACCGATTTCTTTTCCCTTGATGCCTATATCAAACAAATCGTTTCCGTTAACCGCAAGGTCAGATAAAAACAGTGGTGAACCGCTGTTTAATATTGACGATGAAATATTTTCGGCATCTTCGTTAAAAATTGCTTTTCTGTACGCAATTACCGTTTTCGCGTGCTCTCTGCCAAGGGAGGAAATATAAAATTTAACTTTTTCAGGATCTGTGGGAATCGGTTTTGAAGAAGCGAGAACGTCACACGTCCATTTAACTTTATTTTCCGCACGTAAAACGGTTAGCGCTTCTTTATACGATTCGCCGAAAAGGCAATATAACCGCATTGCGTAATCATTCGGCAGCTTATGAATTGCTTTATAATCGCCGTTAATGGGTAGAATCGTTTTGAAGACCTGAAGATATTCGTTAATGACAAATTGTGCATTTGTGCCGCAAATAAGCTTTTTCATTTCGGTATAAATTCGTTCACTTGAAACGAATTTTAGGTTTTCGGCGAGTTCAAAAATTGCTTTTGCGGTATTGTCCTCGATCTCAAAGCCAAGAACAGAAGAAAAACGCAGGGCACGAAGTATTCTCAATGCATCTTCCGAAAACCTTTTATTCGGCTCCCCAACCGTGCGGATGATTTTGTTTTGAATGTCACGATACCCGCAAAAGGGGTCAACGATACCGTCATAGGGCGAATAGGCAATAGCGTTCATCGTAAAATCGCGTCTTGCGAGGTCTTCGGTAATGTTATTTACAAAGCTTACCGAATCGGGATGGCGCGAATCGGCATATCCGATTTCGGTACGATAGGTCGTTATCTCAAAGGTGGCGCGGTCAAGCACAACAGTTACGGTACCGTGCTTTATGCCCGTTTCGATGACGGGAAATGCCGAGAAAACCTTTTTAGTATCCTCGGGCTTTGCAGACGTCGTTATATCTAAATCATCCGCATCCCTGCCCATTAAGGAATCACGAACCGCACCGCCGACAGCGAACGCTTCAAAGCCGGCATTCCTTAACGAATCAATTATTAACTTTGCCTTTTCGGAAAGCTTTACAGTCATTTTTCCCTCGCAAACATTTATTGATTTTATGATAGCATAACTTTTATATTTTTGCAATACACTCTAACGGGTGGTAAAATTGAAGAAGTTATTTTTGCTTTTTATATCTACGGTTTTGTTCTGCTCCTGCGAAGCAACGGCGGTCAATATACAGGAGGCTTACGTTGAAAAAAGCTATTTGGTTAAGGAAATAATGCTTTTTACCGAGGAGATCAAGCTCGAAGTATCCGATGATCCTGAAGGCGATCAATTTATTAACGCCATTTGGGTTTCACAGTTTGATATGCACCCTATTTACCGCAACGGCAACAAGCAAAGGGATGTTGATGATTTTAAACAAAAGACCGAATTGCTTACCGATAATCTTGTCCGCGACGGGTTTAATACAGTATTTTTACAAGTCAGACCAAACGGGGACAGTATGTATGAAAGCGAAATATTTCCAACTACAAAATATATAGCAGGAAGCTACGGCGGCAATATTGAATACGATGCAATACAGATTTTTTTAGATATTGCCACAGATAAGGGTTTATCGGTACACGCTTGGATCAACCCTTTTCGCCTTTGCAGTAAAAGCGAATTGGTCAATTACGGTAAAGGCTTGCTTTTTAATTGGTACAACGAAGGTATTGGGAAAAGGATCGAGCTTGGAACCGACGGCCTACTTTATCTCGATCCAAGCTATGAAGAAGCAACCGCATTAATAGTTGACGGAGTGAAAGAAATACTTACCAAGTACGACTTTGACGGAATACACCTTGACGATTATTTTTACCCGACAGAATTTGAGTTTGAAGACGAGCGGGAATTTTTGTTAAGCGGATATTCCGATATTGGCGATTTTCGACGTGCCAATATCGACAGAACTGTTAGGGCATTATACGACGCGGTGCATACTTTTAATGACAAGGTGTTCGGAATTGCGCCTGCGGGAAATATTTATTCGCTGGACAACGGGTGGTACGTTGATATTTACAAGTGGTTGGAAAACGACGGGTTTGTTGATTATATCATTCCTCAGCTTTATTTCGGTTTTTTGAATTCGACATGTCCGTTCGAAAGAGTTTTAAACGATTGGAGCTCAGCCGTTAAAAACGATAATATAAAGCTTTATATCGGTCTTTCTGCCGCAAAATGCGAGTTAGGAAGCAAGGGTGTTGAAGACACTTATGCAGGAAATTCCGGCAAATATGAATGGCGTGACAACAAGGACATTCTTAAAAGATCGTTTGAAAGCATCGTTAATACAAATGCCGACGGGGTTTGTATTTTCACTTATTCTTCATTTTACGACCCGATAAGCGGCTTGGGGAATGAATATACCGAAGCGGAACGTAATGCATTTTGTTCGGCAATAAAAAATCGAGCGGTTTAACCGCTCGATTTTAATTTTGTTATTATTTTTTAGAGTAGGTTTTTTGGATAAACTTTTCGGAGTTAACTATAAAACGCTCGTGGATACCTTCGCCGATAACTCCGCATTCATCGTTTGCCTCAACCTTAAAGACAAGCCTTCTGCCTTCCCTTTCGATAAGCTCGGCAGTTGCGCTGACCTGCATTCCTACGGGCGTTGCAGCGACATGCTTGACGTTAAGAAGTGTTCCTACGGTAGTTTCGGCTTCGTCAAGAACTCCCTTAAGCGCTTCACACGCTGCCTTTTCGATCAATGCGAGCATCGCAGGGGTTGCATAGACCGCAAGTGATCCGCTTCCCACCGAAAGCGCAGTGTTGTTTTCAGTTACGATATCATTTAAGGTCGCTTTGATATTATCCACTTTTTACGCTTTCCTTTTCTTTTTAATTACAAACAATATTGCCGCAACAGCCGCGATGCCTGCCGCAATTGCACCGATTATCGCCCATACCATACCACCGCTCGATTCGTTATCGGTTGTGGTATCGGATACGGTATCGGACGCATTGTCGGGCGTATCATCTGTGTTGTTCGGCGAACCGTTGGGGTCGTTATTCGAGTTGTCCGCGCTACCCGAGTTATCCGAGGGGGTGTTCGAATCGTTATCCGACACATCGGGATTGGAGGTTCCGGGATTTGATACATCGGGATTCGATACATCGGGATTCGATACATCGGGATCGGGCTCGATAGGAGCGTTGGGATCCAACGCCTTGGTAAGCTGATCATACAGATATTCTGCATTCGAAATGAAAATATTTTCCTGATTAATGTAGTTTTCCAATTCGCTTGCATATTTTCTTACATCTGAACGTCTGGGATCCGATTTATCGCCTTCCTTAAGGAATTTTAATGCCTCTTGGATGAGGTTGCGGTACATCGTTTCATCAAACGAGAACACCTTGAACTCGATAATGCCGCCGCTGTAATAGGTATTCCAATCGGGCATAAACCAACGTTTGAGCTGAACGTACTTTATATATCTTGCTTTCTGAGCGCCTTCGAGACTGATCGAATCGATTTGCTTAACCCTTTCGACCCCGCCGCTTATTTCATAAACCTTGGTGAAGGTCTTATTATCCTCAGATAAGTAAATTTCATAAGCGGAAACGTGCTCGTTGAAATTAATTTCAAATCTCGACACGTTTTTCACTTCTCCGAGGTCGATAAGAAGCCATTGCTCATCCTTATCTTTTGCAAAGGACAAACGTGTATTATCGTTTCCGTCAACCGCAAGGTCAGAGGTAAAACGTCCGTCGTTAACCTCAAGGCCGGAAACAGAGGTTTTCGCATTAAGTGCAAGGTTGTAATTTGCAAGCATCTTGCTCAAATCAACCGCTTCGGGAGTAACCTTGATGTTATCAATAGTGCCTTTCACACCCTTACCGATTGTCAAGAGCGGAATTGTTAGCGTTGAAAGCACTGTATTATTGGGATTAAGCGCATTATACGGCATAAAGGACAGCTTATCGTTGACCGTAAGATACGTAGTTGTAAGATTACTGGAAAGACGGATCTTTACGTTTTCACCGACAGGAAGCTTATAGTCATAGGTGAAGGTGTAATATTCTGTCTTGAACCCGAAATTTCCTTTTCCGTCTGCATTTGAAAGTATTTCAACTCCGTCGCCTGCGAAGAGAGGTTTATTCGTCGCTTCGTCAAGGCGGATCTCAAATTCAAGAGTGTTCGGGAAGCCGACAGCAGGATCCTTAAGACGATTTTCAAGAGTTACGTATGAATTACCGTCAAGAACGAATTTGCCGTTTTCGACCTTTCCGCCACTGATAACGTCCTGATAATCCGATTCAAAATCAATGTTGATTTCATCACCTATAAGCGCGTGACGTCCGGGGTCGGCATCGCCCGCGCGGAGAGAGAGCTTGTCGTAACGTTCTTTAAAGTTTTCGTAAGAAATCTTTTTAGTGTCAAGACCTGTCCAAGTCTTTTCCGCCATAAGGCAAACCATGCCGCGCAATCTGTCGAAGATGTCGAAACGTGTAACGCCCTTCCAGGTTGTGTGGAGGTCGTTCCAAAGCGCGAAGCAGGCACCGAGCAGGCGTTTGTCGTTAGCACTCCAGGTTTTGTTCTCGTAAAGCGAGAAGACATTTACCTGCCACTTAGTGTAGAGCGTCTTGAGATCGTAATAATCAGGGAAGCTGTAGTTTGTGGTAGGTACGGTGTAAAGGATATTGTTTAAGGTGTTGATTACTTCGTACTTACTTGCTTTTGTTTCTTCAAAACCGGAAATGCCGTGATCCCAATAATTTATCTGTGCATTTTCGGAAATAGGTGTGGTGCCTTGGAAGCCATCGGGACCAAATCCGCCCCAGAAGCGTGCGGTATAGCCGAAGGAGCCTACGTATTCGATGAGCTCATTGGTATACCAGCGCATACGTTCGGAATCGATTCGAGGATATTCGTCTGCACC